>VAZM01000071.1 GCA_005883135.1 Alphaproteobacteria bacterium
GGCGGGCGGCCGTCGACCCCGCGTAACAGCACTTTGATCTCGGCGATGCTGAAGCCCACGTGTTTGGCGAAGCGCACCATCGCCAGCCGCTCCAGCACGCGCTCGTCGTATCGGCGCCGCCCGCTCAGCCGCGGTGCTTTCGGGATCAGCCCGAGCTTTTCATAGTAACGAATAGCCGAGGATCGCAGCCCCATCTTGCGGGCGACCTCGCCGATGCTCATCCCGCGCATGAAGAATCTCCTTGACTTGAAGTTCGCTTCAACTCGTAGGGTGCAGCGAAGGAAGCCTCAAACAATGGTCGCTGAAATAACAGGATTGCTCGCATGAAACATACGCTCACAAGAATTTTACTCTCTACGGTTTGCCTATCCCCGGCCTTCGGATCTGATCCCTGCTGGGCACAACATCCCGGCGCGCCCTCAACGCCGTCGCACGGCGCCGCGGTGCCGCAGCCCGGCCCTGCCAATGCCGGGGTCGAATTCGAGAATGCATCGATCGTCGTCGTTCGCATCCGCATGGCGCCAGGCGAGAAAACGCCCATGCACGACATCGCAAGCGCAAGGCTGGTGGTGTGGCTCACCGACGCGCACTTGCGCGACACCCATCCCGACGGCAGCGCGAATGAAACGCATCGCCGCGCGGGCGAAATCGACTGGGTCGGCGTGCAACGGCACGCGGGGGAGAATCTCGCACACGAGCCGCTGGAATTTCTGGCCATCGTGCCCAAGGCTGGCGGGCCAGCGCCGAAATAGCCTGCCGCGCCGGAAAAGAAGGACGGTTTTTTGCGCTTCAATTGCGCAGGGAGAAGCAGTCATGAATCCGCTTTTGGTTTTGGTTTTGCTTACAATTGCCCTCTCAGCCACCCCTTCGGCAGCCCAATCACAACAGCCCTATGCCGGTCTCGAGGGACGATCGATCAAGGCACTGTCCGAACAGCAAATCGCCGACTTGCGGGCGGGCCGCGGGATGGGCCTGGCACTCGCGGCCGAGCTCAACGGCTATCCGGGGCCGATGCATGTGCTCGAAATGGCGGACGCCCTCGATCTATCTGATCAGCAGCGCGCGAAAATGCAGGAGCTGTTCACGGCCATGAAGGCGGAGGCGATTCCGCTCGGCGAAAGGTTGATCACCCAAGAGGCGGAGCTGGACAAAGCGTTTGCCGGGAAGACGATCACCGCGGCGACCCTAGCGGTCTCCACCGAGGCGATCGGCGCCACGAATGCGGCGCTGCGCCAGGCGCATCTCAAGTATCACCTCCTCACCGTTGAGGCGCTGACACAAGCCCAGGTTCAGCGATACGCCGAAATTCGCGGTTACAAAGGAGGCCCGCAACATCCGCGTCGTTGCAATTCCCGGCGAGCCGCTCCCCAGCTTCGGATTCGACCGCCTAGCTTCTGTGGTCTTGCCCGTTCTGGCTGACGCGCTGGCCGGTCGCGGTCCGGACCGCATCAACCGACCTCCCATCGCCTGACTGTCGCTCATTGGAGTTGGCGCGCGCGGCTGAATGGCTTGCCGCGCCCGACGGCAATCGACAGTCGAGGATCTCATGTCCGTCCATGTTCGGACATTCGCCGCCGCCGGCGCACCAGCGGTCTCGCGGACATTCCGGCTCCGGTTTGGCTCCCTCGCCATTCTGGCGGAGCTCGCCTTGCTTTCCGGCTGCACCTGGTTCTCGCCCGATGCAGGCATGGGAGTCGTTACGACGGTCGCCCTGCAGGAGCTCAACAAGGACGCGGCCGCCATCCGCTCGCCCGAGGAAGCCGAGGCGGCCGGCGCCACCGTTCGGCACCTGCTCGGCCGCACCCTCACCGCCGACGCGGCGGTCCAGATCGCGTTGCTCAACAATCGCGGTCTGCAGGCGGCGTACGATGAGCTCGCCATCGCCGATGCCGAACGAGTCGGACAAAGCCTTCCGCCTAATCCAACGTTTTCCTGGCGACGCATTCAGGCGGGTGCGGCGCTCGAGAGCGAGTTGCAACTCGTCACCAACCTCATCGCGCTTGCGACCTTGCCGGCGCGCTCCGAGATTGCCGCACAACGCTTCCATCAAGCGCAGCTGCGTGCCGCCGAAGAGACGCTCCGCGTCGCCCACGAGGCGCGCCGCGCCTTCTATCGCGCCGTCGCCGCGCGCGAACTCGTCCATTTCGTGACGGAGTCGCAGTCGGCGGCGGAAGCTGCAACCAAGTTGGCCGCACGCCTCGGCGAAACCGGGGCAATGAACAAGCTCGATCAGGCGCGCGAGCAGGTCTTCTATGCCGATGTCACCGCGCAACTGGCAACCGCGCGCCAGCGCGAGGCGAGCGAACGCGAGGCGCTCATTCGCGCCATGGGCCTCTCAGGCGCAAGCCTCAATTTCAAGCTTCCCAATGCGCTGCCGGCAGTCCCGCGTCGTCTTCAGACATGGGCGGCGACCGAGACGGACGCGGTCGCCCGGCGCGTAGACCTACAGATCGCCCGCGTCGAGCTCGACGTGCTCGCGAAGTCCTACGGACTCACCCAAGCCAGCCGATTCATCAACATTCTCGATGCCGGCTACGCCGATAAGTTGGAAAAGCGCGTGGATGAACGCAATCTCATGCGCGGCTTCGATATCCGATTGCAAATCCCAATATTCGATTTCGGCGAGGTCCGCGTGCGGCAGGCTGAGGCGACGTATATGCAGGTCGTCAATCGGCTGCTCGAATTGGCCGTCAACGCGCGCTCCGAAGCACGCGATGCCTACCGCATCTATCGCTCGACCTACGACATCGCGGGCCATTATCAGCGTGAGGTCTTGCCGCTGCGCAAGATCATCTCCGACGAAACGCTGCTTCGCTACAACGCGATGCTGATCGACGTCTTTTCGCTGCTTGCGGAGGCGCGCCAGCGCATTGCCGCGACCATCACCGCGATCGAGGCGAAGCGTGATTTCTGGCTCGCAACTGTCGACCTCAAGGCGGCGATCGCCGGCGGCGGCAGATCGGGCAACAGATATGAACGAGCAAACCCTATGGCCGTATCCGGAGGCGACGCCGGCGGACGTTGAAGGAGGATAACCGATGATTTCGCGCAGAGGCTTTCTCGGCACCGCCGCGGTCCTGGCGAGCGCGACCGCTGTCAGCGGGCGCGTCCAGGCGGCAAGCATTCCGGAGGCGCCGAGCACCAAGACAACAACCATGCAGCCGCCGATCTTTCCGACGAGCGGTCCCGATTATCAGCCGGTCGTCACGCTCAACGGCTGGACCTTGCCCTGGCGTATGAACGGCGACTGGAAGGAGTTCCACCTCGTCGCCGAGCCGGTGGTGCGCGAGTTCGCGCCGGGCATGAAGGTGAACTTGTGGGGCTACAACGGCCAGGCGCCGGGGCCGACGATCGAGGCCGTCGAAGGCGACAAGGTGCGCATCTTCGTCACCAACAAGCTTCCTGAGCACACGACCGTCCATTGGCACGGCATCCTGCTGCCGAACGGAATGGACGGGGTCGGCGGCGTCACGCAGCCGCACATCAAGCCGGGACAGACATTTGTCTACGAGTTCGAGCTCAGAAAAAGCGGGACATTCATGTATCACCCGCACTCCGACGAAATGGTGCAGATGGCGATGGGCATGATGGGCATGTTCGTCGTGCATCCGCGCGATGCAAAATTCCGCCGCGTCGACCGCGACTTCGTCTTCATCATGAGCGCGTATTTGATCGACCCCGGCACCTCCTTGCCGAAGGTGGCCGAGATGACCGATTTCAACATGTGGACGTGGAACAGCCGGGTGTTTCCCGGCATCGACCCCATGCCGGTGCGGCTCGGCGACCGGGTGCGCGTGCGCATGGGCAATCTCACCATGACCAACCATCCGATCCATCTCCATGGCCACCATTTTGCGGTGAGCTGCACGGACGCGGGTTGGGTGCCCGAGAGTGCGCAATGGCCGGAAAGTACCACCGACGTCCCGGTCGGCACGATCCGGGGCTTCGACATGGTCGCCGACAACCCGGGCGATTGGGCGTTCCACTGCCACAAGACCCATCACGCCATGAACGCGATGGGACACAACATCAGGAATTTTATCGGCGTGGAGAAGCGCGATCTCGCGCCGCGCGTGCGCAAGCTCGTGCCCGATTACATGCCGATGGGGAGCGCGGGCATGGCGGACATGGGCGCGATGGAAATGCCGATGCCCGACAATACCCTGCCGATGATGACGGGCTTCGGCCAGTTCGGGCCGATCGAAATGGGCGGCATGTTCACCGTCATGAAGATCCGCGAGGGGCTCGCGGCGAACGATTACAAAGACCCGGGCGACTACAAGAACCCGCAGGGCACGGTCGCATACGAAGTCGCGAATTCATCCGCGCCGGCGCCGCGCCGAAGCGGACCCGCCGCCCAGCCCAACGCGGTCAAGCCTGGAAACAACCACAAGGGACATTGAAAGAAGTTGCCATGCTGGAACTTGCTGGCCGCGTCGCGGCCGTTGGCCTGCTGACGGCGACCGCCGCAATCCTAGCGACGCATATCGCAACGCCGCACTCCGCGCTAGCGCATGAGGATCACGGACATTTCTCGGCTGGCCGGCCGGGTGATCCGCAGAAGCCCGCGCGCGTTGTCAAGATCAAAATGTTCGAGGGCAGTGGAAAGATGGGTTAGAGCCCGCGCGCGTTGAGGTCCGCAAGGGGGAACAGATCCGCTTCGTCTTGCAAAACGATGGCGAGGAGGATCACGAATTCATCCTCGCCACGGTCGCCGAAAATCGCAAACACGCGGAGGCGATGAAAAAGAGTCCAGACATGGAGCATGACGATCCGAATGCAAAGCGCCTCCTGCCGCACGGCCACGGCGAGATCGTTTGGAAGTTCACCAAGCGTGGTCAATTCGAGTTCGCCTGCCTCATCCCTGGGCACTACGAAAAGGGCATGTTCGGCAAGATCATCGTGAAGTGAGGCGCATGCGCGGATCCAACGGAGAGACAATCGATGCGCAAGATAGCTGTCGCTGCGGCAAGCATTCTCGTTCTCTCAGGCGGGATGTTCGCAAACGTGGCCACGGCCCAAGCCCCACTGATCAACGGTCAGGTGACCAAGATCGATGAATCCGCCGGCAAAATCACGCTTAAGCATGGGCCAATCAAGAAGCTCGATATGAACCAAGGCATGACGATGGTGTTTCGCGTTCAAGATCCGGCCATGCTCAAGCAGGTCAAAGTCGGCGACAAGGTCAGATTCGATGCCGATCGCGTCAACGGGCAGATCACGGTCACAAAGATCGAGAAGGCGAAGTGATCCATTGACGTACGAGAATCCAGCGGTTTTGATCCGCTTTTTTAGCGGCGCAGCTCACATTTCGTTGCAAATTTAAGGGCTTAATGGCAGCGCAATTTTCCGCTTGACTCATGTAACGAGAATCTTCGAGAAGGGCGTATTCACCGAAACTGCGCCAAGAGGCCCGGGCGGCATGCCGCGCCGGGTTTTTTGTTGCGCGACCGCGCCTCGCGGCCGCGTGGCGGGTTTCTCATGCGTGCAAACATAAGAGGAGATCAAAGCGATGCCGTTCCAAAAGGGCGAAAGCGGAAATCCAGCCGGACGGCCGCGCGGGGCGCTCAATCGGGCGACAGTCCTGGCGCAGAATTTGTTGTCGGAACGCGCCGAGAGCATAGCGGCCAAGGTCATCGAATTGGCGGTCCAGGGCGACCGGGCGGCCATTCGCGTGTGCATGGAGCGGCTCGTGCCGGTGATCAAGGATCAGCCGATCGCGGTCGAGCTGCCGCCGATTAAGAAGCCCGCCGACAGCGTCGAAGCGGCCGCAGCCATTGCAGCCGCGGTTGCGGCAGGCGAGCTCACGGCAGCCGAGGCCGCCAAATTGGCCAAAGTCGTCGAGGTTTACGTCCGCGCGCTCGACAGCAGAGGGTTCGACGAGCGGCTGGGTAAGCTCGAGCACGAGATCAGCGGCGCGCCAGCTATTCCGGCGCATGCCGCAAACTCCGATGACACGAACCTGTGAGGCCCGCGCATGCCGCCCCCCGAAAAGTTGCTGACCAGGCTGACGAAAAAAAATGACGTCCGCCGGCCTCGCACCCATGCGCTGTGGGTCGATGCGCGCGATACCCCCGCCGATATCGACGCCAAGCGCGATCGCTTGATCGCCGCGGGACGGGCACGCCCCGGCGACACGTTTGTATGCGTCCGCTGGAAAAGGCCGGGCGAAACCTGAGCCCGCGGGGTTTACTCGCCGCAACGCCCTAACACAATCAATGGTCGTAGCAACCGCCCGGAGATCCGCGATCCATTGTTTCCGGTTGTTTTTATCAATGGGATCGCGCAACCCCAGCGTGCAAGGCTGGGCCGCCGGGCGTTGCGGCAGCGTTCGCCGCGCGCGCTAAGAGCTTGTAGCGCGCAATAAAGCGAAGCGCATTGCGCCCTACGCTCGCGCCCAACCCCCTATCACAGGCCTCATTCGACTCGATAGGATGGTTCTCAGGTTGAGCCGAGAGCCGCATCGTTTTGCCTTGGGAGCGACGAATTGCAGATCGACAGTCCTGATGTGGTTGCAGAAGTTCGCGCAGCCTTTGAAAGGTACGAGCGGGCGTTGGTCACCAACGACGTCGCGACACTCGATGAGATATTCCGCAATGATCCGCGCACGATCCGCTACGGTCAGTCGGAGAATCTGTACGGCCATAAGGAAATCGCAGCGTTCCGGGCAGCGCGCCCGTCCGCCGGCCTTGCTCGAACCCTGTCGAGGACCGTGATCACCACCTTTGGTCGCGACTTTGCAATGGCATCGACCCTTTTCCACCGCCCGACTGCCCCTGGTAAGGTCGGGCGCCAGACGCAGACTTGGGTTCGTTTCGCCGAAGGTTGGCGCATCGTTGTTGGACACGTGAGCCTCATTGAGGAGCCTGCCGACTAAGGCCGTTTCTGGCGTTATGGCGCCCTACGCTCGCGCGTGTTTTGCAGAAAAACAGGAAAATACAGGAGCTCGGCGGTGAGGCCGTCAGCTTGTAGGGCGCAATGTCACATCAGACGTTCCCAAACGAGACGGTGAACTTGCGTTTCGCCTAACAACGTCAAGGGTGGCCGTCTTTAGGATCAGCCGATCGCCCACAAATTCGAAGAAACGCTTCTGTTCCGTCCCGACCAAGTTTGGGAACCAGCTCAGTTGGAGCCGGTGAATGACGAAACGCTCCCGCGCGTTGACCTCGTAGGAGCCAAAGTAGCTGATGTATCCCCCAAACGCCGTCTCGACTTCCTCCGGCGTGGCTTCCACCAAGTTGTCCGAGGCGAATTTCGGGCGATCGGGGCGCATGAGCGCGACCGACATGTGTTGTCCCGGCTGGTACATGATCCAGCCAAGAGGATCGGGTCCCAACGGAGAATCGATGAGCTCGCCATTGGCCTGTTCGATTTTCCACGACAGCAGCCGCCATGTCCCGTGGAATTGCTTTTTTACGCAAGGCGGAGCAGGTCGTTCGCCGGCAAGACGCTCCCCAGCCCCGCGGCCGTGGGAGCTGACGTTTGTGGCAGCAAGCATGCGAACCTCACGTCGCGTCTTTGGAAGGCCGGCCGGATCCGGCCACGAGATGGAGCGTTGACGCGACGGCGGGCTCGGCAGAAGGCGCCTCAGCCAACTCACCCAACGCCTCGCGCATTGCCTGCGACATCGCCGCCACGCTCCGGCCCGTGGCGTGACCCTCGAGCGCTATGCCGAGCGCAATGGTCCAGAACCTGCGGGCAGCGACGTCCGGGGCATGATGTGTCCGCCAACGGTGACGCACCATCTCGCGCGCATAAGCGCGCGCCCCCTCGACGTGTAATCGTTCGATCGTGCGCGCAATCTCCGGCACGAGATCGGGGCGTTGGCGCGTAAGGATCAGCGCTTCGACGAATAGCACGAGGCCGTCGGCTCCAGTCACGCTATCTGTCAGCGCGCGCGCGTAGGCCTTCGGCGTACGTGCGCGGGCCGCGGCCTTTTCGGCTCGCTCGGCGATGTGGAGGATGTCGCGACAGGCGGCCTCGACGAACAACGCCTCCTTGCTGCGGAAGTAATAGGTAATTTGGCTCGGAAAGGCGTCGGAGGCGTTGGCGATCGCGGTAATCGAGGTGCCGTTGAGGCCGCGGGCCTTGAACAGCGCGCTCGCCGCATCGAGAAGGCGGGACCGCATGCTCTGGCCGGCGGCGCGCGTTGCACGCGCGCTGTGGCGGGGCGTGGGAGAAACGGCCGTACGCAGGCGCGAACCTTGCGGTTGCTCGCGCCGTGGCAGGCTGGTTGCGTTACGTCTGGCTTTGCTCAATGACAGCTTTCGTTTCCGAGGGTCGCAAAGTTTGTTTGTATATCATACAAACAAGAATTGCAAGGGGGTAAGCGCAATAAGCAAAAAGCAAGGCGCATTGCGCCGTCTCGCCGGCGCCGTCACGACTGCGCTAGCTGTCGGCATGGCCGGATTCTTCCGCACACTGTGCCTAGCGGATGCTGGTCTTAACGGCGAAGTCGCTGCGCTCAGGCCACGACATGGCGCAATGCGCTTCGCGCATTGCGCCTACGATTGCCCGTTTTCGAAAAAAACAGGAAAATAGAGGTTGCCAATAGCTCCCCCTTTTTAGCTTTCCGTAGTGCAGCCCAGCGGACGGAAGCCCTGCAAGCGCGGGCCATATAAAAAAGCGGCCCGTGCCATGGAAGCCACAGAGAGTTCATGCCCGCGTAAACGTCAAATGCCATCGTGTCCCGAGTTTTAAAACCGGGGACTATCTCGTGGGCAAAGTCCCAATCAACGATCCGAAGCATTGGCGAACGCTGAACAAATGTCCGATCTTGAGGCGCGGCGAGATTGCCGAGGACTACGAAAAGCTGGCCAGACGCGCCGAACAACGGCTGAAAGCGGCCGGCAAAATAGATTGAGGTCGGGGATTAATTTCCGACTGAGGCACCTCCCGACGCTTTGCCCTTCTTCGCGTTCGCGATTTCGCGGGAACGGAACGCGCGTTCGCCAGCGACGTTGATTTTGCAAGCTCAGAATTTCGTCTATCGGGAGAAAACCTCATGAAAACAATCACATTGCTGTTTGGCGCTTGCGCCGTTGTTGCTTTCCCGCTCGGAACGGCGGCGGCCGGGCCGTGTACGGCGGAAATCGAGACTATGACCAAGCTGCTGGCATCGCGAGACGCAGGGTCCGGGCCGACTGCGGGACCAGCGGGAACCACGACCGGACAGCATCCGCCCACGTCGGCCATGGGCGCCGCGGATTCGAGCACGGCGGCATCCGCTGCTGCGGCAGAGTCGGCGAAGCCGCAGCATCCTCCGACGGCGGCCATGAACCAAGCCACACAGGGCGGGGGCGCATCACCGCGCGCGGGCGAGGCGGCTCGCGAGCAACATCCTCCGACCGCCGCCATGAACGAGGCCACCCAAGGAGGCGCCGCTTCGCCGCAGGATGTGCAGAGCCAGATCCGCGGAGGTCCCACCGCTGCGCAACAGGCCGAAGGGGCTCGGCGCCCGGCAAGCGATCGGTTGGCCTCCGCCCAAAGCGCTCTCGAGCAAGCGCGTCGTTTTGATGCGAGTGGGCAGGAGACTCAATGTATGGAGGCCGTTGGGCGCGCGAGAAGCCTCATGCAGTAAGCGCCCTATATTCTGCGAAGCTCGAATTCGATACGGTCAGCCATGACAGGGCGCAATGCGCTTCGCTTGTTGCGCCCTGCGCGCTCGGTCGACTGAACGTGGGGAGCACGACATGACCGGTATCAAGGAACACGCGGCCGAGTGGACAGGCGGCTGTCAGTGCGGAGCCGTGCGCTATCAATTGCTCACGCCACCTGAGCACGCGTGCATTTGCCATTGCCGGATGTGCCAGAGGACATCCGGTCAGCCATTCATGGCGTTCGCGAGTGTCAAACGCGAAAACCTGCGCTGGACGCGCGGGAGCCCGGCCACGTTCGTGAGCTCGAACATTGCAGAGCGGAATTTTTGCAGTGGCTGCGGCACCCCCCTGACCTATCACCGCGTAGCGAGCGGCAGCATCGCCGTGACAATCGGCAGCCTGGACACCCCGGAAGCTGTACGCCCGATCGAGCAGTTCGGCGCCGAGAGTGCGCTATCCTGGCTCGATGGACTCAAAGCGCTGCCCGCTAAGGGTACCGACGACTGGAGGCGTGAGCACAGCATCCCGCATATCGACAGCCGCCAGTATTCGGCTTAGCGCGATAAAGGACGGTATGCCGCACATCGTGGCGCACGACTGCGAAAGACCGCGGTAAAAGCTACATCGGTCATCCCGGTCCTAAACCAGTACAACTGTATCGGGTGCAGTCCTGGTAAACATCCCGACATTGAAACGATGGCGCCTGGCTCAGCCGACGACAGTCGCGATAGCGTGCACGGCAGCTGTTTATGCAATTCCGTTTAGCCGTCTGAGCTGCCGCGGAGGTACGAGAGGCAAGATCGGCGTCGCGCGCATTCGGTGTAGCAATACTCAACGACAGAAGCACGGCGAAGAGGGCGGAGACGACGGCAAGCGACCGCTTGCTGCATTCTTGGTCAACTCCGTTTCGTCCGAAAAAAGCTTGTACGGCGCAATAAGCGAAGCGCATTGCGCCGTCTAACCGCGCCGTAATCGCTCGGTTAGCCTGTCGGCGCGTATTTGTGCCGAGCGGATGCTAGGAAGCTGGTGGTGGAAGCGAAAACAAAAGCCACGCTATATCCGTCATTGCAGGTTCATTTGCCACGAAACGCCATATCTGTCGCTTACCCAGCCGAACTTCCTGCTGAATCCATAGTTGTTGAGGGGCATCTGCTCACGCCCCGCCTCGGACAGCTTTTTGTAAAGCTGGTCAATCTCGGCTTCGTCTTCGCATCGGATGAAAATCGATATCGAGGGCGTGAACGTGAAAGCATGAGGCCCAGTGCTGTCCATTGCCATGTATTCCTGCCCCTGCAATGTGAAGACCGCGTATTTGACCATGCCCTGCTTTCCACCTGGTTCATCGGATTCGTATTTCGTGATGCTCTTGATACCGGAATCCTTGAATAGCGACGTGTAAAAGCCCATCGCCTCTTCGGCCTTTCCCGCCTTGTCGCCAACGAACATCAGGAAGGTGGCGGTCTTTTGCATAAATAGTTTCTCCTTGTTGCGGTCGATCATAACCACCTGCTGCAAAATCTGGCGGTGCGCTAGGCCGCAGCAGGTGGTCCGAACCAAGTGGTTAACGCATCAGCGAGTCCCCGCTGCGTCTGGTCTCCCACCCAAGCCACATATCCGTCGGGCCGAACCAGCACGGCGGTGGGAGGAGTGACCGCCCCGATGACCGGAATTTCCCACGTGCCGACGTACTTAGCTTCGATCGACTGGACGCGATCCGCCCATGCAGTGATGTCGACGCCGCCGGGCTCACCGAGATTGAGGAGCACCGGCCGGGCTTCGTGCAGCAGCTTGAAGACGCGCAGCGGGCCGTTGGCGGTGACCACGTCAAGATCGGGCATGCGGCGTCCGAGCAGCGGATGTCCCTCGCCGAGATCGTAACGAATGTCCAGGCCCGACATCTCCGCGGCCAATCGTTTGCGGGGTTCGTCCATCCTGAGCAGCTCTGAGACATAGTCGCCCAAGGCCTTCGTGCGA
This sequence comes from Alphaproteobacteria bacterium, assembly GCA_005883135.1. Classification (GTDB taxonomy): domain Bacteria; phylum Pseudomonadota; class Alphaproteobacteria; order Rhizobiales; family Xanthobacteraceae; genus VAZQ01. The sequence continues at coordinate 11,574 of VAZM01000071.1, forward strand.
TCATCCGAACGGCGCAGCGCCATGCGCGCCATCGTGTTGCGCAGTACGCGGGCACCGACCGGGTGCCGCTCGGTGTGATAGGTATCGAGGAGGCTCTCTGGCGATGTCTGCTTGACCACCTGGGCCAGCTTCCATCCCAGATTTACTGCATCCTGCACCCCGATGTTGAGGCCATGTCCACCTACCGGGGGATGCACGTGTGCGGCGTCGCCGGCCAGCAGGACCCGTCTGACGCGGTAGGCCGCTGCCTGCCGCGTCATGTCGGTGAACCTGGAGATCCAGATGGGACTGTGAATCCCATAGTCGGTCCCGTATACGACGTTCAGCGCCTCGCTGACGTCGCGTAGAGTTGGTTCGCTCGCGGATGCCATCTTCGATTCGGTCAGCACCACTCGCATCCGCTTCCCGTCCTCCGACTTGCCGATGGCGTGCGTACCAAGGGCATCGTGGCGAAAGCCCCATGCCGGCTCCTCGGACCAATCGAGCTCGGCGATTAACCAACTCGTCGTCGGATCCCACCCTGGGAACTCGATACCGGCTGCTTTACGGATCACACTGCGTCCTCCGTCGCAGCCGACAAGATATTCCGCGCGCAGCGAATTGCCGTCGGACAGCTCGACGTCGACGCCGCTTTCGTCCTGTGCGAAATCCGTCACGTCACGTTGGCGATAGATCGGGACCGCGAGCTCCCCAACCCAGTCGGCCAGGATGCGCTCGATATGCTTCTGCGACAGCCCGAGCACGTAATTGTGTCGGGTGGGAAAGTCGCTGATGTCCAGAGGCACGTGGAAGTGCACGACCTTGTGCACCTGTCCTTGCGAAAGGAACCGCTCCGCGATTCCACGCTGGTCGAGCACCTCAATGGTGCGTGAGTGCAGGCCGAGCGCGCGCAGGCCGACAAGGTCCTGATTGACGCGCGGCTCGACAATGGCAATGTCGACGCCCGCCAGCGCCAACTCGGCCGCCAACATCAGGCCCGTCGGACCTCCTCCGGCGATTACCACCTGATGCTCGGTCATGGATTCACGGCGAGAGCGTGTATTCATAAGGCTGGCGTGACCCGAGTCCGCAAGCCGTGCTCAAATCCCTCGGTGTCCCGAAATGCCGCAAACGGTCCCCATTTCATTGTTGTAGGTTCCTCTTCTGCGCTCCAGTTTACGAGGACATGCCCTAGACGCCTTTGGGCCAGTGGCGGGTTTCTTCAAGCGATGAGCCTGTTTCGAGCATGCTCTTGAGGCTCGACAGGATCGCGGGCCAGCCGTTGGAAACGGCTTCGATGAGCTTCGAGCCTTTCTTGTCGATCTCATGCGTGACGGTGAGCTTGATCATGCTGCCCTGCTGCTCCAGTTCGAAGGTCGCGCGCGAATGGCCCTCCAATTCCATTTCGGGCTTCAAGTGGTTGCGCCAGGAAACGACGAGCCGGCGGGGTGGATCGATTTCCAGCACCTTGCCGCTGTCGGCTACACGCCCATCCGGCGTCATGATCTTCCAGCTCGAATCCGGTTTCCAATCTGACTCCTGCCAGGTGCCCGCCCAATATTGGCGGGTGAATTCGGGTTTGATCGGCGCGTCCCACAGCTTCTCACGCGTGGTGCGGATGTAGATGACATAGACGAAGCGATCGTTAGCCATTGTCTTTTCCTTCCAGTTCTTTCTTGAGATTTGCGAGTGCGCGAAGACGTCCCCGCTCAAATTTGCCGATCCAGCGCTCGGCGATTTCATTGATGGGGACGGGATTGAGGTAATGCAGCTTCTCGCGCCCACGCTTCACGACAACGACCAGATTTGCCTTTTCAAGAATAGCCAAGTGCTTGCTCACCGCTGGTCGTGTCATGTCGAACTCCTCGCAGAGCTCGCTCAAGGTCTGTCCGTTCCGCGCACGAAGCCGATCCAGCAGATGGCGGCGGCTTGAATCCGCCAAAGCGCGGAAAACGGCGTCCATGCTCATCATTCGAAATATGCAACCATTTGGTTTCCTTTTCAAGAAAAAAAAGACGCTGCAACCGTCAGCATTCCGCTCAGCACGACAAAGGACCGTATGGCGCACGTCGCGGCGCAACGCGCTTCGCTTATTGCCCCCTACGCACGCGCTAAGTCACACTCTCCGAGCCCGTCTCGTCCTCGAACACGGAGATCGCGGGCGGCGTTCCGCTCAAGCCCAGCTCCTGCCAGCGCGCCACCACGTTGTCGTAAGCCTGCTTGGATAGTTTGGTGCGCTTGGAGAAGGTCTTGATGAAACGATAATCCATGCAGGCGTTGATCAGGCACTTCGATCCCCAAGGCCTGATCTCCGGCGGGTTGAGGCTCGGATCGAGGTACGTGCTCCAGGTCTCGCGCAGGATGTCGATCGACTGCGCCGGGCGCGAACGCGTCGCCATCGCCCACAGCACCTGGTGGATGTTGGTCGGGTCGATGTCCTCGTCGACGACGATGACGTATTTGCCGAAGTACGCGCCCGCCGTGCATTGCGCGGCGAGCGCCATCACCTGCGCGGCATGGCCGGCGTACATCTGCTTGATCGAGACCACGGTGATGCCCCAGCCGGCCGCCTCGGGGATCGACCACACGCCCTTGATCCCGGGCACGCCGAGCTTCTGCAGGTCGGCCCAGATTCCGGCCGAACGCAACGCCGCCCAAAACAGCCCTGCCTCGTTGGCCGCACCATCGGCCATCAAGGCGCAGGTCAATGTCGGATTGTCCCGGTAGCGCAGGCGCTCGACCCGCATGAACGGCGTCGCGCCGCTCGGCCGGCCGTAATAGCCGGTGAACTCGCCGAACGGCCCTTCGGCGAAGGTCTCGTCCGGATAGAGAAAGCCTTCGAGCACGATCTCCGCCCGCGCCGGCAGCGGCAGGCCGGTGAGGTCGCTGGTGAACACCTCGATGGGCGCGCCGTTGATGCCGGAATAATAGTCGTACTCGCACTCGGTTTTCGGCAGGCTCGTCGCGGCGACGAGAAACAGCAGCGGATCGATGCCGTAGGCGGCGGCGATCGGCATCGGCTTGCCCATCTTCCACCATTTCTCGCGATCGATCGTGGCGTCCTTGCCCGGCGACGTGTAGACGCCCACCTCGCGCGGGCCTTTGATCATCATCCGGTAGGTGCCGACGTTGATGCGGCCGGTCTCCGGATCCTTGGTCACCACCGCGTCGCCGGTGCCGAGATACATGCCACCGTCGAGCGGCCACATGCGCTGCGCTGGAAAGATGCGGATATCGATGTCGTCCCCTTCCACGATGTTCTGGTTGCAGATCGCCTGATCGGCCGAGATCTCCTTCGGCGGCATTTTACGGCCGAGCTTTTGCTGCAGGATCTGCACCGCCTTGAGCGGATGATCGACCGGCTGCTCGCCGATCATCAAGCAGAAGCGCGAGAGGTTGCATCCGATCATGTTGTAGAGCGCACGATGCCCGGGATGGCCCTTGATGTTTTCGAACAGCAGCGCCGGCGATTTCTCCCCGCCTACGAGATAGGTGATGGTCGCGGCTTCGAGATCGGGATCGACCTCGGCGGTGATGCGTTTGAGCTCGCCGAGCGCCTCGACTTTCTCGAGCCAAGCATCGAGACCGATCGCGTTGGCGCCGCGTATCGCCTTTCGCGTCTCGGCTTTGGCCGGCTGCGGTTCGGTTGCCGGTCGCGCGAAGTCTACGGGCTCATCGCTTATGGTTGAAGCAGTTCAGCGCCGCAGATTCGGTGGGTCCCCTCCCCCGCTTGCAGCCGAACTCGGGTTTACCCGAGTTCGGCCACTCTTGATCGGCCGAAGTCGGATAGATCCGACTTCGGCTGGAGGGTTAGGGAGGGGGCATGCAGCCACGACCCGACCGTACATCACAAGCATCGAGCGTAGGCTCACCCCCTCCCCATCCCTCCCCCGACGCAAGTCGGGCTTGCCCGACTTGCGCAAGATTAAGACGCGACCCGGGCAGGCCCGGGGCGCGTGGGGGGAGGGAGCAGACCCAGGTCGCGGCTCGCGATCCCATTACAAACAAAACGCCCGGCGCAAAGGCCGGGCGTTGCTCGCTTGGAATGCGACGAAACGATTTTAGAGGCCGGCCATCACGCTCTCGAGACCGAGCAGATGGGTGAGCGATTTAAGCTCGCGCCGCTGGTCGTCGCTGAAGCTCATGACCAAAGGAAAGCCGGCCGACTTGAGTCCATCCACGTTCACCTTGCTCATGTCGATTGAAGCCGTGCGGCTGCCGCCCGACGACTTGGTGTACTCCATCTTGCGCAGTTCGGCTTCGATCGCCGGCCAGTAGCGCTCCTGCTCCGGCGTCAGGTTGAGCCGTCGCTTGATGCTGGCGAGCTGCGACTCGTTGAGCACCGCATTGGAACGCGGCTTCGGCTTGGGCTTGGGCATCAGCGAGGCACTGGTACGGCCGACGATGCCCGCGCAGCCGACGGCGGCTGCGCTTGCCAAGCCTGCTGTTGCCTCCCGGCCCGTGCACCGCTCGAACGCCGTGCTCAACGAGTCGCAGCTCGCCAGCATCAAGCGACGGCTCAACCTGACGCCGGAGCACACCGGTTCGGAGGAAGGCTCCGCCCAGTCTGCCGGGAAGCGCAAACCCACCGTTTCGGAGGGCGCCATCTTGGCGATGGACGCGACCACTGTGGTCGACGGCTGCGGAGAAAGGCCCGCGCGCACATTGAACCCCGCGGCCAAACCGCCCACCCCTGCCCCGCCAATAATGGCAAGACACACCATCACGCTCGTGCTGATACCGCTGGACCGCCTTGATCGCCTGGATGGCCCGCCCATGTTCCCCCAACCCGTTTTCCCCGATGGGGCTTCATCTTCTTTGCAAACCAAGCGTAATTATGGCTGCCCCGGGACATTTCTTCGGCCCTTTCTCCTTGTCCCAGAGGGAGTTAGCACCCCTTTGCGTTCGAATTCACGCACAACAGCGCCGCGCATTCGGTGTGCTCCCCTCCCCAACCTAACTCCGCTTGCCGGGTTTGGCCGATTTTAAATTTGCCGGAAACGGGCAAGCCCGCAGCCGGCCGTGGGGAGGGTAAAGACTGAGTTTGCCGCTCGCCTTGTTCCGCCTCAACGGTAGCTGCCTTTAGCGCACCACTGCGCCTCGTCGGCGCACGAAAAAGCCCGGCGTCGCCGCCGGGCTCTATTCCTAAGTCTGGAGACTGGCGATCGTTTAAGCCGCCTCCTCCTCCACCACCGCGTCTTCGTCGTCGCCTTCGGTGGGCTTGGGACCGCGGCGGGGACCCTTGGCCAGCGCCGCTTCGATCTCCTTGATCGCTTCGGTCTCGGTGATGCGCTGCACGACCGAGATTTCGCGCGAGAGCCGGTCGAGCGCCGCCTCGTAGAGCTGGCGCTCCGAGTAGGACTGCTCGGGCTGGCTTTCCGAGCGGAAGAGGTCGCGCACCACCTCGGCGATCGCGACGATGTCGCCGGAATTGATCTTGGCCTCGTATTCCTGCGCGCGGCGCGACCACATGGTGCGCTTGATGCGGGCACGGCCCTTCAAGGTTTCCAGCGCGCGCCTGACCAGCGGCGGCTCGGCGAGCTTGCGCATGCCGACGGTGGCGATCTTGGCGGTCGGCACCCGCAACGTCATCTTGTCCTTGACGAAGTTGATGACGAAGAGCTCGAGCTTGGCGCCGGCGACCTCCTGCTCCTCGATGGCGAGGATCTGGCCGACGCCGTGGGACGGATAGACGATGAACTCGTTGGTCCTGAAGCCCTGACGTTGGGTAGTCTTCTTGCTGGTCATTCCGGGGGAAACTCCTTCGTCCGGTTTGCGGCGGACGGGTGCCTTGCCCGCGGGGGCCCCCCGACGCGTGGCTGCACGCGGGGTATGCGATGGCCTCCGGCGAGCGGCGGCTGGGGTTTTCTTCGTCCGCCGGGTCGCGGCGGTGGTCCTCTTGGACCGATGGCGCGTTTTTCCTGCCACGGCTCTCTGCGTGGATCTCACGTCCCTGTTTGAGGTTCCTCGGAAACCACCCGAAAAATAACGCTCCCCACGGGGGAGCGGCTCGGGTGCGCTGCTTTGCTCATTTTTCGACTATATAGCACATTTTCCGCAAAAATCAAAGCCTTGCGGCGCTGCAAAGGCCCGATTCCGGGCGTTTGCGCATTACATTTTCGTCACGCCTGGTTAACGGGAACAGTCAGTCCCCGGTTCCCGGATTCGGGGAGAAATGCGTTTCCAGCTTGTCGGGCACGCCCTCCCAGGCCTTGGCATCAGCGGGCGGTTATTTCTTCTGCGTGATGTTGGGCCAGGTTTTCGCAAATTCCGCGTTGATCTTCAGAAGGTTCTCCAGGCCGGGTTCGGTATCGGGCTTGATCGCCTCAACCGGGCATTCCGGCTCGCACACGCCGCAGTCGATGCATTCGTCGGGATGGATGACGAGCATATTCTCGCCCTCGTAGAAACAATCCACGGGGCACACCTCGACGCAGTCCATGTATTTGCACTTGATGCAACTTTCGACGACGACATAAGTCATTTGCGAACTCTCCGCGCGCGCTGACTAGCGCATGGGCCTTGGGCAGGCAAGGGTTGGCAGCGCGCACAGGCGGTGGCGCTCACCCATTGTCTTGCGGCGCCGCGCGTTCCGACCGTCGGCCCGCCGACGGCTCAAGCGCCTCACAGAGCGCGCGGGCGTCAGCCGCAGACCCGCGCCGCTCGGCAAACGCCACGACTTTGAGCACGCGGACCGTACGGTCGAGCGCCACCGTGACCACGTCGCCCGGACGTACCGCGCGGCTCGGCGCATCGACGCGCCGGCCGTTGATGCGCACGTAGCCGGCGGCGGCGAGGGCCGCCGCGTTTGCGCGCGTGCGCACCACCCGCGCATGCCACAGCCATTTATCGACGCGTTGGCGATCCAAGTCGGGCGCCCTCAGCGCGGCTCCTTATTGCTCGCCTCGAGCTGTTGTTTGAGTGCTGCGAGCTTGGCGAACGGCGAATTGGGATCGGGCTCGCGGCGATCGGCGGCCTCGCCGCGGCCCTTGATATATTTCGCGCGCAAGGCCGGGTCGCGATCCGGGCGATCGCCGCGCGGCGCCCGGCCGGCGCGATCGCCCCGCCCCGCGCGATCGCCGCCTCGCGTCGCGCGATCGCCATCGCCTTGCGCGTGCCCCGCTCGTTTCGGGCGAGGCGAACGCCGCTCGGGGCGATCCCCGCCTCGCTGGCGCTCGGGCCTTGCCGCGCGATCGAGAGCTTCCCGGCGCTCCGGCGGCGGCGGCGCCGCGACCGCCGAGGCGCTCTCGGCGCTCCCGGCAGGCGCATCAGCGGCAACCGGCACCGCCTGCGTTTCTCGTCGCGGGCGACGCGGCCGCGCCCGGCGCGCATGATGCGGCTTGCGCGCGTGCTCGTCACGGCGGACAGGCCGCCACACCTCGATGAACTCCTCGGCCGCAGGGTCGCCCTTCGGGGCGGCCTCCGCGGCGGGCGCAGGTTGCACCGTCTCGCCGGTCAGCCCCTCGGGCTGCGGTAGCGAAGCGGGGCCCGACGCTTCCTCTAAGGTCTGCGGCGGTTCGGGTGCTTGTGCGAGCGCCTCGATGGGTGCTGCCGCAGCCGCTTCGTCCACGCCTGCGGGCTGCGGCAGATCTTGGCTTATGGCCTCGGGCGGTTTGTCCGCGTTGTCTGCGACCGCCTCGCCTTCGGACACGGGCGCAGCCGCAGCCGCTGCGTCCACGCCCGGGACCTGCGGCAGATCTGGGCTTTCGGCCTCGGGCGGTTTGTCCGCGTTGTCTGCGACCGCCTCGCCTTCGGGCACGGGCGCAGCGACGACGGCGGGGATCGGCGCCGACTCCGGCGCCGGCTCGGCCGGCTTACGCCGCCGTTCCATGCGGTAGCCGAGCGAGCGCAGCACCGAGGCGAAATTCTCCCCGGAGCAGCCGGCAAGGGACGTCATGCCCGCGCTGACGGTGAAGCCGAAGCCCTCGATTGCGCCGGGCGGCTTGGCGCCAGCCGCACCGGAGCGCCACGCGAGCGCGGGACGAATGAGGTCGGCGAGCCGCTCCAAAATGTCGACCCGCACGACGCGCACACCGCAGACGCGATAGCCGGCGATGCGGTAGAGCGGCTTGGGGATGTCTTCGTCGGTGACGATGGAGGTGCGCCCGCTGGCCGCAAGTTGCTCGATCGCGCCGAGCCCTTTTTTCTCCGCGCCGCCGTGTTTGAGCGCCCACAGCTGGGTCGCCAACACCCGCGGCGCGGGTTTGAGCAGCGTCGGCAGGTAGATGTGGTAGGCACCGAAGCGCACCCCGTACCGGCGCAACGTCGCACGCGCCGGCTGGTCGAGGCCCTTGACCTCCTCCGCCACCTTCTGGCGTTCGAGCACGCCAAGCGCCTCCATCAGCTGGAACGCCACGCCGCGCGCGATGCCGGTGATGTCTTCCGCGGCGGCGAGGCGAAACAGCGGCTCGAGCAATCTCTCGATGTGCGACTTGAGCCACAAATCGAGTCGCGCCTGCACCCCATCGCGCGGAGCGCCGGTGAGATGCTCATCGGCGATGATGCGCACGCGCGGTTTGAGGCTTTCCTCCGCGGCAACGAGTTTGCCGACCGGCTGCCCCAGCCAGCGGATCATGCCGTCGCTGGCCAGCACGAATTGTCCGTCCGCCGCTTGGGCGACGCGCGTCGCGCGACTGTCGATCTCTCCCGCCAGCGCCTTTTGCGCGGCGCTGGCGAGCGCCTTCGCTTCGGAGCCTGCAGCCGAAGCCGCGGGCGTGAAGATGAATCCATCGAGCCGGCCGATTGCGTGCCCCTCGACCACGACTTCGCCGCTCTTGCTGATGTCGGTCTCCAGCACCGCGTTCTCGCGCAGCCGACGCATCAACACGCTGGTGCGGCGATCGACGAAGCGCTCGGTAAGCCGCTCGTGCAGCGCGTCCGACAATTTGTCTTCGACCCCGCGCGTAACGCCTTGCCAGTGCTCGGGATCGGCCAGCCAGTCCGGACGGTTCGCCGCAAAGGTCCAGGTGCGGATGTGGGCGATGCGGTTCGACAGCGTGTCGATGTCGCCCTCGGTACGGTCCGCTTGCTCGACTTGGCGTGCGAACCAATCGGTCGGGATCGTCCCTTCCCGCATCAAGAAGCCGTAGAGCGTGGTGGCGAGTTCGGCATGGGTGGCCGGCGAGATTTTGCGATAATCCGGCACCTGGCAGACGTCCCACAATCGCTCGACCGCCTGGCGCGTGTTCGCAAGCGAGCGGATCTCGTCGTCCCGCGCCGCATGTTCCAGGACCAGGATATCCTCGGCGATCGGCGCGCGGGTGAGACCGCTCTGCTTGGGGGTCTCCGCGAGCGACGCCTGCAATGCGCCGACCGACGCAAAGTCAAGCGTGGTATTGCGCCATTGCAGCACCTTGATCGGCTCGAACGAATGGCTTTCCAGCGCTTGCGCGAGCTCGGTTTCGAACGGCGGACATCTGCCGGTGGTGCCGAAGGTGCCATCGCGGGTGGCGCGACCGGCGCGGCCGGCGATCTGCGCCAGTTCGGCCGGATTGAGCCTTCTGAATTGGTAGCCGTCGAATTTGCGGTCGGACGCGAAGGCGACGTGATCGACGTCGAGATTGAGGCCCATGCCGATCGCGTCGGTGGCGACCAGGTATTCGACGTCGCCGGACTGGTAGAGCGCGACCTGCGCGTTGCGCGTGCGCGGGCTGAGCGCCCCCAGTACGACGGCGGCGCCGCCGCGCTGGCGACGGATCAGTTCGGCGATGGAATACACTTCCTCCGCCGAGAACGCGACGATGGCGGAGCGGCGCGGAAGCCGCGTGATCTTCTTCTCGCCGGCGAATGAAAGCTGCGACAGGCGCGGGCGGGTCAGGATATGGGCGCCAGGTAACAGCCGCTCGATCATCGGCCGCACCGTCTGCGCCCCGAGCACCAACGTCTCCTCACGCCCTCGCCGGTTGAGGATGCGATCGGTGAAGACATGTCCGCGCTCGAGATCGGCGCCGAGCTGCACCTCGTCGATGGCCAGGAACGCAACGTCGAGATCGCGCGGCATGGCCTCGACGGTGGAGACCCAATACCGCGGGCTGGGCGGCTTGATCTTCTCCTCGCCGGTGACGAGGGCAACCGCATCCGCCCCGGCACGCGCCT
>VAZM01000072.1:0-12322 GCA_005883135.1 Alphaproteobacteria bacterium
AACACCAGCATCAACTGGGCCACCAACAACTCGCTGACGCTCAGCGCCTACCGCAACATCAACATCGCCGCCAATGTGACCATTGCAAACATGGCGGCCGGAAATCTTGTGCTGCGCGCCGACAGCACGGGAACCGGGGTGGGAACGGTCACTTTCGCGACAGGGACTTCGCCGGGTCAGGTCAACTTTTCCCAGAGCACCGGCACCGTCTCGATCTTCTACGACCCCACCGCGCAAACTTTTGGCAGCAAATACCAGAACCCCACGAATTTCCTTTGCTCCGGTAGCTTCTGCGGCGGCGTTTTCGTCAGCCAGCCGTCGCAGCTGACGGCCTACATGCTGGTGAACAACGCGAGCGACCTGCAGCTCGTCAGCACCAATCTCGCCGGCACCTACGCACTGGGCAAAAGCTTCAGCGCCGCCCCATCGGACGGATTCACGGGCTTCACTCCCGGCGCGACGTTCACCGGCCTGTTCGATGGCAACGGCGGTCTCGGCATCAATTACACCATCAGCAACCTAAACCTCGTCTCCTCCAATTCACCGGTCGCGCTGTTCCCGTTCATCGAAAGCGGCGCGATGGTGCGCCATTTCAACCTTGACAACGTCAGCATCGGCGGTTCCGGCAATCTCATCTCCCTCGCCCCGTTGGCCGGCGAGAACCGCGGCACGATTAACGACGTTCACGTACTCAGCGGCAGCGTCAATGGGACATTGATAGCGGGTGCAGATGCCGGCGGCCTGGTCGCACAGAACAAAGGCCTGATCGAAAATTCGAGCTCCGCGGCGAACGTCAGCGTCGGAAACGGTAACTTGGCGACCGCCTTCAATATCGCGGGCGGGCTGGTCGGCATCAACCTGGGAAGCATTACCGGCTCATCGGCGAGCGGCAACGTGGCCGGCGGCGCAGCGAGCTTGCTCGGCGGGCTCGTGGGCGAAAACGGTCTCTTCAACTCGGGTTCGGGATCGATCGCATCCTCTTCCGCCAGCGGCAATGTCAATGGCGACAACGGCATCAACACGAGTCTCGGCGGGCTGGCTGGATTCAATTCGCCCGGCTCGACCATCACCACCTCCTCAGCCAGCGGAACGGTCACCTCGAGCGCGACCGTCATCCAAACCGACCCGAACTGCGCAGCCAGCAACTCCTGCCAAAATGTTTCCGCCGGCGGGCTGGTGGGACAGAATTTCGGCACCGTCACCGGCTCCTTCGCCGGCGGCAGCATCGCCGTGGGCTCGAACGGCACCGGCGGCGGCCTCGTCGGGTTCAACGCCGGCATCATCGAGAGCGCGTCCGCGACCGGCGGTGTGACCGGCTTCGCCGGTACCACGGGCATCAATGGGCAGGGCGGAAGCACCACGCTCGGCGGACTCGTCGGCAACAATCAGGGCTTGATTTCAGGATCCTCGGCTATCGGGAACGTCGGGAGCCTCAACGTTGCCAATTTGCGGGTCGGCGGCTTGGTCGGCAACAACTCCGGCACGATCTTGTCGTCCACGGCGGGCGGCAGCGTGCAAGCCGCGGCCGGAAGCGTTGCGGGCGGGCTCGTCGGGACTAACTCGGCGTCGAACAGTTTTGTGTGCTCAGGCTGCGGCAACGTCGATGGATCGGCCTACTTCAACACCGCGAGCATCGTCGGTGCGCAGGCGAGCGGCAATGTCAGCGTGGGCGCGGCGAGCTTGGCCGGCGGCTTTGCCGGCGCGAGCGACGGCGTCATCACACAGGGCGCGGCCACCGGCGCCGTCAGCGGCAGCGGCAACAGCATCCTCGGCGGGTTCATCGGCGCGTTGAGCCTGGGCAACGCCATCGGCTCCATCTCTTCGTCGACCGCATCGGGGCCGGTCACCAGCACCGGGCCGAATAGCGTCGTCGGCGGATTTGTCGGCGTAAACGGCGGCGTGATCGTGCTCTCGAGCACGTCGAGCGCGGTCACCGGCACGAGCGAGAGCTATCTCGGCGGGTTTGCCGGGCTCAATCTCGGCGTGATCGCGTCCTCGACGGCGAGCGGCTCGGTCACCGGCACCGGCACCCACGACGTGATCGGCGGCTTCGTCGGCGCAAACTTCGGCAGCATCGATTCCTCCTCCGCGTCCGGCAACGCCACCGGAGGGAGCAACAGCGCGGTCGGCGGCTTCGCCGGCGCCAATGCGCGATTCATCAATTTCTCGTCGGGATCGATCCCGGGCTCGAGTTTCCCGGTCGGCACCATCACCAATTCTACCGCCACCGGAACAGCGAGCGGCGGGCCGGGCAGCACGGTCGACCCGTTCATCGCGCTCAACGATCCGAATTCCGCCTCCAACCCACCCGCGTTTCCCTCGGTCATCGCCGGCTGCAGCGATCCCCTGTGCGGGTTCATCAACACCGGCATCCTGCCTCCGCCGCCTACACCGCCCACGCCGCCCACGCCGCCGATACCGGTCACCCCGATCACGCCGATCACGCCAGAGATCGTCTCGCAGCTGGTGACGGTCTCCCCCGAGTTCCTCGCGTCGTTGCCGGGGCAGTCGCAGGTGGACGCCGCGCTCAACACCGCGCCGGTGGTCACCATTCCGCAAAGCGGCGGCGTCGCGCTTCCGCCGCAGCCGACCCAGCCGCCGTCCGGCCAGGCTCCCGGCGCGCCCAACCTGCCGCCTGGCTTGAGCAACCGGATCATCGATATTCCGCCGATCTCCGAGACGAGTTTCGTCAACGACGAGGTGGTGGTGCAGATCGCAACCTCCATCACGCTGGAGCGCCTGCGCGACGCCGTGGCGCCGCTCGGCCTGACCGTCATCGCCTCCGAAAGTCTCGGCGTTACCCAATCGACCGTGGTGCGCTTGCGCATCACCAATGGCCAAAACGTCCGGCAGATCATCCCGGCGCTCGCATCCGTCCAGCTGGCCGCGGTGATTCAGCCGAACTACATTTATCGGCTGCACCAGCAAACCGGCGAAAGCACGCCCGCTTCGCGCGGCGACACCGGATCGAAGGGCGATGCCGCGCAATACGTCCTGGAGAAGCTCAAGATCGCGGACGTTCACCGCCTGGCCAGAGGCAACAACGTTCTGATCGCGGTGATCGATTCCGAGATCGACGCGGCGCATCCCGATCTGGAAGGCGTGATCGCGCAACACTACGACGCGGCGGGCGAGCCGGAAAAGCCGCATTCCCACGGCACCGGCATGGCCGGCGCCATCGCCTCGCACCAGCGGCTCCTGGGCACGGCGCCGGGCGCGCGGCTTCTGGCCGTGCACGCTTTCTCGACCGCGGCGGCGAGCCCCGAGAGCACCACGTTCAACATTCTCAAGGGTGTCGACTGGTCGGTGCGCCAAGGCGCGCGCATCATCAACATGAGCTTTGCCGGCCCGAAGGATCCTTCGCTCGAGCGCGCGCTGAAAGCGGCCTACGACAAGGGCATCGTGCTAATCGCGGCCGCCGGCAATGCCGGGCCGAAATCTCCGCCGCTCTATCCCGGCGCCGATCCCAACGTCATCGCGGTGACGGCGACCGACACCGACGACAAGCTGTTCACCGGCGCCAATCGCGGCAAATACATTTCGGTGTCGGCGCCGGGCGTCGACATCCTGGTGCCGGCGCCCGAAGACGATTACCAGATCACGACCGGGACATCGGTCGCGGCCGCCGAGGTGAGCGGCATCGTCGCGCTGTTGCTGGAGCGCAATCCCAAGCTGACCCCGGCCGCCATTCGCCGCATCCTCACGCTGAGCGCCAAACGACTCTCGCCCGGTGACCGCGACGACAATTTCGGCTCCGGCCTCATCGATCCGCTGCAGGCGCTGCAATTGGCGGATCCGAGATCCGCGACCACCACGCCGCCCGCGCCGAGACCGACCATCCGGCAGCGCTAGCCGCGTTCGCTAGGCTCACGCCTCCGGCTCGAAGGCGAAGCCCGCGCCTCTGCGCACGGTCGTGCCGAAGCCGGGAAAATCCATGTGCGCGCCGGCGACCTTGAGCCTGTCGGCGGCGACGCGGTCGAACGTGCGCAGCCGCGTGGCGCAGGCCGTTTGCGGATCGACGTCGAACACGAGCCCGGTGTCGGGGCGCGCAACTTGCACCGACGCGAGGTGGACGAGATCGCCCCAGATCAGCAGGCTCTCCTTGCCCGATGCAATCAGCCATCCGGTATGCCCCGGCGTGTGGCCGGGCAGCGCGACGGCCGCCACTCCCGCCATCGCCTCGCCCTCGCGCACGGCGCGCAGGCGCTGACGATATGGCGCAGTCGCGACGGCCGCCTTGGCGATGTTGCGGCGGATCCGCTCGTTCGCTCCGCTCGCCTCGTCGCGGTCGAGCCAAAATCTCGCTTCCGTCTCGTGCACGATGAGCTCCGCGTTCGGATAGACCGCGTGTCCCGAGGCATCGACGAGGCCGTTGGAATGATCGGGATGGATGTGGGTGAGAAAGACCGCGGCGATCTCCTCCGGCGCGACGCCGAAGGCGCGAAGATTTTCGGCAAGCCTACCCAGCGCCGGCCCCATGCTGTTGCCGGCCCCGGCATCGACGAGCGCCCACCGTCCTGAAAGCTTGAGCAGGAAGGCATTGACCGCGATGTGCACGTCGCCGCCGGTCGTGCCGGCAAGCCGCGCGGCCTCGGTCCGATCCATGCCGAGAATCACGTCAAGCGAGGTCGCGAGCCGCCCGTCGCTCAACGCGGTGACCTCGATGTCGCCGACTTTCCTGCTGTGAGCGATCATGCCCGTCTCTCAGGCACCTCACGCGTCAGCGGCCGTCGGGTCGGAAATACACGTCCACCTTCATTCCCACCGCCAGCGGATTCGGCTGCCCGAGATCGACGAGAACTTCGACCACGTCGACGTCGGTCACGTTGCGTTGCCCGCGCGCGCTGATGCGTCCCGGCTCGACGATGGGCGCGATGAAGGAGACCTTGCCCGCGAATTCGCGTCCGCGAAACGCGTCGGCGCGGATCACCGCCGATTGTCCGATCTTGACCTCTCCGACATCGCGCTCGTCCAGTTCCGCGCGCACCCGCAGCGCGGAGACGTCGCCGATGATCAGCAGCGGCTGTGCGTTCGCGGGCGCGGCGAGCTCTCCCGGCTTGGCGTTGATCTGCAGCACCGTGCCGGAAATGGGCGCGCGGATCGTCAAGCGTTCGATGGCCGCGGCGGCGGCTGCCGCCTCGGCGCGCGTAACATTGACCTGGCCGTCGACAAAGTTCGGCAGCGGCGTGCCGGGATCGGCTTCGATGCGGCGCAGCTCCGCCCTCTGCTGGCGTTGGCGATCCTGCGCCCGCGCCAAGCCCGCGCGCGCCGCCTCCAGCGTCGCGTCGGAAGCGGCGCCGGTGCGCCGCTCGACCGCCGCTTGATCCAGCGCGGCCTGCGCCCCCGTCACCGCCTTGTCGGCATCGGCAACCGCATCCTCGGCGCGCCGCCGCGCGGCGGCCTTGTCGGTATCGACAACCACGGCTTCGCCCGGCCGCGGCGCCGGTCTCGCAGCCCGTGCCGCGGGCGCCGCTGGCGTCGCGGGGCCCGGCGCGTTCTCCTCGTTGCGCGCCCGCAGGCGAAAGGCGACCTGCGCCTCGGCGGCGGCAAGCCGCGCGCGGGCTTCGTTATCCATCAGCCGGATCAGCGGCTCGCCGGCGGATACCGTGTCGTTGACCTTGACCAGCACCTGCGCGATCACGCCCATCACGGGAGCCGCGATCTTGATCGTTCCCGAGGCCGGCTCGACCCGGCCGGGCGCGACCGTCTGCCAGCGCTTGTCGTCGCTCGCTTCGGGCCGCCCCGTGCGCGCGCCCTCCTGCTCGCCGGTTCGCGCGGCCAACACGGCCAGCACCAACGCGACCGCGATCGCGCCGATACCGGCGGCCGACCTACTCTTCCACGCGCTCATGCTGCTCGGCGTCATGACGGGACGGCGCAGTCGGTTTGATCGTTCTCGAGCGCCGCATCACCGCGCCGGTCGCCGACGATGCATCCATCCTCGATGTGAACCACTCGATCGGCGAAGCGCAATATACGCGCGTCGTGCGCGACGACCAACACCCCGCGCGAGGAATCCTTGGCGATTTCCGCCAGCAGCGCCATGATCGCGTTGCCGTTCTCGCCATCGAGTGCAGCCGTCGGCTCGTCGGCGAGAACGGCCGACGGCTGCCCCACGATCGCGCGTGCGATCGCGACCCGCTGTTGCTCGCCCCCGCTGAGCTCGAGCGGGAAGGCGTCGCGCTTATGCGCGAGCCCGACGATGGCCAATGCATCGCTGGCCTTGCCGACGGCGCGGGCGGAGTTCTCGCCGCGCACGTCCAGCGCCAGGCGGACATTGTCGGTCGCCGTCAAGGTCGGAAACAGATGGTAAGATTGAAAGACGAAGCCGACGTGCTCGCGCCTGAGCTTGGCCAGCGCCTCGGGCCCGGCGCCTTCCGTCGAGCGGCCGCGCATGCGGACCGTTCCGTGCGTGGGCGTGAGCATGCACCCGAGAATGGACAACAACGTGGTCTTGCCGCTGCCGGATGGTCCCATCAGCAGCGTCAATTCGCCGCCCCTGAGCGCCAGGCTCACCCCCTTGAGCGCTTGCACCTGCGCCGCGCCCTTGCCCAGCCACTTCACGACATCGACGACTTCGATGACGGGTTCGGTCATCGCGTGAACACCATCACTGGATCGATGCGCATCACCTGCAAGATTGCGGCGACCGCCGATACGACGCACATGACGAGCGTCAGGAACAACAGCACCAAGGTCAGCGTCGGAGTCATGACGATCGGCAAGGCCGTATCCGCTGTCGCCGCGACGACCAACAAACCGATGCCGGCGGCAAGACAGAATCCGATGACGGCACTGATCAGCGCCTGGCAAATGATGACCTTGTGGATGTAGATGCCGGAGGAACCTATGGCGCGCAGTGTCGCGAATTCGTTGATGTGATCCTTGGTGCTGGAATAAAGCGTCTGGGCGACAATGACGGTGCCCACGATCATGCCCAGCAGCGCGCCCGCGAACAGGGCGAACCCGGCGCCGGTCCCGAACAGCCAGAAGGAGCGGCTGCGGTCGCGAAACTCGGCGGCCGTGAGCACGTCGACATCGGACAGGTTCGCCTTGAGCCGGTGGCGCACGCTCTCCACGTCGGCGCCGGGAGCGACGCGCACGAGAAAGTAGGTGGCCTTGTTCGCCGCCGTTCCGGTGAAGGCGCGTGCGCGATCGAGCGTGGTGAAGACATAAGGCGTGGTGGTGAACGAGCGGATGCCGCTGGTGACGGCGCGCACCTCGACCTTCTGGCCGCGGATTTCGGCGTTGGCGCCGATCCCCTCGACGCCGAGCCGATCGAAATACGACCGATCGACGGCGACGGCGCCGGGAATCGCCAGCGCTTCGAGGCTGCCCTCGACCAAATTCCAGGGCAGCAATCCCCCCTCGCGCAGATCCGAGCCGACGATGAAGACCGGGAAGGTTCCGCCCGCGGCGATGCGCCACTCGGCATAGCCGATGACGACGGGCGCGGCCTGCGCCACGCCGTTGATCGACAGCGCCTGGAATCGCGTCCGCTCATCGAGCGTCGAAGGATCTTCGAAGCATTTCGTTCCCGGCGGCATGATCCACAGATCGGCGGAGGCGTGGTCGATCATCGTAGTGACGATGCGCCCGAACCCGAGATAGAGCCCGAGCTGGACGGTCACCAGCAGGATCGAAAACACGATCCCGACCACGGTCGCGACGAATCGCAGCCGGTCGTGCAGCAGGTTGCGGGACGCGAGTCGGTAAATCAACGACATGGAAAATGCAGTGGCTCGGCGCATCCAGGGGGAGATTTGGCAAAGTTATACCAGCAGCGATCGAGAATGATCCATCCACATCGTCACAGCCGGGCGGGTCCCACCATCCAATCCTTTCGCCGCATGCGCGAGCTTCTTTTCCCCGCCGCGCAATCCGGGAGAGGTGCGGCTCAAGCGAAACGCGCGAGTCGCCGATCGCGGCGATATTGCGACGAAATCGCGGGTTCCCTGCGCACCGGGCATCGATTGCACGGGTTTGACGCCCTGAAATGGGCATATTGTTGCGCGAAGTGCGTAGGCCTCACGCGGGGGATCACGCCATTGAAAACACGATTATCGATCTTGCTCGTCGCCAGCCTTGTGACGTTCGCGAGCGCCGCGCCTGCCGTCCGCGCTGCGGAGCCGACGGTAGCGGGTCTTTGGGAGAAGAAGGACGAAGCCTCCGGCAAATCGATGGGATGGTTTCTGTTCGTCGAGCGCAACGGCGTGTTTGAGGGAGCGTTCGCAAAACTGTTTGCGCGACCGGGCGACGCTCCGAATCCGACCTGCGCGGGGTGCACGGACGACCGCAGAAATGCGCCGCTGCTCGGCATGTCTTTCATCAGGAACATGCAGCGCAGCGGGCTGCGCTACGACAACGGCAACATCGTCGATCCGCGCGACGGCACGGTCTACCGGGCGATGATGACGCTCAGCCCCGACGGCCAGGTGCTGACGGTGCGCGGCTATCTCGGCATTCCGCTGCTCGGCCAGGACGAGGTCTGGAAGCGCCTGCCTGATTCCGCCATGACGCAGGTTGATCGCGCGGTCATCGTCAAATACCTGCCCGCGCGCGCCGCCGCGGCGCGGCCCGCGCCGGCCGCCGCTCCGAAATCTGCGACGGCCGCCGCGCAGTAATTGCAATTGCTCAGGCCTGAGTGGCTCGCACCTCTCCCCGCGCGTGGGGAGAGGCGCCGAGTTCGCAGCGGGTATTTCGGCTACAGCCCCTCCAGCGGGTAGCGCGAGAAGTCGTAGCCCTCCTTCACCAGGATCTCCAACAGGAACGGCGCGCTCGTTTCAGTGACGCGCACGGCGTCCTTGATCGCCGGCACGATATCGCCGGGCTTTTCGATCCGCATCGCGGCGACGTTGAGGCCCTCGGCCACCTTGGTGTAGTTGCCGCCGATCGTCAGCGCACCGTATTTCTTGGTCGAGATCTCGAGCACATCGCGTTCGGCCGCCATGACCCCGTTGTTGAACACGATGGTGAGAATCCCGATGCGGTTGCGCGCCGCGGTCTCGATGTCCATCCCGGTCATGCCGATGGAGGCGTCGCCCATGATGTTGACGCAAAGCTTCTCCGGCGCCGCGAGCTTCGCCCCCATGGTGATGCCGAGCCCGTAGCCGAGCTGGGTCGACTTCCCCCAGCCCATGTAAGAGCCCGGCGCGGTCGTCTCCCAGAACGGCAGCAGCTGTTCGCGCGGGCCGCCCGAATCGTGGGTGATGATGACGTTGTCGCGGTCGACGCTGCGCATGAGATCGCGAATGACGCGATACTGATTAATCGGCACTTCCTCCGAGTTGAGATGCTTGTCCCAGTCGGCGAGCCACGCTTTCTTGGCCGCGGCGATGTCCTCCTTGAGGGAGGCGAGCGCGTTCGCCCCGCCCGCGCCCTTTTGCCGATCGACCTCGGCGATGAGCGCGTCGAGCACCAGCGCGGCGTCGCCGATCACGGCGTGATCGACCCGATACTCCTTATTGATGTCGGCGGCGTCGTTGGTGGCGTGGATGATCGTCTTGCCGGCCGGCACGCCGGGCCCGAACGGCGTGCGGGTGAGGCTCGAGCCAATGGCTAGCACGAGATCGGCTTTGGCCATGAACTCGGTGACCATCTTCGGCCGCGAGCGGGTCGAAGCCCCGAGGGCGAGCGGATGCGTTTCGGGAATCGCGCTTTTGCCCGGATTGGTGGTGAGGACCGGCGCCGGAATGAGCTCGGCCAAGGCTGCAAGCTGATTGCTCGCGTCGGCATAGAGCACGCCCTGCCCCGCCAGCAGCAGCGGATGTTTCGCCGCCAGCAGCATGCGCACCGCCGCCTTGATCGCGTCGGGATCGGGGGCGGCGCGCTGCACCTGGACGGGAGCATAATCGAGCTCGCCCGCGTATTCGGCCTCCCAAACTTCAGCCGGAACCTCGATGAGCACCGGGCCGCCTTTGCCGCAGCGCATGGCCTGATAGGCGCGGCGCATCAGGTCGGGGAGTTCCTGCACCGAATGGGCAAGCGCCGACCATTTTGTGACCGGCCGGTACACGTCGGCGGCGCGCCAACGGCAGCCCGGCCGGAATCATGAGCAGCGGGACGTTCTCGGAAAACGCCTGGGCAACGCCGGGAAACGCATTCTCGATGCCGGGGCCCGCCTGCGCAGCGAACACGCCATTGCGCTTGCCGCGCTTGATGCGGGTGTAGCCATCCGCCAGGCCGACGCCGACGCGTTCTTGCCGGCAGAGGATCGGGCGAATGTCGAGCGCGGCGCAGGCCTCGATCAGCGGGTTGCGCGGATAACAGGAGAGAAAGTCCGTACCCTCGCGCCTGAGGATTTCGGCAATGACGGCGGCGCCGTTCATGGATGGTTCCTCCCTTACTGACGCGGCATTGTGCCATACCCCGACACCATGCGGCGGTGGCCCGCCACCCGCCGGCGGCCCCTGAATTTTCGCAATTTTTAGAACCTGTTGGAGCTAGGCCACATGCCCGCTGGAAAAGGAATTCCGAGGGGCCCATCCACCGGCCGCGCGTTGTGCGAGGGGGCTGCGTCATGTTAACGAGGGTTGAATAGAGTCGGGCAATATTATCCCTCGTTGGGGCACTGAGAGGGGGCGGATGAGGGGCCGGCGCGCGGCGATCGCGGGTATTTTTGCTGCGCTGGCGAGCCCCATGGTGGCGTTCGCCGCCGACGACACTGCGCGCACCTATACGGCGCCGACTCGCGCCTACGATTGGACCATCACGCTCGGAGCGGAAGGCCGGGAAGAGCCCCTCTTTCAAGGCTCGAGCCGCGAGCGCCTGCGCCCCTAC
The DNA here is from genome assembly GCA_005883135.1 of Alphaproteobacteria bacterium. Classification (GTDB taxonomy): domain Bacteria; phylum Pseudomonadota; class Alphaproteobacteria; order Rhizobiales; family Xanthobacteraceae; genus VAZQ01. The sequence continues at coordinate 10,780 of VAZM01000072.1, forward strand.
CCCATCTTCGCCGTGCGCCGCTACGGCGCGCCCGAACCCTTCCGCGGACCGCGCGATGGCTTGGATATCGCGGTGGTCGACGAAGGGAAATTCCAACTGGGTCCGGTCGGCCAACTGGTGTATTCGCAGCGTGACAAGTCCGACTTCCCGGCGGTGCGTAGCCTCGGCAACGTTCCCTGGGCGGCGGAGGTGGGCATCTTTGCGCAGTATTGGTGGGTGCCTTGGCTGCGCAGCCGCGTCGAGGTGCGGCAGGGCTTCAACGGTCATCACGGGATCGTCTCCGATATCACGACGGACGCCGTCCTTTCGGTGACCCCGCAGTGGACCTTGTCGGCTGGCCCCCGGCTCACATTGGCAACCACGCCCGCGGTCAGTCCGTATTTCAGCATTAGCCCGGTCCAGGCGGTGCTATCGGGCCTGCCGGTCTACGACGCCAAGGGGGGCATTAAGTCGTATGGGGCAGGCGCGCAGGCGCGCTACCTGTGGACGCCGCAGTTGGCGACGCACGTCTTCATCGAGTACGAACGGCTCACCGGCGATGTGTCGGGCTCGCCGCTCGTCACGCAGCGAGGTTCGCCCGACCAGGTGACGATTGGATTCGGGGCAACGCAGGCCTTCGACATCAAATCGCCGTGGTAAGTTCGCGAGTGCGGACAGGACAGGCCGGCCCGGCCCGCTTGTCCCGAAGAAACGGACAGCGGGTCGCGTCGAGCGGGGAAGCGGCAATGGTCAAGCAAGCCAGTGTGATCGCGTGGTTGCTCGGCATCGCCGCGCTCGTCGCGCTTACCGTTTGGTCGGGGCTCCACGAGGTCGGCCACGCGATCGCCAGCATCGGTTGGGGAATTCTGCTCGTGGTGGTGGTGCGCGCCGGCACGGTCGGCGTCGCGGGCGCGGGCTGGTGGTTGCTCTTTCCGCCCAAGGTGCGCCCGCAGTTCGGCACCTGTCTGCTCTTGAGGTTCATTCGCGAGGCGGTCAACGTCCTGTTGCCGGTGGCACAAGTGGGCGGCGACGTGGTCGGCGCGCGATTGCTCACGGGCTATGCCGTCCCGGGCGCGCTCGCGGCCGCAAGCGTCATCGTCGACGTTCTCATTCAAGCTGCCGCACAATTCCTGTTTGCAGCGCTCGGCTTGCTGACGCTCGTATCGTTGGGAGCGGATCATGCGCTGGCGCGCAGCGCGGCGATCGGGATTGCCGTCGCGGCGCTGCTGCTTGCCGGCTTCTATGTTGCGCAACGGCGTGGCGGACAACGCATTCTCGAAGCGATCGTCAACTTCCTGGCCGGCGACCGGGAGTGGCGCGTGCTCGGCACCATCGACGCCGTCTATCGCAACCTGGCCATGATCTACGCGGCGCGCGGGAGCCTCGCCGCGAGCAGCGTCGTGCACCTGGCCGGCTGGGTCATCGGCGTCGCGGAAGTATGGATCGTGTTCGCCTTCATGGGCCATCCCGTCGGCATCGGCGAGGCGCTCGTGATCGAGAGCCTGCTGCACGCGGTTCGCGGCGCCGCGTTCGCCGTTCCCGGCGCGCTCGGGGCGCAGGAAGG
>VAZM01000072.1:12386-18859 GCA_005883135.1 Alphaproteobacteria bacterium
GCGGCATTTGGAATTCCGCCGGAGCAGGCGATTGCGCTCTCGCTCGTCAAACGCGCCGCCGATCTCGTGCTCGGCGTGCCTGGCCTCATCGGCTGGCAAATGCTGGAGTGGGGCCGGCTGGTTCCGACCTATCGCGAGCAACCGGTGCGCGAGAGCGTCGATCCGCGGTCGCGAAGCCACTGAGCCACGGCATGACCTTGTTCTGGTGTTCTGTCGGCGCCTCGGCGGTCGCCGGCATCGGCTGCGGATATCTGATCACGGCCACGATTCTCCTGCGTCGCCTTGGGCGCGATAGCGCCGCCGCCCGTCCCGCCGCCACGCCAGCAGTCACCATTCTCAAGCCATTGCACGGCAACGAGGCAGGTCTGTTGGAGAACCTCGGCTCTTTCTGCGCGCAAGATTATCCGGGCGAGATTCAGATCATCTGCGGCGTCCAGCATGCGGGCGACGGCGCGGTCGCCGTCGTCGAGCGCCTGCGCGAGCTCAAGCAACATCGCCATCTCGATGTTGTCGTCGACGCCAAGGTGCACGGGTTGAATCGCAAGGTCTCGAACCTCGTCAACATGGCGCCGCGCGTCCGCCACGAGGTCGTCGTTCGCCGATAGCGATATCCGGGTCGATCCCGGCTATCTTTGCCGCGTGATCGCCGCGCTGGAACAGCCAGGCGTCGGTGCCGTGACCTGCCTCTACTACGGTGTTGCCCTCACCGGCGTCTGGGCAAGGTTGGCAGCGCTCCTCACCAACGCGCAATTCCTGCCGAGCGTCTTGGTCGCCCTTGGGTTCGGCCTGGCGCATCCTTGCTTCGGCTCGACACTGGCGCTCAGGCGCGAAGCGTTGACGGCGATCGGTGGCTTCGAGCCTTTCGTCGACTGTCTCGCGGACGATTACGCGATGGGAGCGGCGTTGCGCGCCCATGGCCGCAATGTCGTGATACCGCGCTTCGCCGTCGCCCATATCTGCACGCAGACGTCGCTGCGCGAACTTTGGCGGCACCAGCTGCGATGGGCACGCACGATCAGGAGCATCGATCCCATCGGCTACGCGGGTTCGCTCGTCAGCCATCCCTTAGGGTGGGCGCTGCTCGCGCTGCTTCTCGGCGCCGGCTCGACCGCCCTCCTCCCGGCGGTCGGCGTCGCAATCGCGGCAATCGCGTGCCGGATGGCGGTTCTGCGAGAGGTCGAGCGGGCCTATCCTCTTCCCTCCCAACCATATTGGCTTGTGCCCGCCTGCGACTTATTGTCGTTCGCGGTGTTCGCTATAAGCTTTCTCAACTGGGAAGTGAGCTGGAGAGGCCACCGGTTTCGGATGGTTGCGGGGGACTGGACGGCTGATCGGGGGACAAATCAATGATGCGGACGCTGTTTCTGCAAGCGCCATCGTTTGACGGGTTCGACGGGGGCGCCGGCGCGCGCTACCAGATGCGCCGCGAGATCCAGTCCTACTGGTATCCGACCTGGCTCGCCCAGCCTGCCGCGCTCGTTGCCGGCTCAAAGCTCGTCGACGCGCCGCCGCACCGGCTCAAGTTCGCCGACGTCGCGCCCGAGGCCACCAGTCGCGACCTCGTCGTGATGCATACCTCGACGCCGTCGTTCTCCGTCGACGTGCGCACCGCCGAGGCGCTCAAGGCGCTCAAGCCGAGTTTGAAGATCGGCATGATCGGGGCGAAGGTCGCGGTCGAGCCGGAGGCGAGCCTGAAGGCTTCGCCCGCGATCGATTTCGTCGCCCGCAATGAGTTCGATTTCACCATCAAGGATGTGGCCGAGGGGCGCGACTTCGCGCGCGTCGCCGGGCTCTCCTGGCGCAACGCTGATGGCATCATCGTCCACAACGCCGACCGCGCGGTACTGGAGAACATGGACGAGCTTCCGTTCGTCACGCCGGTCTACAAACGCGATCTCGTCATCGAGAATTATTTCAGCGGCTATCTGCGGCACCCCTACGTATCTTTCTATACCGGCCGCGGGTGCAAGTCGCGCTGCACCTTCTGCTTGTGGCCGCAGACGATCGGGGGTCATCACTATCGCACCCGCAGCGTCGGCCATGTGATCGAGGAACTCGCCTGGGCGCAGAAGGCGTTCCCGCAAGTCAAGGAATTCTTCTTCGACGACGACACGCTGACCGACAACCTGCCGCGGGTCGAGGCGCTCGCGCGCGAGATCGGCAAGCTGGGGATGGTGTGGTCGTGCAATGCCAAGGCCAACGTGCCGCGATCGACCCTGAAGATCTTGAAGGACAACGGCCTGCGGCTGCTGCTCGTCGGCTACGAGTCCGGCAACCAGAAGATCCTTCACAACATCAAGAAAGGCATGCGCGTCGACGTGGCCAAGCGCTTTGCCAAGGACTGTCGTGAGCTGGGTATCGTCACGCACGGCACCTTCATTCTCGGCCTACCCGGGGAGACCAAGGAGACGATCGAGGAAACCATCCGCTTCGCCATCGAGGTCAACCCGCACACCATCCAGATTTCGCTGGCGGCGCCTTATCCCGGCACGTTCCTCCACAAACAGGCGCTGGAGAACGGTTGGCTGGTCGACGAGAATGCCAAATTGCTGACCGACAGCGGCATGCAAGTCGCAATGTTGAGTTATCCACACCTGAGCCACACCGAGATTTTCCGTTCGGTGGACGATTTCTATAAACGCTTCTACTTCCGCGCGCCGAAGATTGCCGCAATCGCCGGCGAGATGGTCAGGAGCCCGGAGATGCTGCGGCGGCGGATGCGCGAAGGCATCGAGTTCTTCCGGTTTCTGCGCGAACGCCAAGAGCCGGCGCATTGATAAGCCGGGTGCCGCGAGCCTTGCCGCGGCGAAGAACATCGGCCGGCCCGCGTTCAGAGCGTCTGCTGATCAGTCGAGCTCATTCAATCGTGGTTTAGACCAGGTTCGGCGACCGTGTTGATGCGCGCCTTCAAAACCGCGGACGGCTTGAACACCATCACGCGGCGCGCAGAGATCTTGACCTGCTTGCCGGTCTTCGGATTGCGGCCCATCCGCTGGCGCGCTTCGCGCACGACGAACGAGCCGAACGCGGAGAGCCTCACTTGCTCGCCGCGCTCGAGACACTCCGTGATTTCCTTGAAAAAGACCTCGACGAGTGCGGCCGACTGGACCCGCGAGAGGCGGGCAGCCTTGTAGACCGCCTCCGACAAATCGCGCCGTGTAATCGTCTTTTGCGCCATCGTACGACGTTCAGCCTCGATGACGCGCTCGCGTGAGCGAGCGGTCGAGCTTCATGCGCCAGCGTGCGCGATCAGGATGCAGAATTCACGAGACGGCAATCGACCGTGACGCGGAAAGAGTACCATGCAAGCGTGCGCTGACAACTTGCTCCGCTTGAAAATGATCTGCTGTGATATTTTTGCAGACCACTGTTGCAGAACGTTCGCGAATTCTCAGCGTGAACGCACCCGTTTAAGCTGCGTCATTCCAACAAGGAATCGCATCGTCGCATCGGATGCGCATGCTTTGCGCGCCCGCGGAACCGATGTTGCTGGGCCACACCTACTCGCCAATTGTCGCAAGCGCCGTCTTTGTCATTGGTCCGTTATTAACCGCGGCAATGGTCGCCGACGGGGCGGCATGGGGTCGCTCGCGCGGGCTTTCGAGGGGGCGATCATGAATTTCAAGCAGAAGCTGATGGCCTGCACCGCACTTTTGGGCGCGTCGCTGCTGGTTCCGGCCGCCGCTGGCGCGCAGTCTGCGTCGGAGGCGGCGAAGATCGAGCGGCTCGAACGCCAGACCGAGTTGCTGCAGCGGCAGCTCAAGGAACTTCAGGCAGAGCTCGCCCAAACCAAAAAGAAGACCGAGAGGGTGGAAGCAAAGGTGGACGCGGCGCCAGCCCGTGCTGCGGCAGCGCCGCCCACCGGCCCTGTCTTCACCAAGGGACCGCCGGCACCGCCTCCACCAGAAAAAGTGAAGCTAACGGTGGGAGGCTTCATCGCCGCGGAGTCGGTCTGGCGCCAACGCAACCAGGTCAACGACATTGGAACGGCCTTCGGGGCAATCCCGTATCCGTTTTCACCGCTTTACAACGAGCACGAATTTCACGGAACCGCCCGGCAAAGCCGCATCTCGCTCCTCGTCGAGGGCAATATCGACCCCTACCAGAAGCCCACCGGTTTCTACGAATCGGACTTCCTGGGCGTCGGCAACACGTCGAATTACAACCAGAGCAATAGCTGGGCTCTGCGCTTACGCCATGCCTATTTCACCTACGACAACACCGGTTGGGGATTTCACATCCTCGCCGGCCAAACCTGGAGCCTGGCGACACAAAACCAGGTCGATATGACGCCGCGCAAGGAGAACATCCCGCTCACGATCGACGCGAACTACGTGGTTGGGTTTAACTATATCCGTCAATGGCAGATCCGCGGAGTGGTTGACGTCGCTCCAGGCATCGCCCTCGGCGTCTCCGCCGAAAACCCGGCCGCGATCGTCGGCGCCAGCACGGCCACCGCACCGCTCGGATTCGGAGGCGCCTTCGCCAGTGGCGGCATCGTCAATGGGACAGTCGTCAATTTCGTCAACACCGGGGGCGGGGGAGATTTCTTGCAAACCGTGAATGTCACGACGGACCAGGCGCCGGACATCATCGAGAAAGCGGCGTTCGATCCCGGCTGGGGCCACTACGAAATATACGGGCTGCAGCGGTTCTTCAGCGACAATACGCTGAGGTGCGCCGTCGGCGCATGCGTCGCGGGCTCGACCACCATGGTGGGCACCGCCGACAACAAGACCACATTCGGCGCGGGTGTGGGCGGGTCGGTGTTGCTGCCGCTCATTCCGAAATATCTCGAGTTCACCGCCAACGGTCTCTACGGCCGCGGCGTCGGCCGCTACGGGGCCGGACAGCTGCCGGATGTCACCATCGCTGCGGACGGCTCGCTTTCGCTGGTGACCGGGTGGAGCGCGATGGTAGGCCTTATCGGCCATCCCTGGGACGGGCTCGACCTCTACGTCTACGCCGGCCAGGAGGAGGTCGCGGCGAACTTCTTCAACATCGGCACGACTTTGTTCGGCCTTGGCAATCCGGGCTTCAGCAATGCCACTTGCTTGGTGACGACGCCGTTCTCATTTTCCGGCGGCACGCCCACCGACTGCATCGCCAACAACAAGCGGTTATCCGAAATAACGGCGGGCTTCTGGCAGAACGTCTACAAGGGAGATTATGGCCGCGTGACGTTCGGCGCGCAGTACGAGTACATCAAACGTAAATCCTTCGTGGGAATCGGGGGTGATGTTTCGACCGACAACAACATCGTCATGACTTCGGTGCGGTACTACCCGTTCTGACCGAAGCCCCGCTCGCGAGCAAGCATGAGGGGGTGTCTCATCGATGACGGGGCAGCGTCACATGCCCGTCACACAGGGCGGCTTTCCTTTGCGACGGGTCCACCTTCCGAGGCAAAGGCGATCATCTGGAATCTCGGCACCTGGTGGCTCGGCCTGCCCGCATCGAGCTCGCATACCCTGATCGGTTCGATCATCGGTGTCGGCGTTGCGAACGCGTTGATGCACGGGCAGGACGGCACTTCGGGCGTCGATTGGAGCAAGGCGACGGAGATCGGGTACTCGCTGCTGCTCTCGCCGCTGTTCGGCTTTTTCGCCGCCGCGCTGCTGCTGCTGGTGCTGAAATTTGTCGTCCGCAATCCCGCCCTCTACCGCGAGCCGAAGGGCAATCAGCCACCACCGTGGTGGATCCGCGGAACCCTCATCGCCACGTGCACGGGGGTCTCGTTCGCCCACGGCTCCAACGACGGGCAGAAGGGCATGGGTCTCATCATGCTCATTCTGATCGGCACCGTTCCCACCGCCTATGCGCTCAATCGCGCGATGCCGGCCAGTCAAATGGCGGAGTTCAGCACCACGTCCGCTGCCGCCGCGGCGATCGTCCAGCAGAAAGCGGCCGGCCACAACATCATCGGCGACCCCCGCCCGGCCGTCTCCTCCTTTGTGTCGCGCCGCAAGATCGACGAAGGCACCTACCCGTCGTTATCCGTTCTGATCCAGGATATCGCCAAGCAGGTGGCCGAATACGGCTCGCTCGCACGGATCCCGGCCGCGGCGGTCGGCAACACTCGCAACGACATGTATCTCGCCTCGGAAGCAATCCGCTTCTTGATGAAGGACAAGGAAAACGACCTCAGCAAGGAAGAGGTCGCAAAGCTGGCCGCCTACAAGGCATCGCTCGACAACGCGACCAAGTTCATTCCGCTGTGGGTCAAGGTCGCGGTCGCGATCGCGCTCGGACTGGGCACCATGGTCGGATGGAAGCGCATCGTCGTCACCGTCGGCGAAAAAATCGGCAAGGTTCACATGACCTATGGTCAGGGCGCCTGCGCCGAGGTGGTCGCCGCCGGAACGATCGCCGCCGCCGATATGTACGGGCTGCCGGTTTCAACCACGCATGTGTTGTCGTCCGGCGTAGCCGGAACGATGGCGGCAAACGGCTCGGGACTGCAGTGGGCTACG
>VAZM01000565.1 GCA_005883135.1 Alphaproteobacteria bacterium
CGGCGCCGCCGGCATGATCAACGATCTCGTCGTCGGCGACGCGCAGGTCGCGTTCATCAACGCCGCAAGCACGGCATCCATGATCAAGGCCGGCAAGCTGCGGCCGATCGCGGTGCTCGCGGAGACGCGGCTGGCGGAATATCCCGATGTCCCGACCCTCGCCGAGGCCGGTTATCCCGGCGTCGGCACGCTGCATTGGCAGAGCATGCTGGCGCCGGCCCAGACGCCGAAAGAGGTTCTGACGATCCTGTTCAACGCGATCGTCGAGGCCAGCCACGCTCCGCAGCTGCAGGACGCGTTCAAGAAGCAGCTCGTCAGCGTCAAGCCCAACGCGTCATTGGAGGAGGCGCAATCGTGGCTTGCGAGCGAACTTGCCGCGTGGCGAAAGACGGTCGCCGAGGTGAAGATCGATCTGACCGACTAGCCCGGCTGAGAGCTCGGCAGCGCTGGACCAACCGACATGAAGCGCCTGGCCATCCTGTTGCTCGTCCTCGCCGTCGGCAGCGCAACGGCGACGGCGCAAGACAAATATCCGTCAAAACCCATCAAAGTAGTCGTGCCGTTCGGGCCGGGCAGCGCCACCGATATCGTCATGCGCATCGTCGCCGAGCAGATGCGGCCGATTCTCGGCCAGCCGGTGTTGGTCGAAAACAAGCCCGGGGCGTTCGGCATTCTTGCGATCGAGGAGATGGCCCGTTCGAAGCCCGACGGCTATACGCTGCAAATCGGCAATCCCGGCACCAACGTGCTCACCCCCATCATCTACAAGAAGAAGTTCAAGATCGACTACGACAAGGACGTGACGCTGGTGACGCGGCTGAGCGAAGTGCCGCTCGTGCTCGGCGCGACGACCAAGGACTTTCCGCCCAAGACCTATGCCGAGTTCATTGCCTATGCGAAAGCCAATCCCGGCAAGGTGCGCTATGCCAGCGTCGGCGTCGGCAGCAACAATCACTACGACATGGAAGCATTTGCCCGATGGGCCGGCCTCGTGCTCGTCCACCTGCCCAACAAGGGCGGCGGAGCCGCGATCACCAATGATCTCGTCACTGGCGACGCCCACGTCGCGCTGCTCAACGCCGCGAGCTCAATGGGCGTCGTCAAGGCCGGGCAGGTGCGGGCGTTGGCGGTCATGTCCGACCAGCGCGTGGGCGAATACGCCGATGTGCCGACGCTGATGGAACTCGGCTATCCCAACGCCAAGGGCCTGTGGTCGGCGCTATACGCGCCGGCCGCCACACCCCGCGACGTGCTCGAGATCGTGCGCGCGGCGGCCGTGCAGGCCCTCGCCTCCGAGCAAGTGACGAGTGCTTTTAAGCAGCAAATGATCCGGGCAGTCCCCAGCGCCTCCATCGCCGATGCGCAAGAATGGAACAAGGCCGAGATGGCATACTGGAAGAAGGTCACCGACGAGGTGAAGATCGAGCTGCCGGATTGAAACCGGCCCGGGCAGCGGGGGGAAGAGCGGCAAATGAAGATGGAGCCGGCGTCCGTCGCGCTCGACTACGGCATCGTCGTCGAGAAGGATGTCGACGTGCCCATGCGCGACGGCGCCGATCTCAAAGCCGATGTGTTTCGGCCCGATGCTCCCGGGGCGTTTCCCGCCATCCTCAATTTGGGTCCGTACCAGAAGGACAAGCTGTGGATTCCGCCCGGCAATCTCGAGGAAGAACCGAATCCGCTGATGAACTGGGAGACGGTCAACCCGCATTGGTGGGTGCCCAAGGGCTATGCGGCGGTGCGCGTCGACGGGCGCGGCAGCGGTAAATCTCCAGGCCAGTGCGAACCGTGGTCGCTCGCGGAGTCGATCGACTTTTACGATGCGATCGAGTGGGCGGCGGCGCAGCCGTGGTGCACAGGCAAGGTCGGACTATCAGGCATATCCTATTTCGCCATCAACCAGTGGTTCGTCGCCAACCACCAGCCGCCGTCGTTGAAGGCGATCATTCCATGGGAGGGTTTTGCCGACCTTTACCGCGATGCGCTGTTCCACGGCGGATTGCTCAGCCTGTTCATGCCCAACTGGTACCTGGCGCATCTCATGCATCACGTCGTCGGCCGCGCCTCGCGGCACGATGCGAATAGGTGGCGGTCCGATACCCTGCAGTTCTGGCTCAGCAACACGCTCGATAGCGGCGCATTCCGCGGGGCGCAGGCGCAATGGGACAAGATGACCGTGCCGATGCTCAGCGTCGGGAATTGGACGGGAATGGGATTGCATCTGCGCGGCAACACTGAGGCCTTCATGCGCGCCGCGACACCACACAAGAAGCTTCGCATCCACGCCGGCACGCACGTCCATCCGTTCTACTCCGAGGAAGGGCGGCGCGATCAGCTGCGGTTTTTCGATTGCTGGCTCAAAGGCATCGACGACGGCGTCATGCAGGAGCCGCCGGTGAAGCTCGCGATCCGCAAGGGCCGGGACGAGGCGGAATGGCGTTTCGAGCATGAGTGGCC
>VAZM01000073.1:0-507 GCA_005883135.1 Alphaproteobacteria bacterium
AGTGGTGCTCACTTCTCAGCGGGGGCGCCACCAGTCGGGAACGACCGTTTCTCATCCTGGACCGACCCTCAGATCGAGCCGAACCAGGGTCCGTAGTGGGGCAAAACCGGAAGCAGCAGATTTCAACATGAGCTCCCGTTCAGCGCCGATTCCGGTCATTCACGCGATCATGGTCGGACCGCGGCGTTCGACCCAAGGCGTCGTTCAGGACCTCGCGAGCCGGTGCTCGGAGCGCCGTAAGGCGGCCATTCATTCTGGACCACCAGCTCAGGGCAGCACGTCGAGCAGCCCCCTTGCCTGTGTCAAATCGGCAGTATCGAACCCGTCGGCGAATAAGCCATGACGAAAGAGAGGTGCGTCTTGACGATGGAGAAGCGACGAATTCCGGCCCTACTAGGCCGAGCGTCTGGCCTTTTGGCTATTAACGGGTCGGCTGCGATCGAATTTCGTTGCGGCGCGCTTCCCTGAGACGGAAAATCGCACCTAACAGACTGGGAACCTGGGGAA
>VAZM01000073.1:512-1227 GCA_005883135.1 Alphaproteobacteria bacterium
TCTCTGCCGTGCTCCTCGTCGGGTTGCGCTTTTCCCTCACCGTGGCCCCACCCTGGCGGCCATGTTTTGCGCCACGCTGTAAAGCGACATCCATCACGTCGCACACAAAAGGGAGGAAGTCATGAAATTGTCACGTCGTCACCTCGCCGCCGCAGGCGCCCTCGCGCTCAGCGCGCCGACCCTGATCCGATCGGCACATGCCCAATCAGCTGATATGACGGTTAAAAACGCCGTTGAGGAATTGCGGATGGCCTGGTTCAAACAGGACAAAGCGAAGATCGAGTCGCTCACCGCGGAGCAGCTGAGCTATAGCCATTCGGACGCTCGGCTCGAGGACAAGACCAAATTCATCGACGGGGTGATGACGCGAAAGGCTACCTTCAAGTCGCTGGAATGGCCCGAACTCACGGTCCAGGTCGTCGGAAACAACGCCGTCGTGCGACACCTTTGGGTCTCGGAAAGCGAGCTCGACGGCAAAGTCACCAATACCAAAATAGGCGTCATGCAGGTCTGGCAAAAACAGGACGGCGGCTGGAAGCTGCTGGCGCGTGCGTCTTGGAGGCTACCGCCGCCGGCATAGCACCACGCTGGTTGGCATCCAGCCCGCCTGCCGCGACATTCATCCACAGCCCACGCATGCCGAAGCTACCTCTGGCGGAACTTTGCTCTTGGGAATTTTCAGCGGCGAGCGAGCCGAGCGCCGGCTCGCAGCCAT
>VAZM01000073.1:1344-14255 GCA_005883135.1 Alphaproteobacteria bacterium
TTAGAACGCTGTGTGAAGACGCCGACATTCAATTTTAATTTGCGCGTAGAAATTTTTTCTCGGTTTTCACCAATCGAAAACCAATAGCGCTGGCGACCACTATCGGGGGAAGACAATAAGAGAAAACAATTTCGTGCATTCTGCCTCGTGCACGGTTTCACACACCTGCACCCTCAGACCTTGATGACAGCGCCGCCCGGCGACCCGCTTCACTGGAAATCGGACGATTCAGTTTCCGTGCGGCCGGGCGGCAAAGATCTGCGCTTGAAAGATCGCACGCAGGTGCCGGGCGCTATTTGGATCTCGGCCGCGGCGCGGGATCACATCGGCAACAGGCTGCCGCTGGGTTTCGATGATCTGGGCGATCAGCAGGTCAAGAACATCGCGCAGGCGATCCGGGTGTACCGGGTGCAAGCCGAAACGCCGGTGGCTCAGCCGACCGCCGGCCTGCCGCTGCCTGACAAGCCCTCGATCGCGGTGCTGCCGTTCACCAACATGAGCGGCGACGCCGAGCAGGAGTATTTCAGCGACGGCATGACCGAGGATCTCATCACCGACCTCTCGAAGATCTCGGCGCTGTTCGTCATCGCCCGCAACTCTTCGTTCGCCTACAAAGGCAGGTCAGTGAAGGTGCAGGAGATCGGGCGCGACCTCGGCGTGCGGTTCGTGCTCGAGGGCAGCATCCGCAAGGCCGGCAACCGCGTGCGCATCACCGCGCAGCTCATCGACGCCGCCAGCGGCGGGCACCTGTGGGCCGAACGCTTCGACCGCGACCTCACCGACATCTTCGCGACGCAGGACGAGGTGGTGGAGAAGATCGTCGGCGCGCTCGCCGTCAACTTGACACACGGCGAGGCAAAGCGGCTGCGCCGGCGCGGCACCGCGAGCGTCGAGGCGTACGAGACCTGGCTGCGCGCGCGCGAATGTCTCAACCGCAGCACGCGCGATGGCGTCGCGCAAGCCAAGACGATCTACCGCCGCGCGATCGAGCTCGATCCGAATTTCGCTGTGGCGCATGCCGGCTTGACGCTGGCGCTGATCGCCGACTACGTCAGCGACTGGGCGGAGGATCCGGCACAGGCGCTCGACGAGGCGGAGCGCTGGGGCCGCCGCGCCGTCGAATTGAACGATCAGGAGCCCCTGAGCCATATGGCGCTCGGCAGCGTGCTGCTGTGGCGGCGCGATCTCGACGGCGCGCTCGCTGAATTTCGCCGCATGATCGCCCTCGATCCCAACTTCGCCCAGGGTCACTCGGCGACCGGGCTGGCGCTGATGTATGCGGGGCGTCCAGCCGAGGCGCTGGAGGCGATCGCGGTGGCCATGCGGCTCGACCCGCACTATTCGGGCATCGTGCTGCACTTTTTGGCGCAGGCGAATTTCAGCCTGGGTAACTACGAGGCGGCGGTGGAGCAGCTGCGCCGACGCATCGCCCGCACCCCCGGCACCGACTCGAGCCGCATGTTGCTCGCCGCCTGCTACGGTCATCTCGGGCGTCACGAGGAGGCGCGCGCCATGTGGGCCGAGCTGATGCAGGTCAACCCCGACTTCTCGCTCGCGCAACGCGAGCGCGTGCTGCCGTACAAGGACCCGCGCGATTTTCAGCGCATCGCCGAGGGCCTGGCCAAGGCCGGGCTGCCGTAGCGGGGAAGTTCAACCGCGTTGAAATCAAGCAGACCGAGCGGCGGATTCGATAGGCACATCGTACGCTGGTGGGTCCATCGTCAGCGCCGGACAGGCTGGCAAATAAGTCACGCTTTGCCGAAATCGACGCGAGGGTGTGCCTTGCGGCCGGCGCTGCCTTGGCCGCGCCTTACCCCGTTTGCAATTTCGCCGACGGTTGCCACGGGGGAGGTGGACGTGCGCCGCTTCGCGATGGTGCTCATGGCGTTGTTGATGGCCGGGGGCTCCGCCGTCGCGGACAGGGTCGATCCCGCGGTGACCGCCATGCTGCGGGAATATTCGCTCCTACCGCCGAGCGCGTTCCGCGTCGTCATTTGCCACGGCTTCGGCTGCGCCTTCCGCACCGAGATCGGTCTTGGCAGCACCGATCACGCGCAGATGGCCGCGATCATGGCCTCGGGCGCCGCCTCGCCACAGGCGGAGCGCGCCGCAATCGGCCGCACCAGGCGTGGTTCGAACGGCGCATCGCCCCCATCACCGGCACCGCGCAGCGCGTCGCGCGCGCCGGCCCGCTCATCGGGCTCGCCGGCACCCGCGGCCAATTCGACTGCATCGACACCACCAACAACACCAATGCGCTGCTGCTCGTTCTCGACCAGATCAAACTGCTGCGACACCATACGATCGCCGCGCCGGCGTCGCGGTTCTTGTTCACGGAGGGTCCGCACAACACGGCGGTGATCCGGGACCGCAAGAGCGGCGAGCTGTGGACGGTCGATCCCTGGACGCACAAAGGCAGTGAGGTGCCCGACATCTTTCCGCTGGCAAAGTGGAAGGACGGCGACTGAGGGCAAAACGCAAAAATATTCTGATGCGTCTTGCCGTTTCGTCATGCCCGGCACGCAGTCAAGCTTGCGCAGACTGCGTAAACTTGTCTGCGCCGCCGGGCATCCACGTCTTGCTTGCGCGAGGCTGTTAAAAAGACGTGGATGGCCGGAACAAGTCCGGCCATGACGCGTCACGGCCTCGCAACTCGCTCTAGGCCAGGCTGCGGCGATACTGGGTCGGTGTTTCACCGGTGAGCATTCAACGCGAATCGTCGCGCTCGCGATCGTCGTCTTGCCTCGCCACGGTCGGCTCGTCGAAGCCACGGCGGCTGCTGTAGAAGGCAAGCGCCATCAGCCCGCAGCCGATCACCAAGCCGAAGATGACGCCGACGCCCAAGAGCGCGTAGCCCCAATCCGGCAATTCGACGCCGCCGGAATGGGCGGTCCACCCCTCGTAGACAAGGTATGCGGAGGCGACGAGCAGCCCGCACAGCACAAGGACCGCGATCCAGCCGCCGGGCATGTCATCCTCCAGCGTCAGCGTGCGCTGGGTTTCTCCCATCGCCGCGTCGTTGGCAAGACCGCCTTAAGAACGGCCTGAACACCGGCCCCAATGGCCCTCCCCCGTTCCGTCTGGCGCTTATGGAACTTGGCGCAGGCGCGGTTGCGCATCCGGGATGGCGTCCCTATTTGCGCGACGGAGGACGCCCATGACCAACAGCTACGCTCGCGAGAACTTCGCTTACGGCTTCGATTTCACGCGCCTGCGCTCGCGCGAGGAGCGCGTCGCCCGTCTCGATGCGCTAGCCACGCTGCTCGACACGGCGTTCATTCTTCCCGGCACCAATGTGCGGTTTGGCTTCGACGCGCTGATCGGCCTCGTGCCGGGCATCGGCGACGCGATCACCACCGCGATCTCGCTCTATATCGTGCACGAAGCGCGCCAGCTGGGCGCGCCGGCTCATCTCATCCTGCGCATGCTCGCCAATGTCGCCGTGGACGGGTTCGTCGGCGCGGTGCCGCTCGTCGGCGACGCTTTCGATGTGCTGTGGCGCGCCAATCGCCGCAACGTCCGGCTCTTGCGCGAGTGGCTGGCGCGGGAAGACGCGTATTGGCGGCACGGATAATCGCCGCTGCTACTCGTCTTTCTTCTTCGGCTGGATCTGCTGCTGTTGCTGCGCCGCCGGTTGCGGCAGCATCTGCCGGTCGTTGAACTCGCGCTGCGCCGCATCGTAATCGCCCGCTCGCTTGCTCGCTCCGTCGTAGAGCTTTTGCGCCATGGTGAGCAGCGCCGCGCGCGTGTGCGGGTCGCTGGTCGAATGCGCCAGCGCCAAGCATTGGGCCGCAGTCTCTTTCAGCTCGTCTTTTCGGTCCGCCATGGGCTAAAGCCTTCCGCCGCTGCAATGCCCGATGCGCGCGCGATCGCGCAGGCGGCCGTTGGAGAGCGTGCCAGTGCAGGCGCGCCGCCGCTGTGACGGGCATCACACTTGAGTCGATTTAGGCGGTCGATTTAGGCCAACGCAACGGCTAGCGGCGCGACCGCAGGTGTGCGGGTCGCGCATCGGTGCCGCGCAGATGACAAGAACGCGAGCCGCCCCACGTGACGGCATCACGCCGTGCGTGCAGGCCGTTGCACATGACGGGCGAGGGGATCAGCCTCGCCGGGACGAAGATGGAACGGCGACGCTTGCGGTCAGCGCGTCAGTGCGTCCGCTCACTGTTCCGCCGCCGATCGAGCGCCGACAAGCCCGGCAACGGATCCCCGAAGAATGCGGCAGTCAGGCTTTGCTGATCGCGCAACTCTTCGCGGCGATCACGCTCAGCGATTGCCAAAGGATCGGGCCGAAAACTAGACGCGACCGGCGCCAAAGAAACGTCGGTAAGCAATTTGGCCATTTTCCCCCGTCTGACCTCCCATGCCGCAGCCCTAGGGCACGCCAGCACATTGGCCAAAGCTTGGCGCTCACCTGTCGCAATTGGGACGAAATCGGGGTGGCACAGACGCGCTCCGCCGCTCTTTTTTCTCGTGTGCCCCTGATGCTGATGGGAATCGCAGCGCGACACCCACCCACGCGCTCCACATCTCGGATGCGTGTCGAAGCACGATGCGCAACGGCAGCCTCGTCCTAATCCTTCGAGACGCGCGCATGCCGGTTCGTATTTTCCGGAGCACTCTCGCGTGCACGCCGCCGATGAGGATGCGTTGACTGCACTCCATGATGCGTTGCGAGCAAGATCGCTCGCGGCGGTGCGCAGAGGGAAAGATAAACATCCGTTCATCGAGAATTTTTTTGGACCGCCGAAACCGAAGCTTTGCGAGCGGATTGTCACGTGGGGAGGTTCCTCAGGAGAAAAAGATGCGAATACTCGCAGTCGTCTTGGGGGCCGCGGCAGCTTTCGCCGTCGCCGCCCCGGTTGCGGCCGATCCGGCGATCGGCGGCATGAAGCTGGCGCAAGCGCAGGACTCCGGCTCCCAGTCGGGCTCCAGCATGGGCGCGAAGCAGCAGGGCAGTTCAGGCGCTAGCCAGAAGCAGGGCGGTTCCGGGATGAGCCAGCAGGGCAGTTCCGGCATGAACCAACAGGGCAACGCCGGCCAGGGCGGCGGCCGCAACGCGGCGAGCCGCGAAACGTCCGGCGGCGCGGCCATGGGTGGCCACAATCAAAGCACGAGCCGCACGACGGTGCGTGAGCGCTCCGGCGGCGCGCGCACGGCGATCCACGGCGGCACCCGCACCACGGTCGGCGTGGGATCCCGTGCGAGCGATGACGTCGTCATCAGGCGCAACAAATACCGTCGCCATATCTACGCCGAGCCCTCCACGACCGTGATCAAGAAGAGGCGCTACGTGAGGGGCTATCATGAGCCCTCCTCGGTCATCATCCACAAGCGGCGCCCTGGCGTGGTTGTTGGCGGCAGCACCTCGACCCGCACCACGGTCCGCGGCGGCAACACGGTACGCGGTGGCTCCTCGACCACGGTCCGCGGCGGCTCCTCGACCACGGTCGGCGGCGGCTCCAAGGGGCGTGAAAGCGTGGGTGCCGGCGCGGGCGGCGGCCAAGGCTCGAGCGGCCAAGGCAATGCCGGCGGCGGATCATCCGGCGGCGGATCCAACCAGACCGGCCGTTCGCCCAGCAGCGGCTCCTCCGGCAGCAGCGGCTCCTCCGGCAGCAGCGGCGGCTCGTCCGGCAGCAGCGGTGGGAGCGGATCGACGGGCAGTCGGCCACAGTAAGCGCGTCGATAGGATCACACAGTGCATCGCGCGGCGCTCATTGCGCCGCGCGAATCTATTTGGGGAGCCTGCTTTCGTCGGATTGCGCGGCGGGGCACAGGCGCATGCCAAGCCCGAGGTTCTTTTCGCCCAGCGGCGACGCGCCGCATAAACGCCGGACCCGTCTTGCGATCATCCGCGGGCGGTGACCTGCTCGGGGGGGATCACGGCGGCCGTGCCTCCGATGCGCAGTACCCGGTCTGCGCCGCTCATCATTTCCGGCCGGTGTGCCACGCTGATTCGAGTCATCTGCAGCATCCGAAGCCTAGAATTTATCTCGCGCTCCTTTTCGACGTCGAGATGGGCCGTGCCTTCATCCAAAAACAGGATCTTGGGCTGCCGGTACAGGGCGCGCGCGAGCAGCACACGCTGCTTCTGGCCGCTGGAAAGCGAGCTGCCCATGTCCCCGATCAGGCTGTTGTAGGTCATCGGCATGGCCATGATCTCATCGTGGATGCCGGCGATCTGCGCACATTCGATCATTCGCTGCTCGTCGAATGATGAATCGAGACAACAAATGTTGTCGGCAATGGACCCCGACAACAGCTGGTCCTCCTGCATGACTGCCCCGACGTGCTCCCGGTACGCGCGGTATCCGATCAGCGAGAGCGGAACACCATCGATGTGAAGCTCGCCGCTCGTAGGTTCGAGCAGTCCGAGCATGATCTTTATCAACGTCGTCTTGCCGCAGCCTGACGGACCCATGACAGTAATGAATTCACCCGGTGCGATGCTGAGATTGACATTTTGCAGGACGAAGGGGTCGGTGTCGGCATAGCGAAAACACACGTCGCGCAGTTCGATCGCGCCTTGCATGGGCCGCGAATATGACAGCGGCTGGTTGTAACCGCGTTCCAGCGACGTCAGCGCAATGTCGGCGAGTCGCTCGAGATGCAAACCGAGGATGCGATAATCCAGAACTTTCTCTACCAACATGACCGCGCGCTCTACAAACTGCGTCTTGTAGCTCATGAAGGCAAAGATCATTCCCACCGTCAGCACGTTGTCGAGCGCTAGGCGTGCTGCAAGGTAGATGATGATGATGTTCTCGAAGCCAAAAATCGTATCGTTGATGGCTTTGAAGCTGATCTTGGCGCGTCCAAGGCGCACATTCGCATTGACGAAATCTGCGTAGCGGTTGAGCCATTGGCCTTCGCGCTCGTCCTCGCGATTGAGCAGCTTGAGGCTCTGCACCGCGCGCACGGTTTCGATGAAATTCGAGTTTTCCTGCGCTTTGCTCTGGATCACCACTTCGTTGCGCCGCCGCAGGACGCGGAAGAGCGCAAGCCGAACCGCGGCGTAGAGGCCGGCGGCAAACAGCGCTACTAAGGCGAGCTGCGTGCTGTAGGCGAACATCATTGCCAGCGTCAGCAGGGCCATGAGTCCGTCGATGAAACCGACGATCATCCCCTCGGCGAGCATGTTGCGAATCGGCTCGATCGAGCCGAAGCGCGAAAGAATGTCGCCGATGTGCCTCTTCTCGAAGAAGGACATCGGCAGGTGCAGGAGATGATGGAACAGCCGGGCGCCGATCTGAAAGCTGAGCGTATTCTGAAGAATGAGGACGACAAATGAGCGGATCGCAGTGGAACCGATTTGGATGACCATCAGCAGCGCGAAACCGATCGCGAGAACGAGTAACAGATCGCGGTCGCCGCGAGCAATGACCTCATCGATCGTGAGCTGCATGTAAAATGGAGCCGCGAGGAGAAGAATCTCGAGAATGACGGAAAGAACGAAGATCTCAACCAGCGCATGGGCGCTGCCGCTGACTCGCCCCCAGAAGATCGAAAACGGCAGCTTGATCCGGTCGTCCTTGGGCGAGAATTCGTCGGTGGGAGTGAGTTCGAGCGCCACTCCGGTGAGATGCTTTGAGGCTTCTTCTCTACGCAGAAATTTCTCGCCGAATGCGGGATCGTGAACAACAATGCCTCGTCGCGTCACCGCCTTCAGCACGACGAAGTGATTCATATCCCAATGCAGGATGGCAGGGAGGTGCAGCTG
This sequence comes from Alphaproteobacteria bacterium, assembly GCA_005883135.1. GTDB lineage: Bacteria > Pseudomonadota > Alphaproteobacteria > Rhizobiales > Xanthobacteraceae > VAZQ01. The sequence continues at coordinate 9,065 of VAZM01000073.1, forward strand.
GGCGAGGTGTCCTAACTCGATTCGCACGGGCCGGCAGGCAAACTGCAATTGCGAGGCGACCTGAATCAGCCCGCGCAGTGTCACGCCCTTCAACGATACCGGATACCGCCGCCGTAGCGCGCCAAGATCCGTTCGATGACCGTAATACGAGGCGATCATGGCCAAACACGCGAGCCCGCATTCCGAGGCCTCCGTTTGGCTGATTAGTGGCAGGCGTCTTCGTCCGGTGAAATTCAGCAGCCCTCGCATCCGGCTACATCCTTGCGCTCAACAGCGGATCGAGCAGCCAGCTCAGCAGAGAACGTCGCTCAAGGATGACGTCGGCCCTCAATAGCATTTGCGGCTGCAATGGAATTTTCTGCCCATAAGCGTCAATGTCAGGACGCTCGAGCGCGGCGATTACCCGATAGGCCGGCTCTTTGAGCGAGATTGGCCCGACCGGATCGTTCCCGGTCAGAATCGTCTGTGAGACTTTGACGATTCGACCGCGATAGGTGCCGAACTTCTGATACGGAAAAGCGTCGTATAGGATTCGGACTTCTTGACCGGCGTGGACAAACCCAAACGCGCGGGTCGGAAAGAACAATTCGGCTTGCAGGCTAGCGTGGCGAGGAACGATCTCAAGCTGCAAATGCCTTGGATCAGCGGCCTGGCCTTCGGTGGCCTGTAAGGTGGCCACGCGGCCCGCCGCCGGCGCGCGGATCACGTAAGCGCGTCGGCCGTTGACTTCCGCAATGCGCTGTTCCACCGCTGAAAGGTCGTTGCGCAGGGATTGGAGCTTGTCTTCAAGTACGATCGGCAGCTGCTCGAGCGTGTACCGGGTCTCCGTAAGTTGATTTCGTCGCGCCGCGGTCTGCTGGCGAAGCGCGCTAAGGGTCTGCCGCTGTTCGAGCACGCTTTGTTCGCGCCGCTTGAGTTCCAGATCGGTCATTGCGCCTTTCGCAGTCAATTGCACGGCCGACGTGACGAAGCCTTCAGTCAGTTTCAGCCGGTCCATCTGCAGCGCCGTCTGCGCTTCGAGCTGAGAGATCTCGGCCGCAATACCCTCCATCAATGCGTTCAGGCGCTCGCGCTCGGTCGTGCCGCGGCGATCCTCGGCACCGATTTGTCGTTTGATGAATTCGCGCTGGAGAGTCAGCGTGTCCAAGATGGTATTGTTGACATCTTCCCCGCTGGACGAAATCTGCTCGGTCGAAATGGTGAGCAGCGGTTGTCCCTCCTCGACTTCTTCCCCTTCTCGAACGTGCAACTGCTTCACGAAACCTCTTTGCGGGACGAAGATTTTTGCTGTCCCCGCGCTTGGGACGAGATAGCCGGCAACCGTCTCCTTACGCGCGTATTGCGCAAAACACACAAACGCCAAGACGAGCACAACCGCCACCACGGACAGCCAGGTGAGAACTTTGGCCGAGGGCGGCTGCAGAAGCGCCACGTGCCCCCATTGCTTGTGTTGGAGCTGAAAATCGAGAGCCTCTCGCCGGAACAGGGCACGCCTAGACACGCGCTCCCTCCACCCGCAAAAATATTCGGGCCCGCGTGCCGTGGGCCGCGGCTCGAGCAGTCACGATGAGTCCGACAATCTCACCGTCGCGCATGCAGTTGCCCTCGTGCGCCGGGGCGCATGAAGACTGCTGAGCTCCCCGCCAAGTGGCCGAAGAACTCAGCAGTTTGCACTATCTCCCGCGCTGAGCTTAGAGCTTCTTCAGAACGCCGAAAGCTCCGGCGCCGCCGAGGATCGCAACCGCAGCTCCAACGCCGACGTTGACGTCGTTGTTATTGGCAATGTTGGTCAGCGTCACGTTGTTGCCGTTGATCGCCGATACAACGATGTCACCGATGGCAGCACCGACCGCGATGAGTCCCGAGGTAATAGCGTTCGCTTGCCCACCCGCCACTGCATCAAGCTCGCTAGCGGTCAGTTCGGTCATCGGCACCAGTTCCGTCGTGGCCGTCATTTTAGTTCCTCCGATTTACTCTGGGGTTTGTCGATGATGTCCGGATCTCCCCTGACATCATCGCTACGCGAACGTAGTTGCTCCCAATGCGTTCCGATCGAGCCAAAAAAAACGGCAACGCTGTTGGACATGGAAGTTGGTGATGATGGAACTTGATGCGTGCACGCCGCGGAGTTCCGCGAACGCATGCAGCCACGCCTAGCAATTTGAGCCTACTCGTTGCACAGCGGCCGTGTGTTCAATTATTTCCACGTAATTTCGTTGAGGAATATGCGTGCCGCGATTGCCGGCTACTTCGGCTTGAACGACTTCACCCGCACATAAGTCCCGGTGAAGCTAACGTTGAGACCGCCGCAGCCGCGATTATCCTCGACCACGAGATAGCGGCCATAGAGCTCTAGCTTCGCAGCACAGTCCTCGGGCGCTTGATCCTGCGCCGGCCGAAAGCTTGATCGATCGGGGTCGTAGCCGATGGCCAGCGTCTGACCGCGCGGCCGCCCCGTGCCGCTGAGCTCGCCGACGTGAACCCCACCCCGTCGCACGCGCTCCGGATCGTAGCTTCCCCACATCGCGCTGCCGGAAACCTCGACCTCGTCGCCTTGTGACTTGATGACGATCCGCGCTTCCCGGTCGCGTTGCCAGTTGCCGTCCCATTGCCGCGCGGGCGCGGGCGCGGGAGTAACGAGCTCGAGCGACGCGCGCGGCAGCCAGCCGCGCGTCTCGGTGCCGCCCTGCGACTTGAAGAAGCCGCAGACATAGGCGGCGTCGGTCAAATCGACCAGCACCTCGTCCCCGGGCGTCACGTAGGCCCGAAGCCGGCAGGCGCTCGCGGCGGACGGACAGGCGGGCGTGCGCTCGCCGGCGCCGGCGATGAAGTAAAGGCGCGGCTCTTTCGTTGCGACCCGCGCCGGCGCGACTTTGCTCAGCTCGCAACCGGCCGGCCCCGCGTGCGCCGCGCCGACGAGCCAAGCGAGCATGACCGCGGCGGAGAGGACCTGCTTGGCAAAATGCATGGACGCGATGTTGCGTCGCCTTCGCCGATGGGGCAAGCCTTTACGTTGCTCTGCCTCGAAGGATGGTCACGAGCTTCGCGCACGATAAGGACCGAGGGGTGGTCTCGCCCCGCCATTTGCATGGGGATCGTCGATGCTCAAACACGTGCTCGTCCTTGTCTTTGTCTTCGTGGCTGCCGGCGTGTTCGGTCCGCCTCCCGTCAAAGCGCAAACGGCTGCGCCCGCGCAAGCGGCTGCGCCGCCGTTTAATCCCGGCTTCGCCGATCTCATGAACACGCTGGTGCAGCCGCGCCACGCCAAATTGGGGCTGAGCGCGCGCGAGCAAAACTGGGCGCTCGCGCGGTACGCGGCGCACGAGCTCAAGGATTCGCTCGCCAAGATCGCCCGCTGGCGGCCGCGCTTTCGCGAGCAATCGGTGCCGGACATGATGGAGGCGACGACGGGCGAGCCGATCAAAGCCATCGAGGCGGCGATCGAGGCGCGCGACGTCGGCAAGTTCAACGCCGCTTACACACGGTTGACCGAGGGTTGCAATTCCTGTCATGCCGCGCTCAACCACGAGTTCATCGTGATCAAGGAGCCCGACCGCTCGCTCTTCGGTAACCAGGATTTCCGGCCGGCAAAATGACGGGACATCGCCGCATCGGCGGCGAAGTTCGCCGGGGCAAATTCAGCTAGCCGGCGTGGCCTCGCCTCACGTACAGGCGCCACGCCATTCCACTATCGTCGCCCGTTTGGGCCAAGTCGTACTGTGAAGCCAATAGCGCGGCGAACGCCGGCCAACGATCGGCGGCATCAAAGCCGCTCTCCTGCGGCCACTGAGCGTTGGTTATGAGGACGGCGGCTGGCGGCTCGGCGTTCAGAGCGGTGATAAAATCCTTCCGAACGCCATCCCCGGCAAGGAGAAGCGAGAACCATTGAATGTGGGGCGTGGCCTGACGCATCCCAGTGCGTGCCATGGCCAGAAAGGCGCCGTTATCGGAATCGAGCACCTGAACCCTCGCGCCAGGCGGTAACCGGCTTTGCAGGGCAAGTTGCATCGCCGAAGCCGTGCGCAAGGCCGGATAGGAAGGTGCCTGGGTGAGCGCTGCCGGCACGAGCCATACGAGTGTTGCGGCCGTAACCGTCACGCACAGGGCCGAGCGCAACATCGATAGGGAGGCAAGGCTCCAGGCACCCCAGCACGTCAGTCCAAGACCCAGGGGATAGACGTGATAGAACCAGCCCTTGCGTTGCGCGAACAAATGAATGAGGCCGAAGAGCGTAAGGCCGATCAAGACGCGCTCCCGCGGCGGTTTCGGCGCCGATATGGTCAGCGCGGCGGCAAGCGCGAGTCCCCCGACCGGCGCCAGCCAAACCGCGGTATCGCGGACCACGTCATAGACGGGACGCGAACCCATCGACGCGTATGCAGGGATCAGTCCGCGCAGCATCGCGACGAAAGCCCAGAGCGCATCGAACGCAGCCAATAGCCCCAACATCAGCAGTGCCACCGCGGCTGCACCGATCGCGGTCCAAATCACGTCGTGCCAGCGCAGTCGGGCCATTCCGAGCGCGGGCAGTGCCAACAGAAATATACCGGTTGGCTTGATGGATGCCGCGATCGCGGCAGCGGCGCCTGCCACGACAAGGTTCATTCGGCTGGGCTCAGGAGTTTCCGCGGCTCTGACCGATACCAAAGCGACGCCGAGCGCCACGATCGACATCAGATAGTCCCGCTGCCCGGCGGAATAGGGACCGAGCAAGAGATGGGTTGCCAGCGCGATGAGGACGGCATGGATGGCCAAGGCTCGTCCGGCGGGCCGTACCAGCATGAGAATCAGAGCCGACATCGCAGCGGCGCAACCCAAATCGAATGCGCGCCATGCAACGTCGCTCATGCCGCCGATCGCCACGATCCCCGCGTGGATGACGTAAATCAGCGGCATGTTGACGTCATAAATGTCGCGATAAGGGATCGCGCCCATTCGCATCTGCTCGGCGATGAAGTGGAAAATTGCCGCGTCACCGATCAGGGGCCAGTCCAGCGAATGCCACAGCAATACGGCGACGGCTATCGCCAGTGGGACATTCACGACCGTGACAAGGTTGGCTTTGGAGCGCAACGCAGAATCCAGGGCGTACCCACGCTGCCAAGAGCCGCGGCCCACTCGAGAGATCTTAACTTTATCGGGGACCAATCGAATCGCTCAAATCGGTCGTCAATCAAGCATCATGCAGTTT
>VAZM01000073.1:14291-15558 GCA_005883135.1 Alphaproteobacteria bacterium
GTGAAAGCGGCGATCCACACCATGCGTGCGCCGTACCGATCGTGCGGTCCCGACAGCGCTCCAAAGGCGAAGGCATTAGCCAGAATGGCGACCGTCACCGTGGCGGCAAGCCGCGCCGGTTCATCGAAGCGGCCGGTCATTATTGCTCGCACAAGTAACCCGAGCAGAACGAGCATCGAGCCGAATGCGATCGGAACGTGAAACCGATTGATCAGATCGAAGTTGAGCTCGCCCCGCTGTTGTCGGGCGTGCTGCATCGCAGGCACTTCTTTGGAAATAAAGCGGCGGATGATTCCGTAGGTGTGCTCGATTTGATCATGCATTCCGTAGCCGCTTGCGAATTGCCCGAGTTGTTTTGTCGTAGCGGCAAGCGCGGTTTCGAATTGCAACACCGGATACTCTTGGAAGCTGTGCAGGACGATGAAGCGCATTTCTTCGCCGAGGCCGTCGAAGCGGCCGAGCTCATTGAATACGCCCCCGTTCCACAGGAACTCATCGGCAGTGGCCGGCAACTTGTCGCGATAAGGACACAGCCTGAGTCGCGGGTTTGGGCAATGCTCGTCGAGATAGCGCTTGACGATCCCATCCTGCAGCATGCGGCCGAAAGCAATCCCGAAGCCGCCCGGCGTCCATGCGAGCTGCCCCGAAAAGGCAAAATTCGTCGCGAGCAGCATTGCCGCGCCGGTCGCGAGTGCCCCACCTCCGGGAAGAAGCACCGCCATGCGGCGACGACCCGACGGCAAGCAGGCCGTAGCAAATCCCAAGACGGCAGCGAGCACCGCTAGGGTCGCGCTGTGGCTGGCTGCGGCAAAGGCGATCAGAACAAACAAGCCGATCCGCTCGCCGCGCCCGAGATCGGGCTGATGATAGATAAGCAGATAGAGCGCAAGCACGCCGACGCCGGCGAAAATGTCAGTGAGAAGCGCGCTGGCCAAGAACGGCAGGGCCGTGCCTAGCGAGAGCCACGTGACAATCGCGATCCTGTGCCACGGACGCGCGACCAATCCCGTCACCCGCAATACGAGCGATATGACCCAGATGGCGCACCCGGTTTGCAGAAGAAGGTCGGGCCAGAAATGCAGGCCCTCGCCAAGGTGCAGAAACAGCCCGAACACCGTCGAGCGGCTTGGCACGAGATATCCTTCGTACCAGCGGGCCAGATAGCCGCCAGTGTCGTATTGCAGGAGCGGATAGCTGTTCCACAATGCTGGAGCGAGCAGCAGCGCAAAGCACGCCGCCGTCAGCGCGAGGTGAGTAGCGCTCAACG
>VAZM01000074.1:0-502 GCA_005883135.1 Alphaproteobacteria bacterium
GGCGCCGATGCCGGTGCCGACCGAGGCGACCGCGGGATCCTGCAGCACCGCATCGATCAGCGCCTGCTGCCGCTGCGCCATCGCCTGATAGGAGATGTCCTGCGCGGCCTCGGAAAAACCGAGGATCAATCCGGTGTCCTGCTGGGGAAAGAAACCCTTGGGAATGATCACGTAGAGATACCCGGTCAGCGCGACGGTCGCGAACATCACCATCAGCGTCATGAAGCGGTGCCGCAGCACGATCTTGAGGCCCGCCTCATAAACGTTGATGAGGCCGTCGAAGCCGCGTTCGAACAGCCGATAAAGCGGTCCGTGCTGCTTGGTCTCCGGCTTGAGCACGTACGCGCACATCATCGGCGTTAGCGTCCGCGATATCAGCAATGAGAGAGCAAGCGCCACGCTGACGGTGACGGCGAATTCACGGAACAATTCCCCGACGTACCCGCTCATCAGAAACAGCGGTATGAACACGGCGATCAGCGAGAATGTGATCGCCATGACG
>VAZM01000074.1:554-9140 GCA_005883135.1 Alphaproteobacteria bacterium
TGTTCTCGATCTCGACGACGGCGTCGTCCACCACGAACCCGACGGCGATCGACAGGGCCATCAGCGACAGGTTGTCGAGGCTGTAGCCGAGCTCGTAAAGCACCGCGAAGGTGCCGATCAGCGACAGCGGCACCGTGACCGCCGGGATCACCGTGGCCCAGAACGTACGCAGGAACACGAAGATCACCGATATGACCAGCGCGACGGTCAGCAGCAACGTGAACTGCACGTCGGCAATCGAGGCGCGGATGGTCTCGGTTCGGTCGGAAACAACGCTAATCTTGATGCCCGACGGAATCGACGCCTTCAGCACCGGCATCATTGCTTTGATGCGATCGACCGTCGCGACGACGTTGGCCCCGGGTGAGCGCTGGATCGGCAGGATGATGGCGTGCTGCTTGTTGTACCAAGCGGCGATCAGGTTGTTTTCCGGCCCGCTGGTCGCCTTCCCGACATCCTTGACCCGCACCGGCGAGCCGTTGCGGTAGGCGATGATCAAGTCGTCATAGAGCTCGGGCTTGAACAGCTGGTCGTTGGTGTTGAGTGTATAGCTCTGGCGCGGGCTGTTGAGCGTTCCTTTGGGAAGGTCCACGTTATCGACGCTGATCACGTTGCGGACGTCTTCGAGGCTCAGCCCGCGCGCGGCCAGCGCCTGAGGGTCGACCTGGATGCGGACAGACGCTTTTTGCTGTCCGGCGATGCCGACGAGCCCAACGCCGGAGATCTGCGAGATCTTTTGCAACAGAATGTTTTCCGAAAAGGCGTCGACGGTCGTGAGCGGCAGCGTGTCCGACGTGACGGCAAGCACCAGGATCGGCGTGTCGGCCGGATTCACTTTGCGGATCGTGGGCGGGTACGGCATGTTGGGCGGCAGATAGGCGCTCGCCGCGTTGATGGCGGACAGCGTGTCCGCTTCGCACCCATCGAGCGCACGGCTCAAATCGAACTGCAGCGTAATCTGCACGTAACCAAGCGCGCTCGAGGAGGTCATCTGAGTGAGGCCGGGGATCTGGCCGAACTGCGTCTCGAGCGGCGTCGCCACGGACGATGCCATGGTCTCGGGATCCGCGCCGGGCAGCTGGGCCGTGACCTGCAGCGTCGGATAGCTCACATTCGGCAGCGCCGCGACCGGTAGGAACGGATAGGCCACGAGGCCGCCCAGCAACAGGCCGACCATCAGCAGCGCAGTCGCGATCGGGCGCCGAATGAAGGGTGCCGAGATATTCGTTGACGTATTCATGGGATCGGCGCCTGCTCCGCGCTCTGGGCAGCAGCCTCCTCTGCCGCCTTGCCATGCAGCAGTTTCACGTGAAGGCCGGGCTGCAGCTTGTACTGTCCGTCGACGACCACCTGCTCGCCAGCCGAGAGGCCGGAATCGATCAGGGCCTGCCCGCCGCTCACCTGGGCGACCTTGACCGGCCGCACTGCGACCGTGCTGTCGGCGTTGATCACATAAACGTATGCGCCCTGCGGACCATGCTGGACTGCCGGCGCGGACACAGTCAATCCGTTGTGACGCGTGTCGAGAAGCAGCCACGCGTTGAGCAGCTGGCCCGGCCACAGCCGATGCTCCTTATTGGGGAAATTGGCCTTGAGCTGGATCGAGCCGGTGGTCTGCACGATCTCGTTGTTGACGAGACCGAGCGTGCCCTCATCGAGCCTCATCGTGTTGTCCTGGCTGTAGGCCACCACCGTAAGCGGCGCATTCGTCTTTTGCTGCTGCTCCTGAATCTGCGGCAGGCTCGTCTCCGGCAGTGTGAAGATCATCGAGATCGGCTCGACCTGGGTGACCACGACCAATCCGTTCGGATCGGTGGGATGGATCACATTGCCGATATCGATCTGCCGAATGCCGACGACGCCATCGATGGGCGAGGTCAGCTTGGTGTAGCTGAGCTGCACCTTGGCGGCTTCGATGAGGGCCTCGTCCGCTTTGATCGCGGCCTCGAGCTGCGCCACTTGCGCCGTCTGCGTCTCGACCAGTTGTGGCGTCGCCCAGCCTTTCTCGCCGAGCTGAGTATAGCGAGCGAGGTTGGCCTGCGCATTCTTGAGCTGCGCTTGATCGCGATCCCGCGTGGCCGTCACCTGGTCGAGTTGGGCCTGATACGGGCGCGGATCGATGACCGCGAGCAGGTCGCCGGTATGCACGCTCTGCCCTTCGGTGAAATTGATGCTGACGATCTGGCCCTGGATTTGGCTGCGCACCACGACGGTGTTGTAGGCGATCACGGTGCCGACGCCTTGGAGATAGATCGGCACGTTTTGGCTGCTGACCACGCCGCCCACGACCGGCACAGGCGGCGGAGCGGCGGCCGCGGGGGCGGGCGCGGTGCGGTCGAATGGGAGGTGGCGGGACGCGGCCAGCGCGCCGCCGACCGCGAGCACACCGATCAGCGCTGCCACCGACATGATAATTGGCCGTCGCATCGTGCTCTCCTGAACGCCGTCTCGTCAGCACGAGCCGGCCGACATTGCTCCCGTTGAAGCCATTCCGTTTGACGAACATTGCGATGGGGATGTCGCGGACGGCGCCGGTGCATTGGCCGGCGCCGGCAATGGACTGACGCCGCCGCGTCCCAACTCGGTTGATCCGATCGGGATGCCGGAGCGGCCGACCGCCGCCGGCGGAGCCGATGCGGTTGGGGAGGAAGCCGATGCGGCAGGTTGAGCGAGCGTGCTGTCGATCATGGGAGCGCACGTGCTCGCGCCGCCTGCCGTGTTGCCGCCGCCATCGAACAGCGATGTGGAGGTGCCGGACGGCGACATTGCGGTGCCCGACGCGCCGCTCGCCGTCGAGTTCGTGCCGAACACGTCACCTCCACTCAAAAAGCTGCCCGAGCACGGCGCGGTGTTGCTGGTTGCGGCGGAGCCGAGCGGCGATATGCCCACGGTGGGGGGAATTATTGGTGCCGATCCCACGCTCGCGGGACCGAGAGACGTTCCGGTCTGCGGCAGCGCGGGGGCTGATCCGATGCCAAGCGGGGATGTGGCGCCGATCGGCGCCGGGGCGGTGGTGCCGACTTGGGCCGAGGCGGAGCCGGAGGCGACGAGCACCGCCGCGACCGTGACCAGCAACAGCTGTGTCAGCCTCTTATTGACCTCGATGCCGCGGCAGCGACACCGACGACCGCTATTGTCTTTGCCCGGCTGTCGCATACCGTGAGCCTCCTGTGCCGCAGAAGTAATTCGCTCACGCGCGAACTCTCAATCGTACAGACGTTGACGCAGCTGACTTGGTGGATTTGCCTCGGCATACTCCCGTTTTGCTGTTCTCATACTTGGGTTGCGCCGCTCATACTTTGGTTTCATTTTTCGAAGACGCAGCCGCGCGTGCATGGCTCAGCGATGGCGGCCGCATCGGCGATGCGTGCGCCGCGCTTCGAACGGCTTGAGCCGAATTGCGTCGTCGGCTTGTAATCAGTTCACCGCTGCAGTCGGCCGCCTTACGGCAGGTCTCGCCGCAAGCGGCCCCGCGCGTATCGCGCGGGACTCTTGCGCCACGTGACTGCCGCACTGCTGACGGACGTCAGTACGCGAGCGGATACTCGCCTGGATAGCAGGAGGATGGGTAATACGGGTACCCGTAGATGCATCCATAGTCGTTGTCATAGAACCCAGGCACGAAACGCCGGCCGCGCGTGAAATGCCGATCGTGACCGAAGTGGCCACGTGCTTGGGCAAAGTGCTGGCCCGCAACGCCGGGAGCGAAAGTGCCGCGGGCGCCGCCGAAACGACCGGCACCAAAGCTCCCGCCCGGATGGGCGCCGCCCAAGCCGCCAATATGAGGACCACCGAAGCCACCGATATGAGCGACACCGAAGCCGCCGATATGAGGACCACCGAAGCCGCCGATATGAGCGCCGCCCAAGCCACCGATATGAGCGCCGCCCAAGCCGCCGCCTATATGTGCGCCGCCGCCGAAACCGCCACCGTGGCCGCCCCCACCTCCTCCGCCGCCGCGCGCGAACGCGTCAGCGGTCAGTCCCGCGCTAAGCGCGGCAGCCGTCGCCAAGACGATCATGGTTTTCCGTAACATTGGTACATACTCCTTCTGAACGCCAACGGCATTGTTGCGATGAAACCATCACGACCATCCGCTCAGACGCGAATGACTCCAACACCGCACGTAGGGAGACCGAGCCGATTGGCAAGCAACCGCGAGTCAGATAACGGCAAGACCGCGCAAATAAACGCAATAGAGATAAAGTCATTTTCTTTCCATGATCTGTTGGGAACATCAAAACCCTACTCTCGTGCGTTCGGGTCGAGCCCGGCTTTACCCCGCTTCTTCGCGCGATGCGTTCAGCGTAAAGCAGTGTTGCGGGCGAGGAGGAGCCCTCATCTTGCGCCGGCGACATAAGTAGCCACACCTTAAGCCACCTTAAGAAGCGGCTCGACCTTCCACGCGGGCTCGCGCTTTACGAGAAATACCTTGCGGCAGACTCTCAAATCCGCTGATTGCTTCATCCCGCGGGCTTCGGCCCTCGCCCGGCTTTGCGCGTTCGCTCGTAATGCGATCCTTGCCGCTGCAGTCGCAGCCGTCGCCCTCAGCCCGCCTTTCGCATCCGCTAATCCGGTACCGGCGGAAGATCAGAAGCCGGCAGGGATGTCGCTCGAGTTCAACCAAGCGAACGGCAGGCTCGATATCGAGTGGTCGGGACCGATCGTGGCCGGCATGGCGGACGATCTGCGCACAGCGGTGGGCAGGTATGAAACGGATTTAAAGCGCGTCGTCCTCTTCCTCGACTCGGCCGGAGGGCAGGTCGAGGAAGGCGATCGCGTCATCGGCGTTCTCAACGAGATCAAACGCCGGCACCGGCTCGCCACCGTGGTGCTGCACGGCAAGCTGTGCGCGTCCATGTGCATACCGATTTTCCTGCAAGGCGATGACCGCCTTGCAGCGCGGGCGAGCCTCTGGATTTTCCATGAGGCCGGCCAGCGGCAGGCAACCGGCGAGCAGCGAACCGACCAGACGGAGACCTGGCGCTTGTTCCGCAAGTACTACGCCCCCGCCGGGGTCTCGATGCATTGGCTCAAAAGCATCGCCCCGATGATCAATGGCGCGGAGCTCTGGCAAACCGGCGGCGATCTCATCGACGCGAAAACCGGCATCATCATGTACGCCCTTGGAGACACAACCGCGCGGGCTACCGCAGCTCCGCCGGCTGACGCGGCGCTCGCGCCGGATGGCGCCAATGGGCAGCATTATTCCGCGGCGGAACGACCCGCGCGCCGTGGCAGCGTCAAAACCAGAATCAGGTGATACCGCGCTCCGAGCCGCTGCGTCGCGCCTCGAGTTCAATATGAGAGCGCGCTAGCGCGACACCTGCGATGCGCGTTCGCCTGAAGCGCGCTCGACCGGTGCGGCCGCATCGGCTACTTCGGTCGCGCCTTCGGGCTCGGCGCGGCGGCAGGCGCGGGCGCGGGCGCTTTCGCCGCCGGATCGCTGCCGGTGTTGGCTGCGCCGTCCCAATTGCAGGCCTGCGCCAGGCGGGAACGAACTTCGGAGACCTTGCCGAGATTGAACAGCGCCTCGTGCGGCGCACCGTGGTGATCGAACATGCGGACGTAGATCTTGCCCTCATCCGTGAGCGAGCGGATGAACGGAATCGGCGACGGGGCAAGGGCGAGGTAACAGGTTGAGTGGGCAATCCACGGGATCTCCGTGGCTTCGCTTTGGTCGACGCGGTAGACCACACGCACGTCGGGCCCACATTTGATGAATCCCCTGATGCTGACCGCGGCCTCGGTTTTGCGATCTTTGCAGCGCATCAGCAAATGGGACCTGCCGTCGCTCGACGCCAGCGCCGCGGAGACCAGCGGGCTGTCGTCGAGCGGCGATTTTTCATCGGTGATGAGCCAAGGCGCGCCCGCTTGTTTGCTGTCCGCCGGGGGACGGGCCGGATTGGACGCGGATACGTCAATCCCGTCGTAGCACTTCAGTCGCTCGCCATCATCCTTGATTTGACGGCAGAGCTTGAGTGCTTCTTGAGCGTGCGCGCCGGCGGCGAGCAGAAGGCCGGCGCAGGCGATGATCAAAGTGGCGCGCATTTTCGGGGGCAAAGCTGGTCGGATCCGGGCAGGACCCTAGAGTAAATCCGCTGCCAAGGCTAGGCCGGGCACGCCGCGTTCGCGCAAAGCTGGTGGCCGAAATCGCAACAGCGCACGCATGCCGGCGTCAGGTTGCAAGCGCAGCGGTCGTGCGTCTGGGAACCACAAGCTTCGCTATGAGAATCTGCACCGTCTCGCCGCGCTGGTTGCGCGTCTCGCTGCGCACGCGGATCATGCCGCGATCCGGCCGCGAGCGTGACGGGTTCACCTCTTCGATTTCGCTGACCACGCTGAGGGCGTCGCCGGGCCGCGTGGGTTTGGGCCAACTGATCTCTCCGCCGCTTCCGATGATTCCGCCGCCGAGCGGCAGGCCGGACTCGACGAGTAACTTCATCGTGATCGCAGCGGTATGCCAGCCGCTCGCGGCCAAGCCGCCGAACAACGTTGCCTTGGCGGCTTCGCCATCGAGGTGAAAAGCCTGAGGATCAAATTGCGCCGCAAACGCCATGATTTGCGCCGCATCGATCGTGTGCTCCCCGCTCGAAAAGCGCTGCCCTACGCGCAGGTCTTCGAGGAAAAGCCCGTTCGCCGCCGTGCCGGGTTTGGTCATCGTTCTCGTTCCCGAGTGACTTGCATAATGATAGTGACTAACCTACGTTCAGTCAATGCAGCGCAAAAGCTTCGGCCGGATGACTTGCCCGATTGCCCGCAGCCTCGAGCGTGTGGGCGAGTGGTGGAGCATTCTTATTCTGCGCGATGCTCTGCACGGGCTGACGCGGTTCGATCAATTCCATAAGAGTCTCGGGATCGCGCCCAATATGCTGACGCGCCGGCTCAACGCGCTGGTGGACGCGGGATTGCTGCAGCGCCGGCGCTACAGCGAACGGCCGCCGCGCGATGACTATGTGTTGACCGCGCGCGGGCGCGATTTTCGTCCCGTCCTCGTCGCGTTGCTGGCGTGGGGAAACAAGCACTTTGCGCCGGAAGGGCCGAGCGTGCTGCTCGTCGATGCCAAGACCGGTGCCGCCATCGATCCCATTCTCGTCGATCGTGCGAGCGGGCGTCCGATCACGGAGCCGGAATACGCCCTCGCCCCAGGGCCGGCCGCCAGCGAGGGCGTCCGGCGACGATACGCATCGAGCGATCGTGCGCCGGTCTCGACTGCTCGGCATCCGTTGGCGGGGCGCGAGAAAGGCCGCACGCGCAAGAGGCGCGCGAGATGAGCGTCACTGCGATAAATCCGGCGCTGAACCTCGCGCCTGGCAAGGTCAACGTCGCCAAAGCCGAAGTGGTCGAGCTGAGCCCGCGAACGCGCGTGCTGCTGCAGGGCCCGATCGTTGCCACGTTGCTGCGGATGGCCTGGCCCAATGTCCTGGTGATGTTTGCACAGGCCGCAACCGGGCTGATCGAAACTTGGTTCGTCGCCAAGCTCGGCACCGACGCGCTCGCGGGCATGGCCCTGGCATTTCCTGGCGTGATGCTGATGCAGATGATTTCCGCCGGTGCGATGGGCGGCGGCATTTCGTCTGCGATCGCGCGGGCGCTCGGCGCCGGCCGGCGCGAGGAAGCAGACGCGCTGGTGTTGCATGCGCTCGTCATCACCGTCGCGCTCGGCGCCGCGTTCTCGACGATCATGCTCTTGTTCGGACGGCCGATCTATCGCGCGCTCGGCGGCGAAGGCGGCGAACTTGAAGCGGCGGTGAGCTATTCCAACGTCGTTTTCGCCGGCAACGTGTTGCTCTGGGCGATGAACGGCTTGGCCAATGTCGTCCGCGGCACCGGCAACATGCTCATCCCGGCCTCGGTCATTTGCGTCGGCGTTGTCGTTCTCGTGCCGTTGTCGCCGCTGTTGATCTTCGGCATCGGCCCGTTTCCCGCCCTCGGCATTGCCGGAGGCGGCGCGGCGCTGGTGTCGTTCTATGCCGCGGGAACCGCCGTGCTCGGCTGGTACGTCGTGTCGGGACGCAATCTTGCGCGCTTGCGCATGTCCCGCCTGCGCTGGCCGCTGTTCCGCGACATCCTTCAGGTCGGAGCGGTGGCTTCGGTCACCTCGCTGCAGACGAACGTGATCATCGCGCTTGCCACGGCTTTGGTCGCCACCGCAGCGGGAGCAGCCGCCGCGGCCGGGTACGGCACCGGCGCACGGCTGGAATATCTGCTGATCCCGATCGTTTTCGGACTGGGCGCGCCGCTCGTGGCGCTGGTGGGCACGAATATCGGTGCCGGCCAGCGCGCGCGGGCGCTGCGCATCGCTTTCGTCGGCGCCGGCATCGCCTTCGCCATCACCGAGGCGATCGGCATCGCCGCAGCGCTCTGGCCACACCTATGGATCACCCAGTTCAGCGCCGATCCGCAGGTAATCGAGGCGGGCACGACGTATCTGCGCTTGGTCGGTCCAAGCTTCGGCTTTTTCGGTTTGGGCCTCGCGCTCTATTTCGCCTCGCAGGGAGCAGGACGGCTATTTTGGCCGTTGTCCGCCGGCTTCCTGCGCATGCTGACGGCGATCGGCGGCGGCTGGATCGCGCTTGCCATCAC
>VAZM01000075.1:0-532 GCA_005883135.1 Alphaproteobacteria bacterium
TGGAATCCTGTCCCAGGCCCGCGCCCACCACGCGCTGCTCGATCACGGTCAGCTTGGCGGGAAGCGCCCCGGCGCGCAGAAGAATGGCGAGATTGTTGGCGGATTCGACGGTGAAATTCCCGGAGATCTGGCCGCTGCCCCCCAGGATCGGCTCGCGGATGACGGGAGCGGAGATCACCTTGTCATCGAGCACGATTGCAAACGGCCGGCCGACGTTCTCTTGGGTCACCTGCGCGAATTTGCGCGCGCCGGAGGTATTGAACTTGAACGTGACGATCGGCTCGTTCGAGCGCTGGTCAAAGCCGGGCTGCGCGTCGATCAGCTCGTCGCCGGACACGATCACCCGCTTCTCGAGCAGGTAGGGTTGCGAGCGCTCCGCCTCCGAACCATAGACGATTTCCGATTCCGGGGGCGGTCGTCCCTGCAGGGCCTGCTCGACCGGCACTGACGTGTCGACCAGGCGGAACGTCAGCTTTGCCGTCTTGCCAAGAATTTCGAGCAGCTGCTGCGGATCGCCGAGACCCGGCACCTG
>VAZM01000075.1:540-6368 GCA_005883135.1 Alphaproteobacteria bacterium
CAGGATGCGATCATTTCCTTGGCGCTGGATCGATGGTTCGACCAAGCCCATCGCGTTCACGCGGCGGCCGAGAATCTCGACAGATTGATCGACGGCCTGACGGACGCGTTCGAGCAGCGCGGGTTCCGTGGGGGTAAGCCGGACTACCCCGCCGCCGGCGCTCTCGATGTCAATCGAGCGCGCCCCGGTGCTGCCGGCGAATCCGCCGAGCGGCTGCGCCAGCTCTCTGAGCTTGGCCAGACCCTGTTGCAGATCGTTTTCGCGAATGACCACCTCGACGGAGTTCCCGCGGATGACCGGGGCACGGGTCAATCCAATGCGCGCCTCGCGCAGGACGCGGCGGACGTCGTCCTGCAGCGCCAAGAGTTTCTGCCGACGCACATCGTTGACATCAACCTCGAGCAGGATGTGGGAGCCGCCTTGCAGATCGAGGCCGAGCACGATGTGGCGCTGCGCCCATTCCGGCCAGCGCTTGACCGTGCTTTCGGAAAAGAAATTCGGCACGGCGAACAAGCAGCAGACGAGCGCGGTGAGCAGGATCGCCGTCGCTTTCCACTTCGAAATATAGAGCATGGCTCATCCCGGTTGACGCGTTGGCCGGTCCTTAGCTGGAGCCGCCCTCGTCCTTGACCGGCTCGCCCTTGGCCCGCACGCCCGACACCATCCCGCGCACCTGTCGCACCCGTACCCCGTCGGCGATCTCGACCTCGATCTGCTCGTCGTCCACCACCTTGGTGACTTTGCCGACAAGCCCGCCGGAGGTAATGACAGTATCGCCGCGGCGCAAGTTTTTGATCAGCTCCTGGTGTTCTTTGGCCCGCTTTTGCTGCGGCCGCAGGATCAGGAGATACATGATGACGAAGATCAGAACGAAAGGCAGCAACTGCACCCAGATGCTGTCGCCGCCAAACGGGCTCGCCTGGGCGAAAGCGGGCGTCACGAACATCGCTTGGTCCTTTATGTCCGGTTCTAGCGTGCGTTTTGTGACGGGCCGCGCGCGGCGCCGCTACGGTCGATGGCAGCAACGAAATCGGCGCGGACTATAGCGGCCGGCGGCTCAATTGCAACGCTGGTTTGCCCTAGGGAATCCGGCCGATTGCGCCCTCCCGCAAGGCGATCTTGCAGCGCCGCCGGGGCCCCGGTAAGGGTGGCGCGCACCACTGCATGCTATGGCCAAACGCGTCCAAAAACCCTCCTCGCTTGAGCGCAGCGCCGCGCCAGAGGCCGATTCCGAGGCCGCCTACGAGCGCATCGCCCGCGCGCTGGAGCGGCTCGCCCCCGCCGCGCCGGAGAAGCCCCGCTTCACCGCGGCCGACGCATTCTCCTGGCACCCGGACGCGCGGCGGCTCGTCCCGGTCGAACACGTCAATCGCGTCGAGATGTCGCTGCTCAAAGGCATCGATCGGATGCGCGACATGCTGCTCGAGAACACCGAACGTTTCGCGCGCGGGCTCCCGGCCAACAACGCGCTGCTGTGGGGGGCGCGCGGCATGGGCAAATCGTCGCTGGTCAAGGCCGTGCATGCGGCGGTGAATGGGACACACGCGCGGCGCAAGGGAGGAGACGGGCAGCTCAAGCTGATCGAGATTCACCGCGAGGATATCGAAAGCCTGCCCGATCTGATGGCGCTGATGCGCGGCGCGCCCTACCGCTTCATCGTGTTCTGCGACGATCTCTCGTTCGAAGCGGAGGATACCAGCTACAAATCGCTCAAGGCCATGCTCGAAGGCGGCATCGAGGGCCGGCCGAACAACGTCGTCTTCTATGCCACGTCGAACCGCCGTCACCTGATGGCGCGCGACATGATGGATAACGAGCGTTCGACCGCGATCAATCCCGGCGAGGCCGTGGAGGAAAAGGTGTCGCTATCGGATCGCTTTGGCCTGTGGCTCGGGTTCCATCGCTGCAGCCAGGACGAATTTTTGGCGATGGTCGACGGCTACGTCGCCCATTACCGCATCGCGCATGCGCGCGAGAAGACGCATCGCGAGGCGCTCGAATGGGCGACCACGCGCGGCGCGCGTTCGGGACGCGTCGCCTGGCAATACGTGCAGGACCTCGCCGGCCGGCTCGGCGTGAAGCTTGAGGATAAGGGACGTTAAGGCAAACGACAGGTGACGCTACCGATGACCCGACTATTCCTCGCCCTTTCTCTTTTCGCCATCACCGCATGCGCCGCACACGCTCAGTCGTACGTACTTCGTGCGCCAACCGTGGCGTGCGGCACGCCGACCGGCGTCGGCTGCGAGGGCCGCAATGTCCTCCGGCCGGGAAAATACACCATTACCTATCGCACAGAGCGTGGCATATGCCACATCGTCGGACCTCATGGGAGCGGCTGGGTCCGCTGCGCTCCTGCCACGTCCGTGTGGAGCCCACGGTGAGGGCGTAAGGCCATGATTGACCCCGGTCCCGTTTTGCGGGCTGCGATATATGAAACGATCGTCCGGCGTGCGCATCGCCGGGTGCAGCGAGCTTTCCTCGCATAGGAAGTACTCTTCCTCGATTTCGAAGTTGAACGACAGGTCGCGGCTGCGTCGCCGCGTTCGCGGTGCTATCTTAAATTCCGTGGGTTTGCAGCCACGCTTCGAGAACGGCGATCTGCCACAACTTCGAGTGTCCCTTTGGCGTAAGGGCCTGGTCCGGACCGTCCAACAGCTGCGCCACGTATGCCGGCTTGAACAGCTCGCGTTCCCGCGCGCGTCGATCGGACACGATTTCTCTGACGAACTGCAAAAACCGTCCGCGCAGATATTTCAATGCGGGCACAGGGAAGTACCCCTTGGGCCGGTCGATCACCTCTGAAGGCACGGCAGTCCGCGCCGCACGCTTGAGAATGTGCTTGCCGCCGCCCGCGACTTTCAAGTCTGCGGGAATGCGTGCAGCGAGCTCGACAACTTCATGGTCCAAGAAGGGGACCCGAGCCTCCAGGCCCCAAGCCATAGTCATGTTATCGACGCGCTTGACCGGATCGTCGACGAGCATGATGTCCGTATCGAGCTGCAGAACCTTGTCGATGGGTCGGATCCCTGGTGCCCCGTTAAAGAAGCTGCCGACGAACTCGCGGCTGTAATCCCCGTTCATGAAGCGCGGCGCAAGCGTCGCGCGCATTTCGTCATGGTCTCGATCGAAATACAGACGCGCGTAGTCGTCGGTCAGATCGTTTGAGTGAGCCAGTCTCGGATACCAATGATATCCGGCGAAAATTTCGTCGGCCCCCTGGCCGGTCTGCACCACTTTCACGTGCCGAGACACTTCCCGCGCGAGCAGGAAGAAGCCGACCGCATCATGACTCATCATCGGCTCGGACATCGCAGCAATTGTTCCTGGCAGCGCATCGAGGACTTCGTTTGCGGCGACGCTGATGCGATGGTGTTCGGTCCCGAATCGCTGCGCGACCAGATCCGAATGCTTAAATTCATCGCCCGCAACAGTACCGACGCGTTCGAAGCCGATCGAAAATGTCTTGATACGGTTCTGGCCCAGTCGCGCGAGCAGCCCGACTAGAAGCGAGCTGTCCAGTCCTCCAGAGAGCAACACCCCGACCGGCACGTCGGCGACAAGCCGCCGCGCGACGGCGCGCTCCAATGCCGAAAGGAGCTTGTCGCTCCACCCGGCTTCGGACAGACGCTGATCGCTCCGGTACGAGCCGATCTCCGCGCGCCAATACGCCTGCTCGCTTTTGGCGCCGTTTGGCTCGATGGTGAGCAGGGTTGCCGGCGCGAGCTTTCGAACCCCGTTGAGAATCGTGAGCGGGGGCGGAACGACCGAGTGCCAGCTCATGTAGTGGTGAAGGGCGGCGGGATGGATGCTGGTATCGATGTCACCGCCGGCCAGCAGCGCGGGGAGGCTCGACGCGAATCGAAACCCGTCAGGCGTTTCGGAATAGTAGAGCGGCTTTATTCCGAGCCGATCTCGGGCCAAGACAACGCGACCGGTATCGCGTTCCCAGAGCGCGAACGCGAACATGCCCAGGAAGCGTTCGACGCAGTTTGCGCCCCACGCATGGTAGGCTTTGAT
The DNA here is from genome assembly GCA_005883135.1 of Alphaproteobacteria bacterium. Classification (GTDB taxonomy): domain Bacteria; phylum Pseudomonadota; class Alphaproteobacteria; order Rhizobiales; family Xanthobacteraceae; genus VAZQ01. The sequence continues at coordinate 4,561 of VAZM01000075.1, forward strand.
AATGACCTCGGTGTCCCCATCGGAGAAAAATCGATAGCCGTTGGCTTGGAGTTCTTTGCGAAGCTCTCGGAAGTTATAAATGCAGCCGTTGAAGGCGACCCCGATTCCCAATTCGGAGTCGAGCATCGGCTGCTGTGAGGTCGGGGCGAGATCGAGAATTGACAGTCGGCGGTGGCCAAAAGCCAGCCTCTGTTGCGCGTACAATCCTGCCGCGTCAGGGCCACGCCGCGCCAACGGCTTGAGCATCGCAGAGACCAGGGAAACATCGGCCTCCGCGCTGTTGCTGATGAGGCCGCAAAAACCGCACATTCCGAAACGCTGCCCAATCTGCTCAAGACCGCCACAAAAGCTTGCCCCTACCAACCGTTTGTCTCGTCCCGCCGTTCCCAACTAACCCGTTGCAAGCGCGAACATTTTTGCTGAAAAAAGAACCAACGCAACGCGGAACCAAACACGGCTCGCGTACCGACGTTTCGGGACGGATTTGCCAAGCTCATCGACTAGGACGGGCTATCGCAGCGGCCGATGGGCGCGAGGAAGGTAAGCACGATCCAGCCTGTCGTCATGGCCGGGCATCGTGCCGAGCAATGGCGATGGCCGCTGTTTCTGGTTTCGGGTCTCAGGCGCCGTTCAAGAACCGCGTCGGATCGAGCGGTGACGAACCCTTGCGGATTTCGAAATGCAGCTGCGGCGTGTTGACGTTGCCGGTCTGGCCCGAGCGCGCGATGACTTGGCCGCGTTTGACTTGGTCGCCGCGCTTGACCAAGAGCTCCTTGGCATGGGCGTAAGCGGTGACGTAGCCGTTGGGATGGCGCACGAGAACGAGGTTGCCGTACCCTTTGAGTTCGCTGCCGGCATAGGCCACGATCCCGTCTTCGGCGGCTTTCACCGGCGTGTTCTCCGGCACAGAGATATTGATGCCGTCGTTCTGCTGGCCGTTGGTTGTGGGGCCGTAGCCTGCGATGACGCGACCGTTTGCCGGCCAGCGAAACTTGGGTACCGCGCCGTTTCCGTCCGCGAGCTTCGCCGCTTCCTTGTCAAGCGGATCCGTCGGCGCGACGACGTTCGCGCTTTGCACCGGCTCGGGCTCCTTCGGCGCGGCGGAAGCAACGACGGACTTGGGTTGCGCAGGTGCCGTTGGCGCACTCGTCTTCACCACCGCGGCCTGCGCCCCCGGAATGGTCAAGCGTTCTCCGACATTAAGGGTCGCGGTCGGCTGGATGTTATTGGCCTTGGCGATCTCGTTCACCGGCTTGTGGTAGTGATGCGCGATTTTGCTAAGCGTGTCGCCGACGGCGACGACATGAACACCGGCATTGCCCGCAGCATTCACCGCCGCGGCCGGCGTCGGCGCGGGAGCAGCGGACCGCGGCGCCGCCGCAGTTGCAACCCGCGTCGCAGTGTAGCGCGGAATGACCAATCGCTGCCCGGGATGAAGCGTCGCCGGGGCCGCGATGTTATTGGCCTGCATGATGACGGAGGCCGGCACGCCATAGCGTCGCGCAATCGTTTCAACGCTGTCGCCAGGCGCGACCGTGACCGCGGTACCTCCGTCCCAACTCCAATTGGCCGATGACTTGCGCAGCACCGATCCCGCTGCGTCTCCGCTGCCGGAGCGCGCGGGGCTGTTCAAAGCCACGGCTTTGCCGCTGCCACTAGAGGCGGGGGTGGCGGAAGTGGTCGGATTCGGCTGCGGACCTTGCGCGGCTTGCGTCTGCGGGATCGATGCAGTGGCATCGGAATGGCTCAGCGACGCGAACGGATTTTCATTGAAGCGAGATGTATCCGCACTACAGGCGGCTACGCTG
>VAZM01000075.1:6459-24330 GCA_005883135.1 Alphaproteobacteria bacterium
CGACACGCGTATCGAGTTAATACGTTGCGGGTTAATACGCCTTTAAGGGCTTGCGCGCCGCAACCTCGCCGCGGCGCGAACAAAATCGTTACAATTCGCGCGCCTTTCCGGGCAAAAGCGGCACGAAGCGCACCCCGATCAGATCCTCCTGCTTAATTCCTTGTTCACCCTTTGTGAGCTTGACCAATTGCTGCGGACCGGCGTGCGGCCCGAGCGGCAACACCATCACGCCCCCGTCGATAAGTTCGCCGACAAGCGCGTCGGGAACGGTCTCGGCGGCGGCGGTGACGATGACGCGGTCGTAGGGCGCCCGCTCCGGAACGCCAGCGAGACCGTCTCCCACCACGACCTCGACGTTATCGTAGCCTAGCAGCGATAATCGCTGGCGCGCCGCGTCCGCCAGCGTCCGATATCGCTCGACGCTCACGACGTCCCGCGCGAGACGGGACAGAACGGCGGCCTGATAGCCCGAGCCGGTACCCACCTCGAGCACGCGGTGGGTCGGCTGCACGTCGAGATGCTCGGTCATGAAGGCGACGACGTAGGGCTGGCTGATGGTCTGACCACAGGCGATCGGCAGCGCCTGGTCGGCATAGGCTTTGTCCATGAACGAGCTTTCGACGAAATGCTCGCGCGGCACCTCGTCCATCGCACGCAGCACCGCAGGATCGCTGATGCCGCGCCTGCGCAAGCCGAGCAGGAACTGCATGCGGCCGACACTGTCGTCGCCGGGCGGTTGCTTGGGCACGCCGAGCCTCCTCGCTGAATTTAACCTAAAACCGGCAATCGACCATCGCGCGGCGAAACGGACGCAAATCCAAAGCCTTGGCGACGCGCCACCACGAAATTGCGGCCGCCGCGCGGCCGGCCCGGGACGCGCCGGAAGGGGTGCCTCAACTTCGCCTTGACGCTCTGCTCCCCTGACGCCTGCGTCCTCGGATCGCAAACGGGGAGAGAGATGACCGCCGCCATGCAGGTCCCGGCACCGCCGAGCAAGCGGGTCCTCGTCGTCGAAGACGAGTTGATGATCCGCATGCTGCTTGAGGACATGTTGGGTGAACTCGGTTACACCGTCGCCGCCCAGGCTGGGCGCATCGACGAGGCGCTACACGCAGCCAAGACCGCCGACTTCGATCTCGCGATTCTCGACCTCAATCTGGAGGGCGAGCCGGTTCTGGCCGTCGCCGAAGCCCTCGCCGCCCGCGGCACGCCGTTTGTCTTCGCCACCGGCTATGGCGAGCGAGGCCTGCCGGAAGCTTATCGCAACCGCCCGACGTTGAAGAAGCCGTTTCAGCTGGAAGGCCTCAAGCAGATGCTGCAAAGCGCGTTGGACCGCGGCAGCAACTGATACTGCCCGGGCCCGGGATCCGCCTCAATCGAACAGCTGCGCCAGGTGCGTCATGAACGGCTCGTCGGTCATGTCGAGCCGCAGCGGCGTCACTGCGATGCGATTGTCGGCAAGCGCGGAAATGTCGCTGCCGTCGTGGGGCGGCTGCGCACGCATGCGCACATAGGCGATCCAGTAATAGGCATTGCCGCGGCCGTCCTGGCGTTGGTCGATATTTAGCCGCTCCTGCCGATTGCGGCCCTGGCTCGTCACCGCGACGCCCTTGACGTCCGCCGGCGCGCAATCGGGAAAGTTGATATTGACGAGCACGTCACGGGGAATGCCGGCGGCAAGCACGCGGCGGATGATATCCGGCCCGAAACGGACGGCGGTCTCCCAATGGGGCGGCTCGCCGCTTCGCGACCGATACGCCTGCGACAGCGCGAGCGAGGGAATACCGAGAATGGTGCCCTCGACCGCCCCGGCCACGGTGCCCGAATAGATCACGTCTTCGCCGGCGTTGCGGCCGCGGTTGACGCCGGCGAGCACCAGGTTGGGCGGGCGATCCTTGATCACGTGGCGCGCCCCCATGATGACGCAGTCGGTCGGCGTGCCCTTGACCGCGAAGCGGCGCTCGCCGATCTCGCGCAGCCGCAGCGGATCGTTGAGCGAGAGCGAGTGCGAGACGCCGGACTGGTCGAACTCCGGCGCGATCACCCAGACGTCGTCGGAGAGCGCGCGGCCGATCTCGGCGCAGACGTCGAGCCCCTCCGAATGGATGCCGTCGTCGTTGGTGATGAGAATGCGCATGCGCTCGGACGATACAGCGCGCACCAGCGAGGACGGACTATGCTCAGCGCGCTGCTCGAATGCTTCCTCTCGCTTCTCCTCCGCCATGGCGGCGGTCACCCCACGCGCTCGATGGTCTTCAGGCCACCCATATAGCTCTGCAGCGCCTCCGGCACGGCGATCGACTCGCCCTGCTGCTGATACGTCTCCATGACGGCAATGAGCGCGCGGCCGACTGCGACGCCGGAGCCGTTGAGCGTGTGCACGTAGCGCACCTGGCGAGCGCCCTTGGGGCGGTAGCGCGCCTCCATGCGCCGCGCCTGAAACTCGCCGCAGAGCGAGCAGGAGGAAATCTCGCGGTACATGTTCTGCCCGGGCAACCACACCTCGATGTCATAGGTCTTCTGCGCGGCAAAGCCCATGTCGCCGGTGCAGAGCGTGACCACGCGGTAGTGTAGTTCAAGTCGCCGCAATATTTCTTCGGCGCAGGCGAGCATGCGCTCGTGCTCGTCGTTGCTCTGCTCGAGCGTGGTTATGGAGACGAGCTCGACTTTATCGAACTGGTGCTGGCGGATCATGCCGCGCGTGTCCTTGCCGGCGGCGCCCGCCTCGGCGCGAAAGCATGGCGTGCCGGCGGTGAAGCGCAGCGGCAGCGCATCCTCCTCGAGGATGGACTCGCGCACGAGGTTGGTCAGCGGGACTTCGGCGGTGGGGATGAGCCAAAAGTCCTCCTTGAGCGGCGCCCTTTCGACTATTCGATCGATCAACGCCTCTAAATCAATCTTTCCTAACCGAAACTCCTCTTGATCTGACTCGTGAGCATATTTGAGTGCGTCGTGCAATAACTCAGTTCGAGTAACAGTTCGGGTTGCGAAGAACTGATCGTCGACAAACTTTGGCAGCTGTGCAGTCCCAAACATCACAGCATCGCGCACTAAGAGTGGCGGCGCGACTTCGGTATAGCCGTGCTCGATCGTATGCACATCAAGCATGAACTGGCCGAGCGCACGCTCGAGCCGCGCGAGCCCACTCTTGAGTACGACAAAGCGTGCACCCGATAACTTCGCGGCGGTATCGAAATCCATCTGCCCGAGCGCTTCGCCGAGCTCGAAATGCTGCTGTGGCGTGAAACCGTAGCTGCGCTTGGCGCCGAAGCGGTGGTGCTCGACGTTATCGCTTGCGTCCTTGCCATCCGGGGCCTCCGGCAACGGCAGGTTGGGAATCTGCGCAAGCGTATCGTCGAGTTCCTTCGAGAGTTGCTTCTCCTGCGCCTCGAGCGCCGGGATTTCTTCTTTCAGCCGCGAGACCTCGGCCATGAGCGCCTGCGCCACCGGCTCCTCGTTGCTCTTCTTGGCCGCGCCGATCTCCCGCGACGCGGCATTGCGGCGGGCGAGCGCGGCCTCCGCCTTCTGGATTGCGGCGCGCCGGCCTTCATCGATGGCAAGCAGCTTGTCTGCTTCGCCCGGCAATCCGCGCCGCTTCAATCCGCGGTCGAATTCTTCCTTATGCTCACGAATCCACTTGATATCGTGCATTTACCTATCGCTCCGACGTCATGGCTAGGCATAGCGCGTCGGAAGATGCGCGTGAACGCGCTTACGCCCGGCCATCCATGTCTTTATCGCTACAGAATCCAAGACGTGCCCGGCAATGCGGACGAGTTTACGCAGTCTGCGCAAGGCTAGACTGCGTGCCGGGCATGGCAAATCAACATGTATCAGTCGGGAGACTTACGCGACATCTATTCCGCGGGCTTCGCGGCGGCGCTGGCGGCGTCCTTGGCCTTCTCCGCGGCCGCCTTCTTCTCCACCCAGCGCACCGACCAGATCGAGCCTTCGTAGAGCGCCATCAGCGGCACGGCGAGCGAGAGCTGGCTGAGCACATCGGGCGGAGTGAGCACCGCCGCGATCACGAAGGCGCCGACGATGAAGTAGCGCCGCTTGGCCTTGAGCTGATCGGAGGTGACGATGCCGACGCGGCCGAGCAAGGTCAGAATGACCGGCAGCTGGAAGGCGATGCCGAAGGCGAAGATGAGCTTCATCATCAAGGTCAGATAATCTTCGACCTTGGGTAGAAGCTCGATGGTGGCCTGCCCATCGCCGCCCATCTGCTGCATGTTCAAAGAAAACCGCGCCAGCATCGGCCACACCAGGATATAGACCACGACGGCGCCAAGAAAAAAGAAGATCGGCGTCGCGATGAGGTAGGGCAGGAACGCTTGCTTCTCTTGACGATAGAGACCGGGCGCCACGAACATGTAGATCTGCGTCGCCACGACCGGAAACGAGATGAATGCGGCGCCGAACATCGCGAGCTTGAGCTGGACGATGAAGTATTCGAGCAGACCGGTATAGATGAACTTCGAATTCTCCGGCCCGGCGACCCAAACGAACGGCCAGGTCAGCACGTTGTAGATCGTCTTGGCGAAAAAGAAGCAGCCAACGAAGGCGATGGCAAAGGCGATCAGCGCCTTGATCAGCCGCGAGCGCAGCTCGATCAAGTGCTCCATCAGCGGCGCTTTGGTCGCCTCGATCTCCTTATCTTCGTCCTCGCGGCTCATGCGGGCTTGCCATCGGGCTTGGCTGGATCAGGGCCGGCGCTCACCGGCTCGGCCTCCGGCGCGGCGACGTCACTGCCCCGCGCGGCACCCGCCTCGCCGCCGACGGAAGCGGGGTTGGATTGCGCCGCAACCGGCGGGCTCGTCGTTTCCACGGCCGGCTTCTCGATCATCATGCTCTCGATCTGCTGTTGGGTGCTTTCCAGCTCCTGGCGGACCTCGCTGACCGGGTCGAAATTCGCATAGCTCTGCGCTTGGCTGGTCATGTCGTCGACCTGCTTCTTGAGGTCGGCCAACTCCGCCTCGCGCATCGCTTCATGGAATTGGCTTTGGAATTCGGAGGCCATGCGACGCAGCTTGCTCATCCACTGCCCGAGCGTGCGCAATACCCCCGGCAGCTCCTTCGGCCCGATCGCAATGAGTGCGACGATGCCGATGATCAGTAGCTCGCCCCAACCGATTTCGAACATGCGCGCTTAAACTCCGAGAGGCGCGCGACGCCCCGGCGCCTCTCCGATGCAATCCGCCGGCTTGTGGCCGCGGCGAACGCTCAGCCGGCTTTGCGCGTCTCCGGTTGCGTGACGGTCGCCGTGGGCGCGGGCGCGGGCTGATGGTCGATGGTCTTGGGGTCGGTCTTCGCCGGCTCGGTCTCGGCTTTGTCCTCCTCCGTCAGACCCTTCTTGAAGGATTTGATGCCCTTGGCGAAATCACCCATCAGCTCGGAGATCTTGCCGCGCCCGCCGAACAGCAGCAGGGCCACGCCCAGAACCAGAATCCAGTGCCAAATGCTCAGTGAACCCATGCGCACATCCTCCGCGTCGACGAGATCGCACGCCCGTCTCGTCTCTCGGCTTTGCCCAGGAAACTAGGCTCCGCGCCGAGCAAAAACAAGGACTCCGCCCGTTCACCTTGTCTCGACGGACCGCACCCGTTGCGCCGCGCCGGTGCGTTGGAACCGCTCGCGTTCAGCGGCCTTTCGCCGCATTAACCACGATAGTGCTTGGAGCCGCGAGTACCAGCACCGCGCATGACAGCGCGCCTCTCGCCGCCATCGCCGGGCTGACCTGGCATGACGAGACGAGGCGCGCAACGTTGCGATCACTCTTCGCCGGTGCGCTCCCGCGGTGGGGCAAGTCCCAGATCGAGATCGCCGGGTTCCAGGGGATCTTCGTCCTCGCGCAACGCCGGGTCATCGGACGGCATCGGCACGGAAAAGCCGGGCGGCAACCGGCCGTCGAGCAGGCCCGAGCCCTTAAGCTCATCGAGGCCCGGCAAATCGTTCACCGCGTCGAGCCCGAAATGCGACAGGAACGCCTCGCTAGTGCCGTAGGTCACCGGCCGGCCGGGAGACTTGCGCCGGCCGCGTGGGCGGATCCAGCCCGTCTCGAGCAGAACATCGACTGAGCCCTTGGACGTCGTCACCCCACGGATCTCCTCGATTTCCGCCCGTGTCACCGGCTGGTGATAGGCGATGATCGCGAGCGTCTCGATGGCCGCGCGCGAGAGCTTTCGCGTCTCGACGGTTTCCTTGCTCAGCAACCAGGAGAGATCGCCGGCGGTGCGAAACGTCCACTTGCCGCCGATGCGGACGAGATGGACCCCGCGCGTCGCATAATCCTCCTGCAACCGCAGCAGCGCGGCGTGAACGTCGACCCCTTGCGGCAGCCGTTCCGCCAACGACTTCTCGTCGAGCGGCTCGGAGGAGGCGAACAGCATCGCTTCCAACAGCCGAAGCTCCTCCGCTCTCACCTCGCCCGCATGATCCGGCTCGTCGTCCGGCACGACCACTTTCAACCTAGGCATTGCTGGCCTCCTCTAACCCTTGCCGTCTGCCGGTGGCGCCGCCACGCCGCCGGTATCGCCCACCCCATTTCCAGATGCTTGGCGTTTGCGCACATAAAGCGGCGCAAACGCTCCCTGCTGGTGCATCTCCATCACGCCCTCGCGCACAAGTTCGAGCGAGGAGGCGAAGCTGGACGCAAGCACCGTCGCCGCCAATGACGGCTCGACCACGTAGGCGATGAGAAATTCGTCGAGCCGCGACCAGTCGGACGACTGGCCGATCAGCCGCTCGAGCGCCTCGCGCGCCTCGGCCAACGACCAGACGGTGCGCTTGGCGAGCCGCACATGCGCGAGCGCCGTCTTTTGCCGCTGCTGTGCATAGGCAGAGAGCAAGTCGTAAAGCGTCGCGCTGTATTGCGGGTGTTTGATATGCGCGATCGGCTCGGGCTGACCGCGGCGAAAAACGTCGCGATCGAGCTGGGCGCGGCCGAACAGGCGCTCGGCAACATCGCGGATTGCTTCAAGCCGTTTGAGCCGAAGCGCCAGCGCAATCGCCATGTCCTCGGCGCTCTGCCCTTCGGGCGCGTTGGTCTCGGGCAACAGCAGGCGCGATTTCAAGTAGGCAAGCCACGCCGCCATCACCAGATAGTCGGCCGCGAGCTCGAGTCTCAGCTTTCTCGCCTCCTCGATGAAGGCGAGATACTGGTCCGCGAGCGCCAGGATCGAGATCTTGGCGAGGTCGACCTTCTGCTGGCGGGCGAGCGCGAGCAAGAGATCGAGCGGGCCCTCGAAGCCCTCCACATCAACGACCAGTGCCGGTTCGTCGCTCGCCCGCTCGGCAGCAATCTCGGTTTCGAATGGGACGTCGTTCATGAGGTCGCCCTCCGGGCCGCGGCCGCTTCGTTGATCAGCGCCGCCCATTCGGCACGCAGCGAGGGCGGCGTCCGCCCGTGCCGCGGCTTCGCCGGTGAGCACCGGCACCGCGGACGCGACCGCCTGCATCTCCGCAAGCTCGCCGCTGCAATGGAGGATCACGTCGCAACCGGCGGCGATGGCCGTGCGCGCACGCGCCTCGATCGAGCCGGACAAGGCTCCCATGGAGATATCGTCACTCATCAGCAGACCGGCAAACCCCAACCAACCCCGAATCACATCCCGGACCAGAGTGACCGAAGTGGTGGCCGGAGCAATAGGATCGATGGCCGTGTAGACAACATGGGCGGTCATGCCCAGCGGCAGATCCGACAACGGGCGGAATGCGGCAAAGTCGCTCTTGCGGAGGGTGTCCTGGTCGGTCTCGACCACGGGAAGCGCATGGTGGCTGTCGGCCGTGGCCCGGCCGTGGCCGGGGATATGCTTGAGCACCGGCAGAACGCCCCCCTCGAGCAGGCCGTCGGCCACCGCGCGCGCCAGCGCCGAGACTTTGTCCGCACTCTGCCCGTAAGCGCGGTCGCCGATGATAGGATCGGCGCCGCTTGCCGGCACGTCGGCCACCGGCAGGCAATCAACGTCGATCCCGACGGCCGCAAGATCGGCGGCGATGAGGCGCGCACCGAGATAGGCCGCCCTGATCCCGTCCGCAGGACTGCGATCGTACAGACGGCCATAGGCGGCGCCGGGCGGATAGGAGGGCCAATGCGGCGGGCCGAGACGCTGGACACGGCCGCCCTCCTGATCCACGAGCACGGGCACATTGCGGCCGGCCGCCTCGCGCACGGCGCCAATCAGACGGCGCAGCTGCGAGGGCGTCTCGACGTTGCGCTTGAAGATGATGAATCCCCACGGCTCGTGCTCGCGCACGAACGCGCGTTCGGCGGGGCTCAACGCCGTGCCCGCAAGGCCAGTGATGAATGCACGTACCGCCATTGGCGCGGATTAGCCCGCGCCTGACGCGAGGGTCAAGCGCAGCTCAGTTGTTCGGAACGACGCATTGGCCGCCGGCGGCCTTGTAGTTCGCGCAAAACTGGCCGGCCTCGTGCGCTGATGCAAAAGGTCCAACCATGGTGCGATAGAAGACGCCCTTGCTGCCGAGATCCGCGCGGCGAACGATTGGCTGCAGCCCGCTGAGCTCGTTGGGGAACTTTGCTTGGAGGCTCCGGAACGAGGATTGCGCTTCCGCCTCGCTCTTTTGCGAGGACAGCTGCACCATGAAGCCTTCGCCTGCGGTCTCCGTCGCGTCAGGCGCGGCGCGAGCTGAAACCGGCGGCGCGGCCGCCGTGCGCGTGCGCGTTGCCGCCGCGGGCGCCTCGCTCTGTGGATCGAGCGAGATCGGACCGCTGCTGCGCGCCGGCGCCCCTGCTTGGCGCGGCGCGCTCGCCGCGGGCGGCTGTGCTTGTGCGGCGGGTGCGGCTTGGCTGGTCACCGGCTTGCCGCTCATATCGCCACCATCGGGGCGAATGGTCAGCGTACGGACCTTCTTCGGCTCATCCGATCCTCTCGCGGCCCCCGCAGCGGGTTGGGAGGCGCCCTGCCCCGGTGCGACGGCCCGCGGAGCCGCCTGATTTGGCGGAACGGCCTGATTTGCGAGCTCCTTGAGCGTGACCGGCTCCTCCTGCTTGGAGATAACCTGTTCTCGCTCCGCCTTGGCGACGCGATCTTGGACCGTCTTGCTCGCCTGCGGATCGCCGGCGGGAACGATCTTGGTCGGCGTCGAGGTATCGGCCGTGATCACCGGCGGCGGCTGGGTCGCGCCCGGGCTCGTGTAGTAGCTACGGAAAGCATAGGCACCGGCGGTGCCGAACACGGCGCAACCCACAAGCGCAATCACGGTGGCGAGATTGCCGCCGCGCCGCGCGCGCGGCGCGTCGTCGTACATCGCCTCGTCCTGGGGATCGAGCGGCGCCTCATCTGCATAGACCTGGCTCGCTTGCGGCTCCTCACCGTAATACGCCCCCTGTTGCGCATCATGATGCGCGCCCTGGTCGGCGTCGTGATAGGCGGCCTGCTCGACGCTCGACTGCGGCTCGTCATAGACGGGGTCGTCGAAGCGGCGGCTCTCCGGCACGGGCGAATCGGGATAATCGAGGCTCGGCGGTTGCGCCCGGGCGCGAATGGAATCAGCGGCGGCAAATTGCGGCTGAGGCGCCGGAGCGGATCGCCAATCGGGCGGCACCATCGTCGGGGCATCCTGCGCCTCGCGCGGCCGCGGATTGCTTCGCCCGAGTTCGGCAAACGGATCGCTCTGCCCGAGCAGGCGGGCGAGCTCGGCCAAGGGGTCGCGCGCGCTTGCTTCCTCGCTCGGTGGAGCCGGCTCGGCGGCGCGGCGGTATGGATCATGGGAGCGGTAGGATCGTAGCCTGCTGTCGTCCGCCATACTCATCCCGTTTCCGGTACTGGAATCGCACTCAGCTGATTTCGCGACGGGTGCATCGATCTGCCCTCGCGCCGAGCGGGATTAACGCATCTCGTCGGGGGCCTCAACGCCGAGCAGCCCTAGCCCCGACGCGAGAACGGTCACCAAGCCCTGCACCAGCGCAAGACGGGCCATGGTCATTTGTGGATCATTCTGGATAATGAAGCGTAAATATGACGCATCTTTTCCGCGATTCCACTGCGTGTGGAAATCACTTGCAAGATCATAAAGATAAAACGCGATGCGGTGCGGCTCGTGGGCGACCGCGGCGGCTTCGATCAGGCGCGGGTAAAGCGCAAGCCGCCGCATCAGCGCGAGCTCGCCGGCATCCTCCAGTCGATCAAGCGGTGCGGCCGCGAGCATGGCCGCGCGCGCCGCGTCATCGCTCGGCAGGTCCGGAACGGCCTCGCGCGCATTGCGGAATACGGATTGCGCGCGGGCATGGCCGTATTGGACGTAAAATACCGGGTTGTCGCGGGATTGCTCGATCACCTTGGCCAGATCGAAATCGAGCACCGCGTCGTTTTTGCGGTAGAGCATCATGAAGCGGACCGGGTCCTTGCCGACCTCGTCCACGACTTCACGTAAGGTCACGAACTCACCGGCGCGCTTCGACATTTTGACGGGCTCGCCGCCGCGCAACAGCTTCACCAACTGCACGATCTTGATGTCGAGGTCGGCGTTGCCCGCCTGCGTTATCGCCCGGACTGCGCTGACCGCCGCCTGCACGCGTTTGATGTAGCCGCCGTGGTCGGCGCCCCACACGTCGATCATGCTGCGGAAACCGCGGTCGACCTTGTTCTTGTGATAGGCGATGTCCGAGGCGAAGTACGTGTAGCTCCCGTCCGATTTCATCAGCGGGCGGTCGACGTCGTCGCCGAAGTCGGTGGCACGGAACAGTGTCTGCTCGCGATCCTCCCAATCCTCCACCGGTGCGCCCTTGGGCGGCGGCAGGCGCCCTTCGTAGACGTAACCCGCGCGCCGCAGCGCGGCGATGGTTTCGCCGACCTGATCGCGCGTGCCCTCGATCAGCGAGCGCTCGGAAAAAAACACATCGTGGACGACGTTGAGCGCCTGAAGATCGTTACGGATCTCTGCCATCATCATGTCGACGGCGCGGTTGCGGACGACCGGTAGCCATTCCGTCTCGGGTTTGTCCCGCAACGCCGCGCCGTACTCGGCGGTAAGTGCCGCCCCGACCGGCTTGAGGTAATCGCCGGGATAAAGGCCTTCCGGTATGACGTCGATGTGCTCGCCCAGCGCCTCGCGGTAGCGCAGGAAGGCGGAGCGTGCCAGCGCGTCGACCTGGGCACCCGCGTCATTGATGTAGTACTCGCGCGTCACGTTGAAGCCAGCGAACGCAAGCAGATTGGCGAGCGCGTCGCCGAACACCGCGCCGCGGCAGTGACCGACATGCATTGGGCCGGTCGGATTGGCGGAGACGTATTCGACGTTGACTGCGGCGCCTCCGCCGACGTCGCCGCGCCCGTAGTTCTTCCCCGCCGCGAGGATCGCGCGCAAGGCGTTGATCCATGCCGCCGGCCGGAGCGTCAGATTGATGAAACCGGGCCCGGCGACCTCCGCCTTTGCAACGACATCGTCGCGGCGCAGCTTTGCCGCGATCGCTTCCGCGAGTACCCGCGGCTTGCTGCCGGCGCCTTTGGCCAGCACCATGGCGGCATTGGTCGCCATATCGCCATGCGCGCTCTCGCGCGGCGGCTCGACCACGATGCGGGATTGATCGATCCCGACAGGAAGCACGCCGTCGGCAATCAGCGCCTCGTTGGCGGCACGCACTTTGTCGAGGACCGCGGCAAAGATGTTCTGGTCGCCCATGGTCGGCAGATCGGCGTCGGGTCGCGCCGCCTAACGCAATTCCGGGGTCGAGTCAAAAAGCCGCGCATGCTCCGTGAGCGCGTAGCGATCGGTCATGCCGGCAATGAAATCGGCGATGTGGCGCAACCGCGCGGCTTCATCGGTCTCATCGGCGGTCTGCGCCCATTCCGCCGGCATGTCGCCGCGTCGTTCCAGGTAGCGGGCGAACAGGGCGCAAACCAGGCGCTCCGCGTCGCCCATGATGCGCATAATGCGCTCGTGCCGATACATCCGCGGGTAAAGAAAGCCCTTGATGGCCCGGTCGGCCTCCGCCATGGCGGGCGAGAAACCGGCGACCGGCTGCCCGGCGTGACGCACCTCATCGGCCGAGCGCGGCGCCAACTTCCGCAGGCGGCCCGCGGTTTCCGCGATGACGTCCTCGATCATCGCCGTGATGAGGCGACGCACCAGTTCATGCACCAGCCCCGGGGGGTCGAGAGCGGGATGTTCATCGCGGATCGCTCGCAGAATGTCGCGGATCAAGGGCACCCCCGCGAGATCGTCGAGCACAAAGAGGCCGGCGCGCAAACCATCGTCGATGTCGTGAGCGTCGTAGGCGATGTCGTCGGCGATGGCGGCGAGTTGCGCCTCGGCGCCGGCGAAGCTCCACAACTCGAGGTCCCGCGTGCGGTTATCCATGGCGATCGTGTGCGGCAGCCCGCGCTCGCGATAGGCTTCGACGGGACTGCCGTCGCGCATGGTGAGCGGCCCATTATGCTTGACGATGCCCTCGAGCGTTTCCCAGGAGAGGTTCAGTCCGTCGAAGGCCGGATAGCGCCGCTCAAGCGCGGTCACCACTCGCAGCGTCTGCGCGTTATGATCGAAGCCGCCGCAGGTTGCGAGGCAGCGATCGAGCGCGCGCTCGCCGGCATGCCCGAAGGGGGGATGGCCGAGATCGTGGGCGAGCGCCAGCGCCTCGGCCAAATCCTCGTCGAGACCGAGCGCGCGGGCGAGCGAGCGCGCGATCTGGGTGACCTCGAGAGTGTGGGTCAGCCGGGTGCGAAAATGATCCCCTTCGTGGAAGACGAAGACCTGGGTCTTGTGCGCGAGTCGGCGAAACGCGGTGGCGTGGATGATGCGGTCGCAGTCGCGCCGGAAGGCGTTGCGGGTTGCGTTCACCGGTTCCGGATAGAGCCGGCCGCGACTCCTGCCGGGAGCGGATGCGTAGGGCGCGCGCGCAAGGGCCGCTTCAACCGCCATGCCGGACCGCCAATTGACCAAAGGCCCACTTGCACTTAACTATTCGTCAGGCCCGCTGGCAATCATTGGTGCGCGAATGAGCGACATTACTGTCACCGAACGGGCGGCACGCCGCATCGGCGAGATTTTGCGCCGCGAGCCTCCCGGCAGCATGCTCCGCGTGAGCGTGGAGGGCGGCGGCTGCTCCGGTTTCCAGTACCGGTTCGATATCGACCGCGCCCAGGCGGACGACGATGTCGTCATCCGGCGCGAGGGCGCGACCGTGCTGATCGATCAAATCTCGGTGGGCTACCTGGCCGGTTCCGAGATCGATTTCGTCGACGACCTGATCGGCGCGTCCTTCCGCATCAACAACCCGCAGGCCACGGCATCCTGCGGCTGCGGAACAAGCTTCTCGCTCTGATTTGCTTCGGGGCTTACTCGGCCGCCACGGCGGTCGGGCGCTCGCCATGCTCCGGCAGCTCGCGCAGCTGCGGCTCGAGCCGATACCGCAGCATGCGGTCGAGCCGGTCGAGGTAGATATAGATGACCGGCGTGATGTAGAGCGTCAAAAGCTGCGACAGAAGCAGCCCGCCCACCACGGCGATGCCGAGCGGCTGGCGCAGCTCGGCGCCGGCGCCGGTGCCGATCGCGATCGGCAGCGTCCCGAGGATTGCCGCGAATGTCGTCATCATGATCGGCCGGAAGCGCAGTAGTGCCGCCTCGCGGATGGCGGCCTGCGCGCCCATGCCCACCCGCCGGCGATCGATCGCGAAGTCGATCATCATGATCGCGTTCTTCTTGACGATGCCTACCAGCATGACGATGCCGATCATGGCGATGACCGACAGATCCATATTGAACAGCATGAGCACCAGCAGCGCGCCGACGCCAGCGGAAGGCAGGCCGGAGATGATGGTGATCGGATGAATGAAGCTCTCGTAGAGAACTCCGAGCACCACGTAGGCGGCAAAGATCGCCGCCAAGATCAGCACGCCTTGGCCTTTGAGCGAGTCCTGAAACACCTGCGCCGAACCCTGGAAGCCGGTGCTGATCGTGATCGGCAGACGGAATTCGCGCTCGATTTCCTTGATCGCGTCGACCGCCTGCCCGAGCGAAAAGCCGGGCGCGAGATTAAACGAGATCGTCACGGCGGGCTGATTGCCCTGGTGATTAACTTGCAACGGGCCGACCGCGGGCACGACGCGGGTGACCGCTGACAGAGGGATGGCCGTTCCCGAGGGGATGCCGTTGCCGTTGATGCCGGCGCCGGGCCCGGTTCCAGTCCCCGCCCCGCCGGCCACGTTGGTCTTTACGAAGATGTTCTGCAGCTGCGAGGGATCGGCCTGGAATCGTGGCTGGCTCTCGAGGATGACCTGATAATCATTGGTCGGCGTGTAGATGGTCGCCACTTGCCGCGCGCCGAAGGCGTTGAACAGCTCCTGGCGGATCTGGTCGATGGTAACTCCGTAAACGGCCGACTTCTCGCGGTCCACTTCGACCGTCATCTGCGGGTTCTTGATGTAGAGATCGGTGGTGACGTCGCGCAGTCCGTCGATCTCGGCGATGCGGTCGCGCAATTTCGGCGAGATGTCGTACAACAGTTGGGTGTCGCTCGACTGCAGCGTGTACTGATACTCGCTCTTGGAAATGCGGCCGGTAATGTTGATGTTTTGAACGTTCTGGAAATAGACCGCCATGCCGGGAACGGTATTGGCGGTGTTGCGCAGCCGCTGGATCACCGCCGTCGAATTTTCGTGGCGCTCCTTGCGCGGCTTGAGCGCGATGAACATGCGCCCGATGTTGGCGGTCGGGTTCGGGCCGCCGGCCCCCACCGTGGAATTGACGTAATCGACCGCCGGATCGGCGCGGACGATCTCCGCCACCTGGCGCTGCAGATCGACCATCCCTTGGAACGAAATGTCCGACGAGCCTTCGGTCGAGGCGGAGATGAAGCCGGTGTCCTCGGTCGGAAAGAAGCCTTTGGGAACGATGATGTAGAGCCACACCGATAGGCCAAGCGTCGCCAGCGTCACCAGGAGCGTCACGGCTTTGTATCGCAACACCCGATCAAGCGACCATTCGTAGGCGCGCAGCCAGCTGTTGAACGCCGCCTCGAAGATCCGCAGCACGACATTCTGTTTCTCACCCTTACGATGCGGATGTAGGACGCGGGCGCACAGCATAGGCGTAAGCGTCAGCGAGACGAACCCCGACAGGATGATGGCGACCGCGATCGTCACCGCGAATTCGCGAAACACCCGGCCGACCATGCCGCCCATCAGCAGCACGGGAATGAAGACGGCGATCAGCGAGAAGGTGATCGAGATGATCGTAAAGCCGATCTCGCGCGCGCCCTTGAGCGCGGCCTCGAACGGCCGCATCCCGCCTTCGACGTGCCGTACGATGTTCTCCAGCATGACGATGGCGTCGTCGACGACGAACCCGACCGAGAGCGTCAGGGCCAGCAGCGTCATGTTGTTGATGGAAAATCCGAAGACGTACATCGCCGCGCAGGTGCCGATCAGCGACACCGGAACCGCGAGCGAGGGAATGATGGTGGCGGAGAGCGAGCGCAGGAACAGGAAGATCACCAGGATGACCAGGACCACGGCGATGAGAAGCGTCTCCTGCACGCTTCGTACCGACTCTCGGATCGACACGGAGCGGTCCATGAGCACTTCCATGCGGATCGACGGCGGTATGGAAGCTCGGTACTGCGGCAGATGCGAACGAACCGAATCCACCACCGCCACCGTGTTGGCGTCCGGTTGGCGCTGAATCGCGAGCACGATGGCGCGCTCGTTGTTGAACCAGCTCGCAATCTTGTCGTTCTCCACGCTGTCGATGACGTGCGCGACCTGATCGAGGTAAACCGGTGCGCCGTTGCGATAAGCGACGACGACCTTGCGGTACTCCTCGGCCTTCGTCATCGCGCCCGAAGCCGTGAGCGTCACGCTCTGTTTCGGCCCGTTGAGCGTGCCGACCGGCGTGTTGGAATTTGTTTTGGCAACGACGGTGCGGATGTCGTCGAGCGAAATATTGCGCGCCGCCGCGGCCACCGGATCGACCTGCACCCGCACGGCGAATTTCTGCGCGCCGTACACCAGCACCTGGGCGACGCCGGTCAGCTGCGAAATCTGCTGCGCGAGCGTGATCTCGCCGTACTCGTCGACGACGGACAACGGCAGCGTCGGCGAGACCAAACTGATGTACATGATCGGGAAGTCGCCCGGATTGACCTTCCGAAAGCTCGGCGGCGTGGTCATTTCCACCGGAAGCTTGCGCGCCGCGACGGTCAGCGCCGTCTGCACGTCAAGCGCGGCGCCATCGATATTGCGGTTGAGATCGAACTGGATCGTGATCGAGGTCAGGCCGAGCGAGGACGAGGAGGTGAGCGAGGTGATGCCGGCGATGGTGGAAAGCTGGCGCTCGATCGGCGCCGCCACCGAAGCGGCCATGGTTTCCGCGCTCGCGCCGGGCAGCTGCCCCTGGATACTGATGGTGGGAAAGTCGACGGCCGGCAGCGCCGCGACGGAGAGCAGCCGGTAGGCGAAAATACCCAACACGATAATCGAGGCGGTGACCAGCGTGGTCAGCACCGGCCGGCGAATGCAGGTCTCCGAGAGCACCATGGATTACGACCCGACCTTCGGAGCGCGCACGCTCACCTTGGTCCCGTTGGAAAGCAGGAGTTGGCCGTTGGTTACGACCGTTTCGCCGCCGTCGAGTCCGCTGGCGAGAACAGAATCGCTGGCGAGCACGCGCGCAACCTCCACCGGCCGCACCGTCGCCACATCGTTGTCGATGACGAAAACGTAGGAGCCCGTCTGGCTCATCTGCACGGCGGTCGAGGGCACCGTGACCGCCTCCTCCTGGCGGAAGGTCAATTGCACGGTGACCAGCGTGCCCGGCCAGAGCAGTTCATCGGCATTGGGCATGGTGGCGCGGACCGGGACCGTGCCCGTCGGCGCGTCCACGCTGTTCTCGATCATCGTCACCTGGCCGCTTGCCCGCCGCGGCTCGCCGGGAATGATCGCCTCGATGGTGGCGCTCTCGTTGGCAAGCGCCTGGCGCAGATCCGGCAGATAGCCCTGGGGAAGCGCAAAGGTCACGTAAACCGGCGCAGTCTGGATGATGGTAGCCAACGGCGAGTCGGACGCGCGCACGAAATTGCCGACCTTGACCGCGGCCATGCTGGCCCGCCCCGCAATCGGCGCGCGGATGGTGCAGTAGCTGAGCTGGATGTTCAAATTCTCGAGTTGCGCGGTATTGGAATCCACCGAGGCTCGCCAGATGTTCGTCTGCGTGCGCGCGTTTTGCAGCGTCACCAGGGTGGTCGCACTCTTGGCGAGAAGTTCGGTGTAGCGCCCGACGTCGCGTTCAGCCTGCTCGAGATTGGCCCTTGCGCCGGCGAGCAGGCCTTCGACCTGCCTGACCTGGGCCTCGATGGCGCGGCTGTCGAGGGTGAACAGCAGGTCGCCTTGCTGCACCAGGGCGCCGTCACGGAAGTGCACCCCGGTGATTTCGCTGTCCACGCGCGGCTTAATCGCGACGCTGGCGATCGGCGTGACCGATCCGAGCGCCTCGATCCGGACCGGAACGACTTTCCTGGTAGCGGTAACAACCTCGACCGGAACGGCGCGAGGGGCGGTCTGGCGCGGGGCTTGGGCGATCGCGCCGCCCGGCCACAAGCCGCTGCGCGTCGCGGCGATGGCACCGGCGGCCGCGACAGCCACCACCACCGCCAACGTTACCACCGTCCGCGTCTTCATTACCGAATTACCGCGCCGCGCGGGGCTTGCATCGGCCCGCCCGGACTCCCTCTGTGTTTATCGGTGAACCGCTCATAAACGAGTCTTTTTGTATGCAAGAATAAGCTTCTAACATATCGCTATGAGACGCCGCCGTAAAAACGGTATAACCTTCAGTATAAGCAGTTCATTCCACCGGCAACTGCCGCGCGACCATTCCGCGCAACCTTAAAGCCCCTCCCGCCCGCGATGCGCA
>VAZM01000566.1 GCA_005883135.1 Alphaproteobacteria bacterium
CATCAGTTTGAGCCGAAAACGCAGGGGACGGGGGGGCTGCAGGTCCGCTGCGTACCGCTCGCGTCGAGTTCCGCCGGTCCGCAAGCGCCCATGACGAGCGTCGAACAACTCGCCCTTCCACAGACCGCCGAACCCGGCGGGCCCTCGTCCCGGCTCGCAAGCCGGGCCATGGGTCCGGTCGCCGTCGGCCTCGCCCTGCTGTCCGCCGTCGTGACCTTCGTCGTGCTCACGGGCCTCACTCCCGTGGTGCCGACGCACGACGTCGTGGTCGGGGTCCTGCTCGGCAACGGCGCGATGATGCTCGTGCTGCTCGGGATCATCGCCTACGAGGTGTTCAAGATCGTGCAGGCGCGGCGGCGCGGGCGCGCCGGCGCCAAGCTGCACGTGCGCATCGTCGGGCTGTTCTCGGTGATTACCGCCGTGCCGGCGGTGCTGCTGGCGGTCATCGCCAGCATCACGCTCGAGCGGGGGCTCGACCGCTGGTTCTCCACCCGCACCCGCGCCGTGATCGAGAACTCGCTCACCGTCGCCGAGGCCTATCTGCGCGAGCATGCCGCAATGATTCGCGGCGACATTCTGGCCATGGCCTACGACGTGGGACGTGCCAAGCCGCTGTTCGACCAGGATCGCGACCGCTTCCGCCAATTCCTCAAGGCGCAGGCCTCGATCCGCGGCCTGCCGCACGCGCTGATGGTCCGCGGCGACCTGTCGATCATCGAGCGTGCAGATCTCCAGACCAGCGGCGACTTCATCGCGCCTTCGAGCGGCGCGCTCAAGGAAGTGGGGGACGGCGAACCGCAGATTGCGCTGCTCGCCGAGGCCAAGACCGTCGCGGCGGTCATCAAGCTGCGCGGCTACGACGATGCGTATCTCTACGTCGCGCGCCCGGTCGATCCGCGCGTGGTCGAGCAGTTGCAGGCGACGCAGGAGAGCGTCGCGGAATACGCGAGCCTCCAGGCGCGGCGACTGGGCGTTCAGGTCGCCTTCGCGCTGATGTACACGGTCGTGGCGCTCATCGTGCTGCTCTCCGCGGTGTGGATCGGGCTGAATTTTGCCAACCGTCTGGTGGCGCCGATTCGCCGGCTGATCGGCGCGGCCAATCAGGTCTCGACCGGAAACCTGCAAGTGCAAGTGCCGATCCGTCCCGGCGAAGGAGATTTGGCCCAGCTCGGCGAGACCTTCAACAACATGACGCAGGAGCTGCGGACCCAGCGCGACGATCTCATGCGCGCACGCGACGTCATGGACAGCCGCCGCCGCTTCACGGAAGCGGTGCTGGCGGGGGCGAGCGCCGGCGTCATCGGCGTCGATCCCGAGGGACGCATCAGCATCGTCAACCGGTCCGCCGAGAAGCTCATCGCACGAACGCAATCGGACATCCTCGGCCGGCCGCTCGCGGCGATCGTGCCGGAACTCGCGCCGCTGTTGGAGGAAGCGCGCTCGGGCACGCAACGGCTGGTCCAGGGCCAGATCACCATGAGCCGCGGCGGGCGCGAGCGCAATCTGTCGGTTCGGTTCACGACCGAGCAGTCGGCCGTGGCCGAGCACGGCTACGTGGCCACCCTCGACGACATCACCGAGCTGGTGGTCGCGCAGCGCAGCTCGGCTTGGGCCGACGTTGCGCGACGAATCGCCCATGAAATCAAAAATCCGCTGACCCCGATCCAGCTTTCGGCCGAGCGCCTGCGCCGCAAGTACAGCGCGGTGATCGTCGAAGATCCCGCCGTGTTCGTGCAATGCACCGACACCATCGTGCGACAGGTCGAGGACATCAAACGCATGGTGGACGAGTTCTCGCGCTTTGCGCGAATGCCCAAACCGGTGATCACGTCGGAAGACCTCGCCGATACGGTGCGCCAGGTGGTGTTCCTGATGCGCGTCGGCCATCCCGACGTCGATATCGAAGTGGAGACCGCGGAGGATCCGATGCCGGCGCGCTTCGACCGGCGGCTGATCTCGCAGGCCCTGACCAACATCATCAAGAATGCGACGGAGGCGATCGCCGCGGTGCCGCCGGAGCAGCTCGGCCGCGGCCGCATCAAGATCTCGGCGGCGCGCGAGGAGGCCGACATCGTGATCGACATCATCGACAACGGCACCGGGCTGCCGAAGGAAAACCGCAATCGGCTGCTCGAACCGTATGTGACGACGCGCGAGAAGGGCACCGGCCTCGGGCTCGCCATCGTCGGCCGCATCCTCGAGGAGCACGGCGGACGCATCGAGCTCGACGATCCGCCCGACGGCAGCGGGCGCGGCGCCTGGGCGAGGCTCAGGTTCACCGCCGAGCGCGTCGTCAACGATGAG
>VAZM01000567.1 GCA_005883135.1 Alphaproteobacteria bacterium
TGTCGCGGAGTCGTTGACTAGGATCATAGGGCCGGCCTCGGTCAGCGCTGTAGCATCGATGACGGCATCGCAGCCTTCGGGCAGCGGATCGCCAGCCGTGACGCGAGCGGGCGTTCGAGTTAAGACAACCGGTGAGTGCGGCGATGCGCCCACAAGGTCGAGAGAGCTCACGGCGAGCCCGGACCGCAGCGCAATGCTGCGCTCAGGGACGGAACGCGAAGCAAGCACCGGTTCAACGGGTACGGCGCCGCTCGCCTGCTCGAGTGGAACCACGCTTGGCACAATGAGCGTAAGCCGATGCAGAACCGGGTGCAGCACGTCGTCGAGACGTTTGAGGGTGGCGATCATAGTGCCCAGCTAGCTTAGCTGGACTGGGACTCGGGTCCACCGAGTCCGGCGGCCCGCTCGCGTAGCCTTCGAGCGGTTTGAGCTTTCTGCATGGAATGCGCTTGGTAGATCCATTGCTGCGTCACGGACTTGATAGAACCTAGGGCACTGGGTTAATCCGCGCCACGCCATGCTAGCGAGGCTCCAGATGATCCTTTTGCCCTCGTCGTGCTCCGCTAGTCCTTGCGGACAATGGTTCCGACGTGTTCGCCGCGCAACGCCGCCTCCAACAGATGGGGCTTGAGCCCGTTGATAATCTGAAATTGCTTAACCTGGCGGGCACACGCCAGTAGATCGATCAGCGCCCGATCGAACGGCAGAGTCCGCAAATTGCGCTCCTTGAGCTCCGCCACTGTGGTTTCCTTAATGAAAGCAGCCCTCGGGTTGATCTGAAGATCTGCCTCGTAGAGGCCATCGACGTCCTTGATCAGCGTATGGTTGGCGCAGCCGTAGCATTCGGCGAGCAAAAAACTGCCTGAATCAGTACGGTGCGGCGGGATGCGCCCAACGCGCGGTGGATGTTCCCAGATGGAGAACGGCGGATCACCGTTGCAGATCACGGCCGGAGCCGCCTTAATGAAGAACGGCAGCATGTGTCCGAGGATTTCCGGCGGGATCGCCACCACACCATGTGGCGCGAGCAGGGTCCCCAGGAGGTGGGCATTGCCGAGAGCGTCGATGATCCGCAACTGCGCGAGCACGCCGGTCGGCAGGCCGAGATCCATGCCGATCGAGGTCACGTGCCGGCTGCGGATGCCCCCGCCGGTGGCAATGACCAGCTTGAAGTTCGCCAGCGCTGCGACGATGGCATCGACCAGCGGATAGGTCGCGCTCTTGCCACGGTCGACGATCGAGTGCCCGCCGACTTTGAGCACGCGGCAAAACGGCAGCATAGGCACGACGGGCGTCTCAGTCGCAGACATCACCCGTTTGTCCAGCAGGCTCTCGCGCATCAGCATCGATTCGACATGGTGGCGCCCGTCGACGGGAGTTTCAGCCGTAGGGGAGGGCGGCGCGAACGATGACATGGTCGGCCTCGCTTACGCGGTGATGATCGTCCCCACGTGCTCGCCATCGAGCGCGCGGGTCAAATTGCCTCGCTTCAGGCCGTTGATGACCTGGACCGAGCGGCGGTTCTTGGCGTTCCGCATGAGCTGGAACACGGTATGTTCGAGGACGACGTCGGCGAGGTCGAGCCGCTCGAGCTCATCGACAGTGATCTTGGGGATGAACTTCGCATTACGGTCCTTTTTCGGATCGGCCGTGTAGAGACCCTCTTCGTCCTTGACGTAGATCATCGAGCGCGGCAACAATGGCATCGACCAGCGGATAGGTCGCGCTTTTGCCGCGATCAACAATCGATCGCCCCCCGACCTTTATGACGTGGCAAAACGGCAGCATCGCTACAACCGGCGTCTCGGTTGAGGACATCACGCGTTTATCCAGCAAGCTCTCGCGCATCAGCATCGACTGGATGTGGTGGCGCCCGTCGGCGGGATTTTCAGGCATTGGGGATGACATGCTTGGCCTCGCTTATGCTGTGATGATCGTACCCACGGATTCGCCATTGAGT
>VAZM01000076.1:0-4308 GCA_005883135.1 Alphaproteobacteria bacterium
ACCCGCGGAGGCTTTGTACATGGCGTGCTCTTCTCTTCAGAAATCGAACGCTTCGCTTTTCGCCGCCGCGTTCTTCGCCAGCGCGCGGTCGGGCTCGGGCAGCGGCGCGCCGGAATCGCGGAAGCGGTTGACGATGGGATAGCGGCGGTCGCGGCCGAAATTCTTCAGCGTCACCTTGACCCCGGGAGCTGCTTGCCGGCGCTTGTACTCGGCGAGATGCAGCATGCGCTCGACCTTCATGACCGTCTCTCGGTCGAAGCCTTCCGCGACGATTTTGGCGATGGGCTCCTCGCGCTCCACCAGGCGAGCGAGGATTTGGTCGAGCACGTCGTAGGGCGGCAGCGTGTCCTGGTCGGTCTGGTTCTCGCGCAGCTCGGCGCTGGGCGCGCGGGTGAGAATGCTGTCGGGAATAACCGGGCCGTGCGGACCCAGCGCGCCGTCGGGCTTCCAGCCGTTGCGCAGCCGGGCCAGGCGATAAACCTCGGTCTTGTAGAGATCCTTGATCGGATTGAAGCCGCCGTTCATGTCGCCATAGAGCGTGGCGTAGCCGACCGACATTTCCGACTTGTTGCCGGTGGTCACGACGATCAGCCCGAGCTTGTTCGATATGGCCATGAGGATGGTGCCGCGCGTGCGCGATTGCAAATTCTCCTCGGTCACGTCGCGCGGCTTGCCGGCAAAGAGCGGCGCGAGCGCCGTCTCCAATCCCACGACCGCGCTTTCGATCGGCACCACGTCGTAGCGGATGCGTAGCGCGTTGGCGACCTGCGCCGCGTCGTCGAGCGATTGCTGCGAGGTGTAACGATAAGGCAGCATCACGCAATACACGCGCTCGGGCCCGAGCGCGTCGGCCGCCAAGACCGCTACCAGGGACGAATCGATGCCGCCCGATAGCCCGAGCACCACGCCCTTGCAGCCGATCTTGTCGATGTAATCGCGCAGCCCGAGCATGCAGGCGAAATAATCCGCCTTGTCGTCCTGCTCGGTCTCGACCACGGGTCCATCGACGCACTGCCAGCTATTGCCGGCGCGCTCCCATTGCACCGTCTTGACGCTTTCGCGAAACGCCGGGAGTTGGAAGGCGAGCGTGCGATCCGCATGCAGGCCAAATGAGGCGCCGTCGAACACGAGCTCGTCCTGCCCGCCGACCTGGTTGACATAGATCAGCGGTACGCCGGTCTCGGTCACCCGCGCTACCGCGATGTTGAGGCGGAGCTCGTCCTTGTCACGCGAGTAGGGCGAACCGTTGGGGACGATCATCAGCTCGGCGCCGGTCTCGGCGAGGCATTCGACCACGTCTTCGTAATCGCCCCATTCGGTCCAAATGTCTTCGCAGATGGGCAGCCCGAGGCGCACGCCGCGGAAATTGACCGGTCCGGGCGGCGGCCCCGCAGCGAACAGCCGCCGCTCGTCGAAGACGCCATAGTTCGGCAGGTTCACCTTGAGCTGCACGGCGGCGATGGCGCCGCGGTCGAGCAGGCAATAGGCGTTGTAGAGCTTGCCTTCCTCCGGCCATGGCGTGCCGATCAGCAGCGCCGGTCCGCCGTCGGCGGTTTCACGCGCAAGCTCCTCGACCTTGGCCCGGCACGCAGCCTGGAACGCCGGCTTGAGCACGAGGTCCTCGGGCGGATAGCCGGAGAGAAACAGTTCCGGTAGTGCCAACAGATCCGCGCCGGCGCGGGCCGCCTCGGCGCGCGCGCGGCGCGCCTTCTCGGCGTTTCCGGCAATGTCGCCGACGATCGGATTGAGTTGTCCGATGGTGACGGCCAAGCGGTCGGTGGGACGCGCGTTCATGGCGTAGGTCTAGCGCGTCGCAGCCGCGCCCGGCAATCGCCGCACAGGTCCGGTCAGATGAGCCCGATTCGCTCGGCAAGCGCCAACAGCCAGGCCATGGCAGCGATCAGCAGCGCCAGGCCGACCGCGGCCGAGCCCATATCCTTGACCCGGCCGATCTGGGGATCGATCGCAAGGTTGACCCGGTCGGCAAGTTTCTCGATCGCGGTGTTCAAGAGCTCCACGACGAGCACGAAAGCCACGACCGCGATCAGCGCAAGGCGCTTCCAAGCCTGCTCGGCCAGCAGAAAGGCGACCGGAATCGCCAGGACGAGGGCGATCAGCTCCAGGCGAAAGGCCTCCTCGCTGCGCGTTGCTGCGAGGAGGCCACGCCAGCTGTTGATGGTAGCGCGCAGCAACCGTTCCATTCGAGTGCGACGCAGCCGGCTCCAAATCAGCGCGTATCCGCCAGCGCGCGCGGGTCGCGCTCGCCGAGATCAAACGATGCGGGCGGCGGGAGCAGCCTACGGCTCCGCCGTGCGAATAGCCGCGGGCCCCGCACCGACCTTGATCGATCCGGCCGGCTTGAGCGCTTTGCCGTCGAAATCGAACACCATGATCTCGTTCTCGACCATGCATTGCACGAGGAGCGTGCGGTTGTCCTTGCTCCAGGCGAACCCCTGACACCAGTGGCCGACTTTGGCCTCGGTCAGCGGGACCAATTCATTGCCTTTGACGCTCAGGACCTTCACTAGCCCGTAATCGGTGAAGAACGGGTCGGCTTTGGGTTTGTTGGAGCCGTTCATCACGCCGACGGCGACAAAGGCGCCGTCGGGAGAGAGCGCAATCCCTTCCGGGGTTGGGCCGACGGTGATGGTCTGAACGACCCGCGCCGGCTTTGCCTCGATATCGATGAGGCTCACGGTATCGGCATCGCCACTTCCGGTGCCGATATTGGCGACCACCGCGAGCTTGCCGTTGGGGTGGATGCCGAGCCCGTAAGGCCGCAGTCCGGCCGAGATGTCGCGCTTGGTGTACTCGACCTTGGTGCCGTCGATCGACAGCACGGAAATCTTGTGATCGTTGTCGCGGGTGACCAGCGCCGTCTTGCCGTCCGGGGCAATGGCGACATGGGACGGTCCGGACTTGTCGTCGCCCAAGCTGATCTTGCCCACCGGCGTCAGCGTATGGCCGGCGATGGAAAACACCGAGACCGTGCCCTCGGAGCGGTTGGCGACCAGCGCCAGCGTGCCGGCCCGATTGATCGATACGCCGGCGGCGCCTTTACCGGCCTGCAACTGCGCCGAGACCTTGGGCGGCGAGGCTTTGAGATCGATCACCGAGAGCTTGTCGTCCGGCACGGTCTTCTTCGGATCGGCCGGATCGATCTTGGATGCCGCGGTGACCAGCGCGAAACTCTCGTCGCGCGCCACCGCCACGCTCAGCGGCGGGCCGATCACGCTGGTCGGAGCCTCGATCTCGGCGACGACCTTGGGCGGCTTCGCATTGAGATCAATGAGCGTCACCGTGTCGCGCGGCGGATTGGCCGGTACCGAATTCACGCCGTCGGTGAGCACGGCTTTGCCGTCGTTGGCGGAAACCGCAAGTTGGCCGCTTGCCCCGGACGATAACGAAACCACGGCGGCGAGCGAAAGCACACCTACCAAAGGCATATGGCGATGCATGAGGACCTCCCGTTGCGCGGATCGTTGTGATTTCCCGAAAGCGCCGCGCACCCGCCGGCATTCCATCATAAGAACCGATTGCGCAAAACCCCCGCTTGGCCTGGACGGCGAAGCAGGAGCAGATCGCTGCAGCTCCGATCAGAGGCCGGCTGCGGCCGGCAACGGCCGCGCCCTGGCGGTGCGCTCCGCCTTGAGCAGGTCGGCAAGCAGAAACGCGAGGTCGATCGATTGCTCAGCGTTGAGCCGCGGATCGCACGCGGTGTGATAGCGATCGTTGAGATCGGCATCGCTGATCGCGCGCGCGCCGCCGGTGCATTCGGTGACGTTCTGTCCGGTCATCTCCAGATGCACGCCGCCCGCATAGCTGCCCTCGGCGGCATGAACGGCGAAGAAGTTCTTCACTTCCTTCAGGATCAGCTCAAACGGTCGAGTCTTGTAGCCGCTCGCCGCCGTGATCGTGTTGCCGTGCAACCACAACTTTGCCTTCACGTTGAACCGCGCGGATCATGGCCGGAAGCTGATCCCCGACCTTGTCCGCGCCCAGCCGCACGATCAGCGTGAGGCGGCCCGGCTCGTTTTCCGGATTGAGAATGTCGATGAGCCGCAGCAGCTCATCGACCTTGCTCGAGGGGCCGCATTTGAGTCCCAGCGGATTAATAATGCCGCGGCAAAACTCGACGTGCGCGTGATCGGGCTGACGGGTGCGGTCCCCGACCCATACCATATGCGCCGAGGTGCAGCAGAAGGTGCCGGGGTGCGTCGAATCCTCGCGCGTCATGGCCTGCTCGTAGCCGAGCAGCAGCGCCTCGTGACTGGTGTAGAACTCGGTGCTCTTGAGCTCGGGGTGGCT
>VAZM01000076.1:4361-15841 GCA_005883135.1 Alphaproteobacteria bacterium
ACTGCGGCGAGTCCTTGACGAAACCGAGCGTCCATTGCCGGACGTTGGCGAGATTGGCGTAGCCGCCATGGACGAACGCGCGCAGCAGATTGAGCGTGGCGGCGGAGTGGCGATAAGCCTCGATCTGGCGTTCAGGATCCGGCCGCCGCGAGGCCTCGTCGAACTCGACGCTGTTGATGATGTCGCCGCGGTAGCTCGGCAACTCCTTGCCCTCGCGCTTCTCCGTCGGCGATGTGCGCGGCTTGGCGAATTGACCGGCGATGCGGCCGACCTTCACCACCGGCAAGGCGGCGGCATAGGTGAGTACCACCGACATCTGCAGGAACACGCGCAGGAAATCACGGATGTTGTTGGCGCTGACGTTGTTGGCGCTGGGCTCGGTGAAGGCCTCGGCGCAGTCCCCGCCCTGCAGCAGAAAACCTTCTCCGGCCGCGACGCGGCCGAGCGCCTTTTTCAGGCTGCGGGCCTCGCCCGCAAACACCAGCGGCGGAAAGCTCGCCAGGCGCCGCTCGACCGAGGCGAGCGCTTCCCCGTCCGGATAATCCGGAACCTGGGCGATCGGCTTGTGCCGCCAACTGTCGCGCGTCCAACGCTCGGGCATGACCGCCCTCCACGACCCTTTAACCCTCGGTGCGAACGAGGTTTTCCAACCGAGCCGAGCTTATACACGAGGGCCGGCGCTCCAAGCCAGATCGAATTGCGACGCAGAGCCCGGCAACTGACTATTCCGCCGCCTCGCGGCGATGGCTCAGCGCCTTCTCCCGCATCGTCACGAGCTCCTCGGCGGAGGTCGGATGCACGGCGATCACCGCGTCGATATCGGCCTTGGTCGCCTTCATCTTCACGGCGACGCCGACGAGCTGGATCATTTCGCCGGCGTCGGGTCCGACGATATGGCAGCCGACCACCCGCCCGTTCTCGCCGTCCACCACGAGCTTGAAGAAGGCGCGCATGTCGCGGGCGGCGAGCGTCATCTTCAGCGGGCGGAACGAGGTCTTGTACACGTCGACTTTCGCCAGCCGCTCGCAGGCCTGTGCCTCGGTCAGGCCGACCGTGCCGACCTCCGGCTCGGAGAACACGGCGGTCGGGACATTGGTATGGTCGACCGCAGTCGGCTTGTCGCCGAACATGGTGTCGGCGAAGGCGTGCCCCTCGCGGATCGCGACCGGCGTGAGGTTGACACGGTTGGTGACGTCGCCGATCGCGTAGATGTGCGGCACCGAAGTCTGCGATAGCGGGTCGACGGCGATGCCGCGGTTGGGGGTGCAGCGCACGCCCGCCTCGTCGAGACCAAAACCGGCAACGTTCGGCCAGCGCCCGACCGCGAACATCACCTTGTCGACGTCGACCGTGCTGTCGTCGGAGAGCTTGGCGCTGAAAGCACGCTGCGTGCGTTGCACGGCGCGCACGGTCCTGCCGCAGACAATCCGTACGCCCAGTTTGGTCATCTCCGCCTTGAGATGCTCGCGCAGGTCGTCGTCGAAACCGCGCAAGATATTCTCGCCGCGGTAGACCAATGTCACCTCGGAGCCCAGCCCATTGAAGATGGCGGCGAACTCGACGGCGATATAGCCGCCGCCCTGGATCAGGATGCGGGCGGGCAGTTTGTCGAGATGGAACGCCTCGTTCGAGGAGATGACGTGTTCGATCCCGGGGATCGGCGGGCCGAACCACGGCGCGGCGCCGGTGGCGATGAGGATGTAGCGCGGACGGATCGTCTCGCCCGTTGCGAGGCGGACGGTGTGTGCGTCCTCCAGCATGGCGCGGCTCTTGACGAGTTTGACGCCGGCGCGCTCGAGGTTGGTGGTATAGGCGAGTTCAAGCCGCGCGATCTCCCGGTCCTTGTTGGCGATGAGCGTCCGCCAGTCGAACCGCGGTTCGTGCAGCGTCCAGCCGTAGCCGGCGGCGTCTTCGAACTCGTCGGCAAAGCGCGAGGCGTAGACGAGCAGCTTCTTGGGAACGCAGCCGCGGATCACACACGTACCGCCGACGCGGTACTCCTCGGCGATCAGGACGCGCGCGCCGTAACCGGCGGCGATCCGCGCCGCGCGCACGCCTCCCGAGCCCGCGCCGATGACGACGAGATCGAGGTCATGATCAGCCATGTCGAGGCGTACAAGCCGCCGATGGACGCAGCATCTAGATGTCGTGACCTCGCTTTTTCATTTCCGCACGCATTTTGGCGATGATCTCTTGCGATAGATTTTCGGCCCAAGTCTGGGCGGTTCTCATGCTCTGATCGAGGATGTTCGGCTCCTCCACCACCAATTTGCGGCCGAGCGGCGATTTGTAGAAGTTGAGCGCGTCCTTGAGTTCCTGCTCGGTAAAGCGGGAGGCATAGATTTTGGCGACCTCGTTGAGGATCTCGGCGCTGCGCGAGGCGTAGTCCGCGTGCAATTTGGTCGCGACTTCATTCAAATCCTTGCCCAGCATGGGATTGGATTGCAGCAACACGACCTTGGTCCTCTCGATCACGCCCGAGACCAAAGGGGCGTACATCGAGTTGGCGCCCTTCGCAGTGAGAACTTCCTTCGCGGTGGCGATGGCGGTTTTTGAAGGTTCCTGTGCGGCGGCGCCACCGACGCCGAGGGCAAGGGCGAAGCCTAGCGCAAGGATGAAGGCGCCAGTGGACCTGGCGGTTGGAAAAGCAAACATCAAACCCTCCTCTTCGGGTGATCCGGGCTCAGCGCCGCTCGACCACGCGCACGTCGCTCGAGCCGGCGATGACCGCCGCATGGGCGAGCCCAATGAACAGACCGTGCTCGACCACGCCGGTAATGCCGTCGAGACGTTCAGCAAGCGCTTTCGGATCGGCGATCCGCTCGAATGCGGCATCCAGAATCCAGTGCCCTCCGTCCGTGACGAAAGCGTGGCCGTCCTTGGCGCGCCGCAGAAGCGCCGGCCCGGCACAACCAGCCGCGGCGGCCGCCGCCTCGACCGCCCGGCGCGTTGCCGCCAATCCGAATGGCACCACCTCGACCGGCAGTGGGAAGCGACCGAGCGAGGAGACCCATTTGGACTCGTCGGCAATGACGATCATGCGCGCGGAGGCGGAGGCGACGATCTTTTCCCGCAGCAGCGCGCCGCCCCCGCCTTTGATCAGGCTCAGATCATGCGCGATCTCGTCGGCACCGTCGACGGTGAGATCGAGCTGCGGCGTCTCGTCGAGACTGGTGAGCGGAATTCCCAATCGCTCGGCGTCGCTGCGGGTGGTCTCCGACGTGGGCACCGCGATGACCTCGAGGCCGGCGCGGACGCGCTGCCCCAGAAGCTCGACGAAATGCTTGGCCGTCGTGCCGCTACCGAGGCCAAGCCGCATGCCCGCGCGCACGAAGTCGAGGGCGCGGGCGGCGGCGGCGCGTTTCTGGGCATCGATATCCATCGCGATTGCGGTCGTCGGCTCGGTATCAAGCAGGAATGGCACCTATCTAGCGCCGATGGACGCGGGAGCATAGTCCAGCACGGGCACGGAACACGCGTCGACCCTCGCCCCTGCCGGGCCCGGATAGGGCCTGAGAATCCATAGAAAGCCGAGCCTTACTATTGCGCCAATCGTCCGCTAGCCCTCACCCGCGATGGGGGCTTTAACGGTTGTCTTCGACCTCGACGGCACGCTGGTCGACAGCGCGCCCGATCTCATTGGCACGCTCAATACCGTCTTTGCCAGCGAAGGTCTGCCGCCGGTCCCTTACGACATTGCGCGCAACCTGGTGGGTGGCGGCGCGCGATCGCTGATTGAACGCTCGCTGAGGGCGGAAGGTCGCAAGCTCGCCACGGCGGAAGTGGATCGGCTGGTCAAGGAGTTCATCGCCCATTACGCCTCGCATATCGCGGATCGTTCCCGCGCGTTCCCGAGTCTCGAATCCGCACTCGATGAACTCGGCGCCGGCGGTTGTCGCTTGGCGGTCTGCACCAATAAGCTGGAATGGCTATCGGTGCGGCTGCTCGATGCGCTCGGGCTGACGAAGCGTTTCGTGGCGATTTGCGGCGCCGACACGTTCGGGTTGAAAAAACCCAATCCCGATTTCCTGCGCCAGACCATCGCCCGCGCCGGGGGCGAGCCGGCCCATACGGTCATGGTCGGGGATTCGCCCATCGACGTCGCGACCGCGCGCGCGGCAGCCGTACCGGTGATCGCCGTCGACTACGGCTATACCGAGAGCCCGGTCAGCGAGTTGCGGCCCGACCGGGTGATCGCGGGCTTAAGTGAACTGCCCAGCGCCGTATTCGATCTTTTGGACGTGGGCAGTTCCCTCGCGGCAGAACAACGTTAATCGGGATTTTACCTTGTCGCCGCCACACTTGGGGCAAGTTGGGGCGCTAACAGCAGGTGCTAGGAAGGGTCCTGGGTTGTACGCGGCTCAGGCCTTCCGCTGGGGTTGTGTTCTTGGGGGAGAGGCGGCCGTTGCCGCCGAGATGGGATCATGAGCCGAGTTATTGCCGTCACGGCGTGTGGCCTCATGCTGGGCGCGTGTTCCGCAGCCATGCCGAGCCTCGACTTCCTCAAATCCGCTCCCCAGTCGGAGACGCTGGCGATCGAATCAGAACCAGCGGGAGCAGAAGCGAAGACCTCCTTGGGTCAGAGCTGTCGCACCCCCTGCCAACTCGCGGTCCAGCCCGGCAGCGAGTTTTCCGTCACGCTTGCGCTGAGCGGCTATCATCCGCAGACCGTGGCGGTGCGTCCGGACGCGGAGGGGAGTACGCCCCGGCTGGCACCTAATCCGGTTCAGGTCACGCTGCAGGCGGTGAAGCCGGCAACGAAGCCGCCGGCCAAGAAAAAGACGCCGGTTGCGGCAGCGACCCGCCCCGCGGCGCCGCCGCCCATGGCGTCGGCCGCCCCGACGAACGCGCCAGCGCCGGCCCCGGCGGCCGTCCCGGCGCCTTCGGCTGCGGCCGAATCGGCGCCCTCCGCGACCGAATATCCCTGGCCTTCGCGCTAGGTCTCTTCCGCGTTCGCCGCCGCGCAGCCCCGCTTCAACCTGCCGGAGCGCTGGACGCTCTGGCCGATATCCGTCAGAATTCCCATATGAAACGGCGCAAGCGCCGTTTCATCATTCGTGCCCGGGACCCCGCACGCGCGGCCTTCCGGACGTCGATCAGCACAGGACCAGGCCGATCCGGTAGTGATGCAGGATAGTCTCGCGTTCGCCCCTCGCGGAAAACCGCTCGCCTCCCTGGTCGACCCGTTCGGCCGGGCGATCACCTATCTGCGCGTGTCGGTCACCGACCGCTGTGATTTTCGCTGCGTCTACTGCATGGCGGAGAACATGACGTTCCTGCCCAAGGCCGACCTGCTCTCGCTCGAGGAGCTCGATCGCCTGTGCAGCGCCTTTATCGCGCGCGGCGTCAGGAAACTCAGGTTGACCGGCGGCGAACCGCTGGTGCGGCGCGGGATCATGACCCTCGTCGCTTCGCTTGCGCGCCATCTCTCAAGCGGCGCTCTCGACGAACTCACGCTCACCACCAACGGCTCGCAGCTGCCGAAACATGCCGCGGAGCTTGCGGCGCTCGGCGTGCGCCGGATCAATGTCTCGCTCGACACGCTCGATCCCGACAAGTTCCGCGCCATCACGCGCTGGGGTGAGCTCAGCAAGGTTCTGGACGGCATCGATGCGGCGCAGGCGGCCGGCCTCAAGGTCAAGATCAATGCGGTGGCGCTCAAAGGCGTGAACGAGGACGAGTTCCCGGCGCTGCTGCAATGGGCGCATGGGCGCGGCATGGAGCTCACCCTGATCGAGGTGATGCCGCTCGGCGACGTCGGCGAGGGCCGCCTCGATCAATACCTTCCGCTGTCGATCGCGCGCGCGCGTCTGGCCGAGCGCTTCACGCTCGAGGATGTCGACTATCGCAGCGGCGGGCCTGCACGCTACGTCAAGGTCGCGGAGACCGGCGGCCGGCTGGGTTTCATCACGCCGCTGACCCACAATTTCTGCGAATCCTGCAACCGAGTGCGGGTGACCTGCACGGGTACCCTCTACATGTGCCTCGGTCAGGAAGACGCCGCCGATCTGCGCACTCCGTTGCGCGCCTCCGAAGGCAACGATCTGCTCGACGCGGCGATCGCGGAGGCGATCTCGCGCAAGCCCAAGGGGCACGATTTCATCATCGATCGGCGCCATCAGCGCCCGGCGCTCGCCCGCCACATGAGCGTGACCGGCGGCTGAACCGGCGGCGCTGGGCCGAGACGCCGGACCCGGCGGCTACCCGGGTGCGCGCGTTTTACCGATTGACCTCCGCGCAGGCCTCTAGGAAGGTTCGGATGTCCCGGCGGCAGCGCAGGCGGGACCAAAAGCAGGAGGCGGCGCCGGCGGTTCGGCGATCCCTCCGACAAGATCAAGGGGAACGCAGGTGGAGGTTTTGCTCAAGCTGAGCCGCGCCATCGACGCGGTCAATTTCCGGATCGGCAAACTCTTGTCCTGGCTGATCCTGATCGTGGTGATCATTTCCGCGACAAATGCCACGGTCAGAAAGGTGTTCGACACCTCGTCCAACGCGTGGCTGGAGCTGCAGTGGGTCATATTCGGAGCTATATTTCTATTGTGTTCGCCGTGGACGCTTCTCTCCAACGAGCACATTCGCATCGACATCATCAATAGCACGCTGCCGAAGCGCTGGCGCGACGGCATTGACGTCTTCGGGCATGCGTTCTTCCTGTTGCCGTTGACGATCGTCATGATCGTCACATCGGTCCCGTTCTTCCTCCGATCGTTTCGGCTGAACGAGCAATCGATGAATGCCGGCGGACTGCCGCAATGGCCGGCGAAATCGCTCGTTCTCATAGGATTTGTGCTGCTGTTCTGGCAGGGCATTTCCGAACTCATCAAGCGCATCGCGGTCATGCGCGGCCTCATTCCCGATCCCCATGCCACCGGGGATGGAGCGCACTCGGCGGCTGAAGCGGAGGCCGAGCGCATCCTTGCCGTGGCGAAAACCGATGCTGAGTAGCTGCGAACCGTAGGGGCCGGGGCGACGATCATGACGGCGATGCTCATTCACTACATGGCGCCGATCATGTTCGCGTCATTGGTGATCTTCCTGCTGCTTGGCTATCCAGTTGCTTTCTCACTTGCCGCCAACGGCCTCATCTTCGGATTGCTCGGTATCGAGCTTGGACTGTTTCGTCCTGATTTCTTGCAGGCGCTGCCCGAGCGCATTTACGGAATCATGAACAATGATGTTTTGCTCGCGATTCCATTTTTCACATTCATGGGGCTTATTCTCGAGCGGTCGGGCATGGCGGAAGACCTACTCGACACAATCGGGCAACTGTTCGGGACGATCCGCGGCGGTCTCGCCTATGCGGTAGTCTTCGTCGGCGCGCTGCTAGCAGCTACCACCGGCGTGGTGGCAGCGTCGGTGATTTCGATGGGGTTGATCTCGCTGCCAATCATGCTGCGCTACGGCTATGACAGGCGCCTGGCGTCAGGCGTGATCGCCGCCTCCGGAACGCTCGCGCAAATCATTCCACCCTCGCTGGTGCTCATCGTGATGGCCGATCAACTCGGCCGCTCGGTCGGCGATATGTATGAGGGCGCGTTCCTTCCCGGCCTCATGCTGGCGGGCCTTTATGCGGGCTACGTCCTGCTGGTGACGCTGCTGTTTCCCAAATTCGCTCCGGGCCTGCCGGTGGGGGCGATCCGCTACCGCGAAGACACCGGTAAACGCGGCCTGCCTTCGCTAGCGGTTCTGTTCGTCGTCAGCGCCGGCGTCGGCGTTTTTGCGATGCGAAACTCGACCACGCGCGGCGCGGATTACGTGGTGCTTCTGATGTTCATCGGGATCGTGTTCGCCTTTTGCGTCGCGGTGGTGAATTGGGCTTGCGACAAGCTTTTCAACTTCCGCTTCCTGTCGCGCCTTGCACAACAAGTCACCTTCGTGATGGTGCCTCCACTGTTCCTGATCTTCCTGGTGCTCGGAACGATCTTCATCGGGCTTGCGACTCCGACCGAAGGCGGAGCCATGGGTGCGAGCGGCGCCCTCATTCTGGCGCTCATCAAGCGGCGGCTGACCTGGGACTTGACGCGCCAAGCGGCGGAGATCACAGCCAAGCTGTCGGCCTTCGTCGTGTTCATCCTGATCGGCGCGCGCGTCTTCTCGTTGACCTTCTACGGCGTCGATGGACACAGATGGGTCGAGGAGCTCCTGGTCTCGCTGCCCGGTGGGGAGGTCGGTTTTCTCGTCTTCGTCAATGTATTTGTTTTTTTTCTCGCATTTTTCCTCGACTTCTTCGAAATCGCCTTCATCGTGATCCCTCTGCTCGGACCAGCGGCGGAGCGGCTCGGCATCGATCTCATTTGGTTCGGCGTGGTGCTGGGCGTGAACATGCAAACCTCGTTCATGCACCCACCGTTCGGATTTGCGCTGTTCTATCTGCGTTCGGTGGCACCGCGCGAGTCGTATATCGACCGCGTTTCCGCCAAGCGCATGCCGCCGGTGACGACCGGCGAAATCTATTGGGGCGCGGTGCCGTTCGTGGTGATTCAATGCATCGCGGTCGGGATGGTCATCGCGCTCCCGGCCTTGGTCATGCATTACAAGGGGACGGGCCCGCGCATCGATCCAGATCGAAATTCCCGAACTCGACATGCCGCCACCGCCGCTCGACTTCGGCCCGCCGCCCAAGCCGCAATGATGCCGGCAGGCGAGGTTCATCGCCTGCCGTGCGCCATCAGGTCCGCGTACGCATGCGCATCATGAAGCTATCGTAGGCGAGCTCGGCCACCTGGAGCCATTGATAGGAATCGCTACGGTAGGCCGTGAGGCTGTCGAGCATCTTCTTGAAGTGCGGATTGCTCTGCGCCAGCTCGGCATATGTCTCGTTGGCCGAATTATAGCACGCCTCCATCACCGGCTGCGGGAACGGACGCAGCTCGGCGCCGGAAGCGACGAGCCGCCTCACCGCCTGCGGGTTCAGCACGTCGTATTTTGTCGTCATCCACGCACCTGCTTCACGCGCGCAGGCCTGGATCATGCCCTGATAAGTCTTCGGCAGCTCGTTCCACTTGGCAAGATTAATCAGAAGATGCGGCTGGGCGCCGCCCTCCCACCACCCCGGATAGTAGTAGTACTTCGCGATCTTGACGAACCCGAGCTTCTCGTCGTCGTAAGGGCCAACCCATTCGGCGGCGTCAATGGTGCCTTTCTCCAAAGCAGGGTAAATATCGCCGGCTGCCAGTTGCTGGGGCACGACACCGAGTTTCGCCAAAATGCGGCCGGCAAAACCACCGACGCGAAACTTCAAACCTTTCATATCATCGAGAGTTTTGATCTCCCGGCGGAACCAACCGCCCATCTGGCAAGTCGTGTTGCCTGTCGGCATGCCCCAACAGTTGTATGTCTTGAAGAAATCGTTGAGCAGCTCCATTCCGCCGCCTTGGAATTGCCAGGCCTCTTGCTGACGCGTGTTGAGGCCGAACGGCAAGGCCGTGCCGAAGGTGAAGGCCGGATCCTTGCCGAAATAGTAGTAGCTTGCCGTGTGCCCCATCTCCACGGTGCCATTCTGCACGGCGTCGAGCACTTGCAGACCGGGCACGATTTCGCCCGCAGCAAATACCTGGATGTGAAACTTGTTGTCGGTGAGTTCGGCGATGCGCTTGGCCATGTATTCGGGCGCGCCATAAAGCGTGTCGAGCGATTTCGGCCAACTCGCCGTCAGCCGCCATCGCAGCTCGGGCATCGACTGCGCGATGGCCGGAGCGGCAACCGCGGACGTCGCCATCCCGGCACCCGCCGCCTTGAGAAAATCCCGTCGTTTCATCGGTTGAGTCCTCCCTATGGGCCGCCATCTTTTTTGGATACCGGCCGCCGGGCGTTGCACGGCACGCGGCTCTTCGCCACGCATGAGGGTGCAATTGGCGCGTTCGGCGAAGAGAGCGATAGTTATAGACGGGCGAGAAGGAGACGTATACGGGCGTCCGCGGCGCGTCACGCTTGTCGCGAAATCGACGCGGGCTTTCCAGGCGCGATATGCGCGCGCGATGTCAAGTGCGGCTACGATTGCGCACGAGGTACGTGTCGTAGGTCAGCTCCGCCACCTGCCACCATAGATATTCGTCGTTGCGGAAGGCGAGCATCGCCTCCCAGACCTTCTTGAAATCGGCGTTGGTCTTGGAGACTTCGGCGTAGACGTCGAGCGCCGCGCGCAACGAAGCATCCATCACCGGCTGCGGGAACGGTCGCAGCTGCGCGCCGGCCGCCACCAGGCGCTTGAGCGCGGCGGGATTGCCGGCGTCGTATTTTGCCTGCATCCACTCGTTGGCCATCGACGATGCGGTCCGCAGCAGCGACTTGTACGCCGGCGGCAGCGCGTTCCACTTATCCAGATTGACGAAATTGTGCAGCATGGGTCCGCCCTCCCACCAGCCCGGGTAGTAGTAGTACTGCGCCACCTTCTGGAACCCGAGCTTCTCGTCATCGTAGGGACCGACCCACTCGCAGGCATCAAGCGTGCCCTTTTCCAGCGCCGGATAGATATCTCCGCCGGCGATCTGCTGCGGCACCACGCCCAACTTTGATATGACGTTGCCGGCAAATCCTCCGATGCGCATTTTCAGTCCATTGAGATCGGCGACCTCCTTGATCTCCTTGCGGAACCAGCCACCCATTTGCGCGCCGGTATTGCCGGCCGGAATCCCGTAGATGTTGAACTTCTTGTACAGATCGTTCATCAGCTCCATGCCGCCGCCGAAATACATCCACGCGGTTTGCATGCGGCTGTTGAGACCGAACGGCACGGCGGTGCCGAAGGCGAACGTGGGATCCTTGCCGAAATAATAGTAGGACGCGGTGTGACACATCTCGACCGTGCCGTTTTGCACGGCGTCGGCGGCCTGCAGGCCCGGCACGATCTCGCCCGCGGCAAAGACCTGAATCTGGAATTTGTTGTCGCTTGCCTCGGCGACCGCCTTGGCGAAGGCTTCCGACGCGCCATAGATGGTGTCGAGCGATTTCGGATAGCTCGAGGTGAGCAGATGAGCAACCGCAACGCGATGCCCGGCGAAACAAGTGCAATATTTATAGACCGACCGAGGCGATACGTATACCGCAATCTCGCGCGACTATGGTCTCAACTCATTCCGACCGGCGATCGGCAATAAATATCTCCGGGGCTGCACGGCCCCGGAGACGATCGGTCGGAGGCATCGCTCAGGTGCGCGTGCGGTTGCGCACGAGGTAGCTGTCGTAGGTCAGCTCGGCGACCTGCCACCACAGATACTCGTCGTTGCGGAATGCCTGCATCGAATCCAGGACCTTCTTGTAATCGGCGTTTGCCGCCGAAGTCTCGGCGTTGACTTCGTTCGATGCCTTCAAACACGCCTCCATGACCGGCTGCGGGAACGGACGCAATTGCGTGCCGGCCGCGATGAGACGCTTGAGCGCGGCCGGATTGCGAGCGTCATATCTGGCGGTTTCCTCGACGTTGGCCAAACCGGCAGCCGCAGCGACGACGGCCTGATAGGTCTTCGGCAGCTCGTTCCATT
>VAZM01000568.1 GCA_005883135.1 Alphaproteobacteria bacterium
CTTGGCGTCGTCCCAGCCAGCATAGGTGACGCGGAGCTTGCCGTTCTTTTTCGTGCCGAACGCCGAGCATCACGTTCTCGGCTTTGAAAAGGCGCGGCTCCCGCAGGCACGATTCGATGTACAGCCGGCGGCGCGTCTGCAAGGCAGGATCGAGCGCGTTGAACTCGGTCGAGGCGAAGTAGCACGCCGCGAGCCACCCGAACGTGCCCGGCGCGGCCTTCACGATCTCGCTACGGCCACCCTCCTGCTCGAGCGCATGAATCGCTTCGGCATAGGCCAGCGCGAATGCCTCGGTTCCGAGTTTCTTCCTGATCCTAATTTTGCGGCCGTATGGTCGGACATAAAGCCGGGCATTGCCGTGCCGATCGCGGTCAGCCACGAGATAAGGGAAGTCGACTTGCATCATGCCGCGACGGCACCTGGGGAGGAGCCGATTGCCCGACCGGCTCCGCGCCATTGCCGACTACGCCCGTGCGCTCAGCTTTTCGAGGGCGGCAATGACCGACGCGAATAGAGCCTGATACCCGTACACAGGTTCGTCCTCGTCAGTCATATAGACCATCCAGATATCGTCCCCGGCGGCGTCGCATTCGGCCGCGTAACGGACCAAGGCGAGCACACCGAGGAGCGTCGCTGGCACGGTGCCAAATAGGCGCCGTATCGCTTCGGTATCGGCGTTCCTGGCCGCGCGTTCGCGTCTCTTGGCTTCTGCGAGCCCCGCCCCGTTCGTTTTTTCCTCTGCAGCACTGTCTTGCAAAGCAACGATATGTGCAGCGGTGCTAGCGCGACGGTGCTCGATCGCCGCGAAAATCGGATCCGGCTCAATCGAGACGCTCGCGGCACGAGCTTCAGCGGGCAAGGTCGCGACCGCTGGCAGCACCGTCGCACCACGCACAAGCGCGCGGCGGCTTAGTTTCGGTCTCGACATGGCTATGCGCCCCCCTTGGATTCGACTCTCGCACCAAATTGCTCCACTTATGCGCCGATGTTGTGGCGTCTGCGTTCTTTCCCCGACTTTGTTGAGCCTTGCCTGCCGAGCCCCGTCGAGCGACCACCGACCGGGCCACATTGGATTCACGAAATCAAGCACGACGGCTTTCGGCTCTTGGCTCGCGGCCGTGCAAAGCACGCTCGAATTTCATTGAATTCCCGGCCCGATCTCGCGTCTGGGGCCACCCATCCGTCCCGTGTTCGCAGGTCACATCCTGTGAGAAAAATGGCAGCTTAGTGTCGCGATATCTGCACCTAACCCGCGTGGCCTGAGCAAAGAATTCGTTTTTCGGTTCGGGATGGGAAAGGGGCCGGGTTCCAGCATCTCACTGAACCGGGCCAGTTTACGGCAGGAGGTTCGGCCCCATCCTGCAATCAATTAACAACTTCAATCCGTTGTGAAAAATAAAAGCCCCCGGTAACCGCAGGGCAATCGCATGTGGACTGTTTTTGGCGAAACGGCGCAATATTGGAATCGAGGTCTGCTCGCGCGCGCAACTTTGGAATCCAGCTGCGCTCTGGAACGCACTATTCGAATCCAAAATTTCCACATGCGATTACCCTGCCGGTAACCGGGAGCTCAGTTGGGTCATCACCATAGAGGGGTCATGCCTGAGGAATCAGCACCATGACGCGTCGATGCTAACGCCTCCGCGCGATCGAAGCAAACGGCGGCGTGGGGCGAAGCCGAGCAGCGGCTAAGCGGATTGGGGCGTCATTAGCCCGCCCGGCCGGCTCCGCGCCGTCCTCGATGCTACGCCATTGCGTTCAGTGATGGCGAGGAGCTTCCATCGGGATCGGAGAGCGACGCTCCTAGGTCGGTGCTTGGGCCGGGCGAAAACGTCGACTATAGTACTCACGGAGGGGGAACAGGAGGTCTCAACATGACCGAGCCAGTAAGTTTTGGCTGCCAAATGTTTGTACTCGCGGCCGCTTTGCTGTTTGTTGCCATGGCAATAGCAACGACCGAGGCACTAAGGGCGCTGGTCTCTTTGATGGCGCTAGGAGTCAGTTTCCTCTGGATCGTGCGTATCTGGACATGGAAATCTATTTCGAACGGCGACCGCTATACGGCCTTAGCACTAGCTTTGATATTTTTTGTCGCCGCACTTCTTTCTGTTTTTGCCCACGGCCGTGTCTGGTTGCGCGACCGCGAAGCACTTTCAACGGGGTCTCGCACTTCCGGGCTGTAGCGCGGCGCGGAAGCTGACTGGCGGGCCGTTGGGATGGAATGCACGGCCACCGCGCTCCGGTCGCGGGTTTGGTATTTGGCCCGGTGAACCTGAAATGAAAAAGCCCCCGGTGGCTTCGAGGGGGAACGGGGCTTCGGCGGGGACGTCATGGCTCATAACATGCACGAACCATGACAGGCCGATGCTAACGTCTGATAGGAGGCCATCGCGCGAAGAAGCAGGCGCAGGTCAGTCACCGGTAACGCGCTAATCAGGGCTGGTTTGCAATTAGGGGATGGGCCCCCACAAAACGGGCGGCGATGGTCGACGATAAGACTCGTTGAGGCCTACTAGGGCCTGTCTTCAGTTAGGGGATTCCCAAATCAGCAATTGAGTGATTCATGGGCGGTCGGCCTGAGGGGGGAGCCGACCGATGCGGC
>VAZM01000569.1 GCA_005883135.1 Alphaproteobacteria bacterium
AAAGGTGCAGGAGCCCAAATTGAGCGCGATCATACGTCGCTTGGCCCGTACATCTGCCGAGTGACGCGATCTCGCTCGACTGGGCTCTCACGAATGCACATGCTTCAGCCTGGGGGACCGTACGACCTGGGTAAGTCCGTTTGAGGTCCGCAAGGCGACGCTCGCGTCGATCCTGACCAAGGCTCGGCGCCGGGGGAGGAGGTGTGAAATTTATTTGCGACTGGGTTCGGTGGGGGAAGCCGCACGCCTCCGACCTTCCTGCCCCTCGCGGGGATCTGGAGAAGGCCCCAATGGCTGATGTCCTTCCGTTTTCCAAGGTGCGGCGTTCGATGACGATGCAACGCAAGTCATGGGCAAAACCTTTGATCTCGCGTGCCAGTCCCTTCATGACAACGGGCAACCCGATCTAGTCAGGCAAATCATCGCCAAGCGGATTATCGAAGTGGCTCGCAAGGGCGAGCGCGATCCCGATGAATTGTGCGCGCGAGCGTTGCCGGCGTCGGGCTTTCGTATTCGCCAAATCGATCGGGCGGCGCCTCAGTTAGACCTCGCATTCGTCGGGGCCGCACGACCACTTTGTTCGACCGCCTTCGCTACCGCCATCATGACCAAAGCATTTTCCTGTACGCCGTCGACCCGATCGAGTTCAACGGCGACGATCTGCGACGTGATCCGCTGGGGGTCGAAAGGAGG
This sequence comes from Alphaproteobacteria bacterium, assembly GCA_005883135.1. Lineage (GTDB taxonomy): Bacteria > Pseudomonadota > Alphaproteobacteria > Rhizobiales > Xanthobacteraceae > VAZQ01. Next base: position 694 of record VAZM01000569.1, read on the forward strand.
CTGGAAATGATTCTAGCCAGAGCTGGGCCTGGCGTTCGGTTCAACGAGCACATGGGACGCGATGGCGAGATCGTCTTTCGGCGGACGGCACTTACGGTGTTGAATTTCGGACACCCGATGGCGAGGGCGCTTGCGATCTCCATACCGCGGAACGAGACGGCGATTGTTGAAGCACTTCCAGGAGCGATGCCCTATGGCTGTTCGTAAATACGGGACATTCCGTAATTGCTCGTGCATTGTAGGCTCTCATGCGCCTTCACGCAGCCTCGGATTACGGTTGAGCATGAGCAGCTGGCAAGGCGCGCCGAAAAGGCTACGAAAATGCTGACTGGCTATTCTCTCCATTCCGCCCGGAGTGCGAGCTGCCCAAGACGCATCGGGGCAGAAAGCTTGGTGTCGCGGCAAGATGCGATCAGGAACCTCAATGATTGGTGCACCGATGCGACGTCTCGCTCTGCGACTAATGCCGGACTTTGATTGTCGCGCCCTACGAGGGGGTCGAAAGAGGACGCCTCAATGCGGACACTCCGGCGTCGTCTTTCGGCCACGGTACTACAGTGCGCTGTGCCTTAACCAGGAGGCGGCGCAAACAGGGGGAAACCACATGACGGATGGCGTCCTGACCACCAGCAATTATATTCGCTCTGCCTTGAAGCCCGAGCTCAATCGCGCTTCTCGCTCACAACCGATCAGCCGCTTTCAAGAACAGGAGCATCTTGCCCAAGCCCACTGGCACGTCTCGCAGATGAAGACTCACATCGTTCGGCAGCGCATAAGGGTCAAGCACGCCCGCGATACGGGCCAGTCATCGGAATTGGCGGATTCGATGCTGCATGCGCTTGAAGCAAGCCTCTGCGCATTCGAAAGACACCGCGACCTGATCGTAAGTGAATTAAAACGGCGGTTCTCTGAGTAATTGCGCCGCCGTTCAGCAACGGCTGCTGTCAGATGTCGGGCACTGAGAAGGGCAGCCGCCGAACCCAAGTTAAGCATGACTTCCTGCAATTGGCCCTGGCGCTTCGGTGACGCTACTCCGCGTCGGCAGCGAGCCGAGCCTCGAGCTCGCGCACCATGGGCACCATGCCGGTCATTTCGGCGACCGCATCAAACAACGACCGTGAGGCCTCGCCGTCGTCCCGAAATTCGAATGCGCCGTGATGGAAGGCGCCTGCCGGAAGTGCTTCCCAGAGGGCCACAAGCGCCTTAGCGCGCAGCCCCCCGAGCGATGTTACCCGCGTCGCAATGATCTCCTCGGCGAGCGGCTGCATATCATCTTCTAGCTCTGACATGCGGGCTTGCGCCGCGTCGCAGCCGTTGCGCTGTATTGCTACGCTGAACCCGGCCAGGTCGCTTTCCGCTTCTGCGCGTGCGGCCCGCATCAGCGGCGCCCACGCGAGCCAAGCATCCATGTACTCGAGCAGGCGCCTTTCGAACCGCTCTCCGAGCGCGATCAGCGCGGCGTCCGCTGTTGACATTGCAATCAAACCTCCTTGCCCGCCGGCGCGGTCAGCGTCTCGCGCCGGCGGCCGTCTCGAACTCGACGGTGCGGGTGCCGTCGGGGACCGTAGATCATAATGCTGTCCTGGCCGCCCAGCGGAGCTACGCTCATCGCTTTCGGTGTGGGTGCGATGCGTATACCGCTCAACGGGTAGTGGGCGATTCCAAGAATACAATTATCTTGGCGCGGTCCTCGGCCGATGTGAGCCCGCCATATGGCTTCATGTTGTTGCCAGGCACGATC
>VAZM01000077.1:0-2341 GCA_005883135.1 Alphaproteobacteria bacterium
TATCGCTCCGGCATCTATGCCTTCACCCCCGAGCAGCGCCGGGCCGCGGAGGCCTCGAAAGCGATGTATGGCAAGGAACTCAAGGCGCGGCATTTCGGTGCGACCACCACCGAAGTCATCGATGCGCCCCCATTCTACTTCGCCGAGGACTATCACCAGCAGTATCTGGCGAAGAACCCGATGGGCTATTGCGGCCTCGGCGGCACGGGCGTGAGCTGCCCGGTCGGCCTTGCCGCCGCGCAAACGTAATCAGCCTCGCGGTTCACCGCTGCGGCGGGAACACGGCCAGCATGAGCGGCTCACGCGCGTGTTGGCGGTGCCTTAGGCGCGTTCCCGCCCTTGCGCCGCAATCCGGTGCCCGGCCTATCGGCCGGGTGTGGCGCCTCACTTCTTCAGGTGCTTCTTGAGGAAATCCATGGCGCGCGGCCAGGCGGTCTTGGCGCTCGCTTCGTGGAAGCTCCCGCGCTCATCGCAATGGAACCCGTGCTGCGCGCCTGTATAGACGTAGATCTCGGTGTCGCCGCCGCGCTTCTTCTTGATCGTGTCCACGTCGCTCATCGGAATCGACGCATCCTGGTCGCCGAAATGCATCTGCGTGGGCACCTTGGGCTTCTCGTCGGCGTTCTTGGCGATTTGCCCGCCGTAGTAACAGATCGCAGCCGAGAGGCCGTTGAGCTTGCAGGCGGCGAGGAAAGCAATCGTGCCGCCCATGCAGAAGCCCATGATGGCGACCGGGCCTTCCTTCTTCAGCTCGTCGATCGCGGCTTGCGTGTCGCGCAACATGGCGCCCCAATCGGGGTTGGCGACGAATTTGCGCGCGTTGGCGATCTCGTCCGGCGTATAGCCCGATTCGAAGTTCTTGTGCTGACGATCAAACAGCGCCGGGGCCAATGCGGCGTAGCCTTCGGCGGCGAGACGGTCGCAGACCGCGCGGATGTGATGATTGACGCCGAAGATTTCCTGAATGACCACGATGCCGCCCTTTGCGGGGCCCGCCGGATCGGCACGATAGGCACCCAACTGAAATTGATCGGCGGACGTGAGCGAGAACTGCTTACCCAAGGCGACCTCCTTTGAAGTGCTGCCGGTCGGCCGAGTGTGCCTCCCCCGGCATCGCGCCGCAATTTCACGCGTTCGTCGCCGCAAAGCAACTGGCCGCGAAGGCCGAAAGAGCAGGCTCGCCGCCGGAACCTTAGGGGCCTAGTGCCGCCGATTTGAAATTCCTGCACCGTGTGCTGTGAGTCCGCCTCAGGAATTTCAAATCGAAAAGCGGCACTAGAATCATTGAGTTGCTAGTGCCCTTTGGTTTTCGAAGTTCGTCCCCGAGTGTGCCGCGCTGTATCACGAACTTCGAAAACCGGGCACTAGCCCGAACGCCTCTGCCAGCAGTTCGTAGGAATGCCGGCGCGCGGCGTGGTCGTAGACCATGGTGGTGATCATCAGCTCATCGGCCTTGGTGGCGGTGAGCATCTGCGAAAGTGCCTCCAGCACCGTCGCCTTCGTGCCGACAAACAGGCGCCGGCGATTGCGCGCGATCAACCCGCGCTCGGCCGGCGAATAGGGATAAGCCGCGGCTTCCTCCGGGCTCGCCAACGGCAAATATTCCCCGTGGCTGCGTCGCACGAAGTTGAGGTCGATGGTCGCGGCGAGGCGTTGCGCTTGCGCCTCGCTGTCGGCGCAAACCGCGGCGCAGGCGAGAATGGCGTACGGCGCCTGCCGGGCTGCGGACGGCTTGAATTGATCGCGATAGCTGAGCATCGCCGCGGCCGGATCGTGATCGGCGAAATGGTGCGCGAAGGAAAAGCCGGCACCCAGCACGGCGGCGAGCTGCGCGCTGTAGCCGCTCGATCCCAAGAGCCAGATCGGCGGGAGCGCCACGTCCTGCGGCATTGCGCGCACGGATCGGAACGGATGGCCTTCCGGAAAAGCGTTGCTCTCGAACAGCAGCAATTCCTGCAGCCGCTCGAGAAAATCGTCGTCGCCGGCATCCTGCCGCCGCCGCAGCGCATACGAGGTGACCGGATCGGTGCCGGGCGCGCGGCCGAGGCCAAGATCGATGCGCCCGGGAAAGAGCGCCTCCAGCACCTTGAAGCGCTCGGCCACCATGAGCGGAGCGTGGTTCGGCAGCATGACGCCGCCGGAGCCGACCCGGATGCGTTCGGTCGCCGCCGCGACCTGCCCGATCATGATGTCGGGCGCGGAACTCGCGATCGAGGGCAGGTTGTGGTGTTCGGCCAACCAGTATCGCGTGTAGCCGAGCCGGTCCGCGAGCCGCGCGAGGTCGAGCGAATTGCGCAGCGAAACCGCGCCGGAAGACCCGGCGGCGACCGGCGACAGATCG
>VAZM01000077.1:2432-2971 GCA_005883135.1 Alphaproteobacteria bacterium
TTCCATCCCGTGAGCTGCCCGTTGCGAAACTGCAGCGCAAGGGCGGAATCGGTTGGATAGAAACCGGGTATGCCCGGCGATCCATAGGCGAGAAAGATCTCCGAGCCTGGCCGCCCCGAGTAGTAGACGAGCGGCACGCCGAGCGCGACCGAAACCTGCTCGGGGGTCATGCCGAAGGCGAGCGGCGCCGTATTGGATTGGGTTCCGCAGAAGGCGGCCCAGCAGATGCAAAGCGACGCAACGACGCGCTTGAATGCCAATGCTCGTCTCCCGCCGGGCATGCGGCGCAATGCGCATGGCCGTCCGCCCACGCGCCCCCATCTTCGGTCGACTGTCGGAACCCAGTCAAGCTAGTGCCGCCGATTTGAAATTCCTGCACCGTGTGCCGCGAGTCCGCCTCAGGAATTTCAAATCGAAAAGCGGCACTAGAATCATAGAGTTGCTAGTGCCCTTTGGTTTTCGAAGTTCCTACTCGAGTGTGCCGCGCTGTATCACGAACTTCGAAAACCGGGCACTAGTGCGAAAGACGCACGTTTGCC
>VAZM01000077.1:2991-11522 GCA_005883135.1 Alphaproteobacteria bacterium
GAGCTGACGGCCCTCGCCGCGTGCCAGGCCGCGCGTGGGAGATTCTTATTCCGCTGCGAGGAGCTGCTCGGCGGGCAGCAGATCGTAGCCCTGCGCGGCGGCGGATTTCGTTCCCCAGCAGGCGTACCACGAGCCGAACAGGAACTCCTCCATCTCGAACTCGTCGGCGATTGCGGCGAGGTCGTTCCACGGCTTGATCAACGGATTGCCGAGCAGGGTGTGCTTCATCAGCCAGAGCCCGAACGGCAGCGCGAGGTTGGCGCCGCGGCCGCGCGGGAGCTTGCCGTCCATGATGACGATGCGGCCGCCCGGACGCAGGTGCTTCCACGCATGGCGCAGGACGTCGAGGTGGTGCGGCATCGTGTTGTAGCAGAGGCCGAACATGATGCCGTCCAGCGGCTCGCAGGGGATGTATTCGAGGGCGTCGCACTGGGTCAGCTCGACGTTCTCCCACTGCTCGCGCCGGCACAGCGCTCGCGCCCGGCGCAGCATCCCGCTCGATAGGTCGACGCCGTAGACTTTGCCGGTGGCTCCGACCGCCGCGCGCAGGAACGGAAGATTGCGCCCGGTGCCGCATCCGATTTCGAGCACACGGTCGCCTGGGTTGAGCCTCAGACCCGCCGCGGCGCGTCGGCGCAGTTGCGGCGGGAGGAACAACAGGCGGTCGAACAGGCCGATCAGGCCGGCAATTCGATCGTAACGCTGTGCGATGAACGCGGGTTCGCAATCCACCCACTGGTAGGTCACGTGCTTCGCCCCGACACGCGCGCGGACCGTTGTTATCTGCTGCCGCCCGCTTAGCTTGAGATGTTCCCGTCCGTCGACGACAATTTCCGTTTTTCAGACGTCGCCGTCGTCGAAGCGCAAACGTGAGGCGGCAAAATGGGTAAGGATAGGTGGCAAATAGTCGCATTATTTTACCGCTGCTGCGGTGCGTCGCGCCGTTGCTCATGCATCGGACAAAGCGCGCGGCCAAATGCGCGACCAGGGCCGAGCGTGAGTGCAATGTAAAAAATCCAGGTCAGGCGTAAGCGGTGCTCACTCGGTCGCGGCCAGCTTTGTCTGCCGGGCGTTGCTCTCGCGCCACAGCAGGAACAGACCGGACGCGACCACGACGGCAGACCCGATCACCAGCGAGATGGTCGGCACGTCCCCCCAGAACACAAAGCCAAGCATGCTCGCCCACACGAGCGAGAGATAGAAAAACGGCGCCACCGCCGAGGCCGGCGCCAGGTGCAGTGCGCGCGTCCACCAATATTGCCCCACGGCATTGGACACGCCGTTGAACACGATCAATGCTGTATCCACCGGCGTAGGCCAGGCCCAGCCCAAGGGCAACAGCAGCGCGAAGAACGCCGTGAGCAGCGCCAGTTGATAGAGGATCAGCGTTTCCGCCGATTCGGTTGCGGTCATTCCCCGCACGCCGACGGTGACCGAGCCGTAGAGCACGGCGTTCGCCAGCGCGAACAGCGCGCCGATCTGGAACGTGCCGGCGTCGGGATTGGCGACGATGAGCACGCCGCAGAAGCCCACCAGCAGCGCGAGCCAGCGCGCCAGTCCCACCGCCTCCTTGAGCACCAACGCCGAGATCAGCGTCGCAAACAACGGGGAAGAGAAGTTGATGGCAATGGCGCCGGCGAGCGGCATCAGGCTGAAAGCGATGAGCAGGAACGTCTGCGAGCAACCTTGCGACACCGAGCGCAGCACGTGATGGCGCAGGCGTTGCGTGCGAAAGACGGCGAGCCCGGTCTGCGGGATGATGAACAGCGCGCAAGTGAGGAGCGCGATGGCGGTGCGGGTGAACAGCACCTCGCCGATCGAATAACTCGCCACCAGCCACTTCGAGACGGCGCTCGAAACCGCGAACACGAAGGTGGCGGCGACCATGTAGAGAATGCCGAGCGGGACATGCTCCCGCCGCGCGGATTTCGCCGGCACGATCACGCCGGTCGGTTCGCTCGTCGGCGGCGGCTCTTTGCCGGCAGCGGATCGCATCAAGTTGGCCGCGCCTCGCCTTCGCGCAGGTTTTTCGCCGGCGCTCTGTCGAGCAACGCCGCTGCCGCGATGTTATGGCATGGCGGTGCTGCGCGCGACATTCCCCGACGGCATAACGGGTGAGCCAATTTGGTCATTGCAATCGCTGACGCACCTTGATGGCGGCCCCACTTGGATCGTGGCCGTGCCGGACGAAACGAGATCGGCATGTCTGCTTCGACAGCAATCGGAGGACATGCTACGCCGATTTGCCGGCTGCCAGGCAGGCGCATGCACAATCGGGATTGAGCACCCATGGGCGAGTTGGCGACGATCGAAGCCAAAGCGTACGTGCCGGCCAAAGATTTCACTTTGTCCAAGCAATTCTACCAGGACCTAAGCTTTGAGGTCGTTTGGTCATCAGACGATCTAGCTTATGTCCGCAAGGGACGTTCAAGTTTCCTCCTGCAAAGATTCTACAACAAGGAGCACGCCGAAAGCTTCATGATGCATTTGCTCGTTGAGGACGTCGAGGCTTGGTGGGGCCACGTTCAAGGCCAAGGATTGATCGACAAATACGGCGTGTGGGCGGAGCCGCCGGCGGACAGATCATGGGGTATCCGGGATTTTGTGATCGTTGATCCCACCGGCGTCCTCTGGCGCATCGGGCAAAACATCGACGCGCCGTCTGGCGAGAGCACTTAGCGGCGATTCGCCGGCTTGGGTGGCGGTTGAAACTGGAGCGCAAGCTCGAACCATGCGCAGCAATTTTCGCACATTCTTGCTTTGAATAAGATGCAATCATGCAATCAAGCGATCACTGTTTCTCGCCATACCGTTGGGAAAACACCGGCAATGCACGCGTTGCCGAACAGAGATTTTCGGGGAGTGGAAGGGCCCTCGGCCATATAGCGAGTCCTCAATGACGCCGCCCCACCAATCGCCCGCGATCGGGTCCCTGGCGTTGATTGTCATCTTCGTTATCGCGGTTGCCGGGGCCTTTGCCTTTACGGCGGGGTGGCTTTCGCCTCAACGCCTCACGCCCGGCAAGCTGGTCGACGCGTTTGCGCCGCCGACCGGCGCGGCGCTCGGTCATCGCCGCAACCATGCGAAGGGGATCTGCTTTACCGGCGTCTTCGAAGCAAACGGGGCGGGATCCGCGCTCTCGCAGGCTCCGGTTTTGTCGCGCGGGCGCTATCCGGTGCTCGGGCGCTTCAACCTCGGCACCGCGAATCCGAACGCGCCGGATGCGACCGTCCGGGTGCGTGGCCTGGGGCTGCGGATCACGACGCCCGGCGGCCAGGAATGGCGCACCGCCATGATCAATGCCCCGGTCTTCCCGGTCTCGACACCGCAGACGTTCTACGAACTGCTGCGCGCGGAAGGGAGCAAGGACCCGAACGCGATCGCGACTTTCGCCGCGGCACATCCGGAGTTCGCGCCGTTTGCCGACTGGGCCAAGAACGGGACCTGGACCGGCAGCTACGCGGAAGAGCGCTACAACAGCCTCAACAGCTTCATCTTCGTCGACGGTTCCGGCGCAGAGCACGTCGTGCGCTGGTCGTTGCTGCCGGCGGCGCAAACGGTCGCTGTCTCGACCGATGAGCTCACCAAGCGTGGCGCGGATTTCCTCGAACAGGAGATTGCTCAGCGTGTCGCCGGCGCGCCGCAACGGTGGGCCATGGTGGTGACGGTGGCTGCTGGCGGCGATCCGACCGCGGACCCCACCAAGCCATGGCCGGCCGATCGCCGCACGATCGAGGTAGGCACGCTCGCGGCGCAGCAAGTCCAGGCCGAGCCGGACGGCCCCTGCCGCGACATCAACTTCGATCCCACCGTGCTGCCCTCCGGCATGCGCACGTCGGACGATCCGTTTCCTGCCGCGCGCTCGGCCGCCTACGCAAAGTCGTACGACCTGCGCACGGCGGAGGCCAAGGACTATCCCCGGACGGCGACGGGAGCCAGGCCATGATCGTCGCTCACCGGCGCTTCACCCCGGTGCAGCGTCTGCTGCACTGGCTCATGGCCGCCTGCATCCTGGCCGTGCTGTTCATCGGCGTGGGCATGGTGTCCACGGTGATGCCGAAATATCTGACGCTCGTCGCAATCCATAAGCCGCTCGGCATCGCCATCCTGGCGCTGGCGCTGATCCGCTTGGCTGTGCGTCTGCGTTATGGTGCGCCGCCGCTGCCTGCCGACCTGCCCGAGCCGATGAAGCTCGCCGCGGTGGCGTCGCATTACGCTTTGTAGGCGCTCATGATCGCCATGCCGCTGCTCGGCTGGGGCATGCTGTCGGCGGGCGCCTATCCCGTCGTGTTGTTTGGCGGCTGGCATCTCCCGGCGATCCTGCCGCAGAGCGACAGCCTTCATACGCTGCTTTGGGACGCGCACTTCTATCTTGCTTTCGCGTTCTTCGCGCTGGTCCTGTTGCACGCCGCGGCGGCGCTGTTTCACGCCCTCGTGCGGCGCGACGGCGTGTTCGAGACGATGGCGTCCGCGGGGGCGACCTACGAGGAGGTCGCGCCCGCCAAGCAAGGACGCCACGCGGTCTAGCGAGACGGCGGGGTTTGCCCGAACGCCGGCGCAGAAGGGCACGGTCCCTCGAGTGCTAGCGTGCGCTGGCGTAACTGGCGCGCCCGGCGAGACTCGAACTCACCACCTCTGCCTTCGGAGGATTGTGGTTTGCGCGTCGGGGCCGCCATTTATGCGGTTCTTTGATGCCTCACGGCGTGGAACGCGCCGAAAACGTCACGCGATTGCGCGGACATTTTGCGGACGCTTTCCGATGTTCTCGGCTGTCTGCTGCTGAACGGCCTCACGATCGCTCGCGGTGCGAGACGTGCCACGGACACACGACCCATTCGAGCACCTCGACGATGAAGAACAGAATGGTGCCCAGGACACCCAACAGGACGATTGCGGCAAACACCCGGGTCGTCTGGAAACTGCCTTGCGCGGCCAGGATGACGTAGCCGAGGCCGGCTTGCGAGGCGACGAACTCACCGGCGATCGCGCCGACGAGGGCCAGCGATATCGCCACTTTCATGCCGGCAAAAAGGTACGGCAGCGAGTTTGGAAATCGCAATCTGATGAGAATTTGCAGAGGCGTGGCACGGACCGATTTGAAGAGATCAAGCGCATCGGGATCGATGGACCGCAGCCCCAGCACCGTATCGACGACGATAGCAAACACGGCGATGGTGAAGGACACGGCCACCTTCGATGTCAATCCCGTGCCCATCCAGATGATGAACAGCGGCGCCAACGCGATTTTGGGAATGCTGTTGAGCGCAACGAGCAAAGTGTACAACGTGTTCTCGAGGATGCGGGAGTAGACGATCCCGACGGCGGCGATGAAGCCCAGTCCCAGCGCAGCCGCAAAGCCAAGCAGCGTCGCGCCAATCGTGCGCACGGCGTGTGACAGGTACCATTCGGGAGCGGTGCCCAGCTCTTTCGCGACCGCCACAGGCGAGGGAAGAAGATATTCAGGAGGCCGAAGCAGCATCACCGCCAGCTGCCAGAAGGCCAGAAACGCCACCAGGACCAGCAGCACGCTCAACGTGCGCTTTCCAGTTTCCATCGTGCTGTTATCGTACATTGGTACCCCGCAAGATACCGAAGCTTTCGAACAACTGGCGGATGTGCGCGACGTATTTGGTGAAGGCGGGCGTCTCCCGCACTGACAACGTGCGCGGTCGCGGCAGGTCGACGGGAATGACGTCGACGATTCGGCCCGGCGAACGCGACATCACGAGAACGCGGTCGGCGAGAAATACGGCTTCACTAATGCTGTGCGTCACGAACAGAACTGTTTTCGCGTTGCTCAGCCATACGTCTTGGAGCTCGAGGTTCAGTTCGTCGCGCGTCATGGCATCAAGCGCACCGAAGGGTTCGTCCATGAGCAGAAGTGTCGGATTGAGCAGCAGTGCGCGGCAGATCGCCACGCGCTGCCGCATGCCGCCCGACAATTCCCACGGGCGCCGATGCTCAAATCCAGCCAAACCGATCAGTTTGAGCAGGGCCAGGGCCTTGGGTTTCCACTGGTGAATCGGCAGCTTCTTGAGTTTGCAGGGAAGCAGAACGTTGTTGATGACGTTCAGCCAATCGAGCAGGACGTCGCGCTGGAAAACGAATCCCATGTCGAGCGGGGGGGCGTCGATGGGCTGCCCCCCCAGCGTAATCGAGCCTTGGCTTGGGTGATCCAATCCGGCGACGCAACGAAGCAACGTGCTCTTGCCGCAACCACTCGGACCAAGAATGCTGACGAATTCCCCGCCTTTGACCGAGACGTTGACATCCTTGAGAGCCGTCACGCTCCCGCTTCGCCCCGGATAGGTCTTATCGACAGCGTGGATGCGGACGTCGCCGGCTCCCGGCACGTTTTCGAACGCGGCGATCTGAGCGGACTCGCTCATTCGGTTGATCCCGCGGCGACTACAGCGATCTCATTGTTTTGAGACAAATCGATTCGTGTAGTACGTGCTCGGACCAGAGCCGGGCTTGACGATCCCGGCGTTCTCCAAGGCTGCGATGGCGCGCGACCAGTCCCCCTCATCCTGCCAGCCGGGAGCGGTCCCCGCCGTCGCGGGCGTGTCGAGGAGCTTGAGGTATAAATTCAGCTGCGACGTGATGACGTTGCGATCGAGTCTTTCCATCGGCCGCTGAGCCACGATGGCATCGATGGCCTCGGCGACATGGCCCTCCTTTACGTATTGCCAAGCGCGTACGTTTGCGGTGACGAATTTTTTCAGGGCCGCCTCCTTGCCTGTCTCGTCGACCTTGCGCACGACCAGTCCGAAGCTCGGCACCGCAAGACCTCCATCGGCAAAGAAGATGCCGCGAGATGGTCTTTTATCGGAGATCATCGGCTCAAGATAAGCAACCGTCGTAACGGCGCCATCGACATCGCCGGCGACATAAGTGCTGGCGAGGGCGCTCGGATCGACGCCGATGAGGTTGATGGAGTCGCGGGGCACCCCGGACACCCGGAAGAACGCCTCCATCAACGACGCGGAAGACGATCCTGAGGGGTAAACGATCCGCTTGCCCGCGAAATCCTTCGCCGACTTGACCGCGCTGTTCTGCGGCACGATGACGCCGTTGTCTCCCGAGCGCACGAAGCCGGCGACGGAGATGACCGGCAGTCCCTTGTCGATGGCGGCCGCCATCGTCGAAAGCTGTACGAACGCGACGTCGGCCTTCTCCGCGCCCAGAAGCTGAAGGCTGGACGCCGATCCCTTGCCGTCCAGGATCGTCACATCGAGGCCAGCATCCTTGAACCAACCCCTCTGCGCCGCGAGAAACAGCGGACCGTGGACGCCGTAGGGAGCCCAGTCGGTCACGATCGTCAAACTCGACTGCGCCGTGACTTTCGTTGAGTGGCTGACGACGAAACCCGCAGCAGTGAGAACGAGCAAAACGACGAGCCTCACTCCGCGCGATAATTTCCCCTTTCGCATGTGAGCTTCCTCCGAACCAACGGCTGTTGTTTGACGGTTCACGGTATCAAGCGTTTGACAAGTATCAAGCGTTTGACAAGTCAGAGTCCGACAGCAATGTCGCGCCTTAACCCCGTGGCAATTGGAACTGTGTCTTATACAGACCAGTTAGTCAATAACGGATAACAGCACCACGTGGGGTGTGACGTCGCAAATGCTTTCCGGTGCGCGATCGGCGCGCTGCGTCGCGCATACCTTGACCTTGTTCTGGGCATGGTGACGCAGAGCACGAGGATCGGAGAACTTGCCGTCTTAAGATCGGCGCGCGGCCAATGTTTCTCTGCCGGAATTTTTCGCAAACTGCCCAAGCGATATGCACCTTTTGACCGCACAGGCGCGCCTGGCAGAGACACGCTTCGGATCCGCCACTAATGCCGCGTATTGGCACAACAATACGTCAGAATGAGATCCGTGATATGCGCCAGCCAAGCGTCGCGGCGCGGCTTCGTCATGAAGTTGATGCCGAACGCGAACTTCAGCGTATGCTGATTGGAAATGTAGTTATAGGCCAGCGCGGACAAAGAAAGGTAGAGATTCAACGGATCGATGTTGGGTCGGAAGGCGCCGGTCGCGGCCCCCCGCTGCAGGATTTCGCGGATCGTGTCGAGCAAGGGATCGTAGAGCGAACGCATGACCCGCGAACGCCGCATGTGCCGTCCCTTGTGCAGATTGGCCGTGTTGAGCAATGCAATGATGTGCTGATTTTCAAGCAACGCCTCGAAGGTGTAGTCGACGAGCTGACGCATGGCATCGATGGGATCGGCGTGGCGAACGACAAAGTCGCGCTGGTGCATGCGAAACGTTTCGTAGGCGCTTTCCAGTACAGCGATGAACAGCCCCTCTTTGCTGTGGAAGTAGTGGTAGAGCATGTTTTTGCTCAATCGGCAGCGACGAGCGATACTGTCGACGCGCGCGCCGTCGTAGCCCTTGGCGGCGAATTCGACGGTCGAATACCGCAGAATGCGCTGACGGGTGTTTTTGGCGTCTGCAGCGACTCGTCTCATCGAGTTTCCCCGGAGGCCGATTGAGAGGTCTCGTATCCGAAGTCTATTAATAGAT
>VAZM01000078.1:0-933 GCA_005883135.1 Alphaproteobacteria bacterium
AGCGCGAATTCGGGACGTCCTCGATGAGCCGATTTAAACGGGAACGTCCTTGTTGACCTACCGAAAGATCGCCGTCCTGAAGTTTACCGTTTTAGTCCGCCACGAGGAGAAGCCAAAGGCTTCAGCCCACGTAAGTGACTGAGACATCTATGAGCCGCCCGAGAAAGACGGCTAGAAAAAAGAATGCCGGAATGGGTGATGCATTGCGCACACGATCAGCGCCTCATAAGACGTAGTCAGCCCACCAGAGAGGCAGCGCTACACGATGCCTGTGCGCAATTGCTTCAAGGTCATGCCGTCAATCGTATTAAAGGGGGGGAGCTGCCCCAATGTCTGGCATTAAAGCGGTCGGCGCTCGTGGCAAGCGTACGCGCCCCGTCAGGTGCAGTTCCTCCGCTAGGAACTTAAGCACTGCGCTACGCATTGAATCGTCAGTCGGAGGACTGTCCCGTGAGTGTCAGCAACGAACGAACCATTTCTCTGTGGATGAATACGGAGGTGGCGCCGGACGCCCCGGCCTTGCGCCGCGATGAAAGAGCGGATGTGGTCGTGGTCGGGTCCGGCATTGCGGGCCTGTCCACGGCTTACGAGCTGAGCCGCGGCGGCAAAGACGTGGTGGTGGTCGACCGTGGGCCGATCGCTAGGGGAATGACCTCCCGCACGACCGCGCATCTGGTGGCGATTTCCGATGATTCTTTTAATTCATTCATCAAACTCAGGGGCCTCGATCTCGCCAAGACCTACTTCCAAAGCCAATCCGCCGCCGTGGACCGCATAGAACAGATTCAGTCCGGTGAAGGCATTGCCTGCAATTTCCGGCGCCTGGACGGTTTCCTCTTCCCGGCCATCGGCAGCGATCCCGCGGAACTCGATCCCGAGCTCGACGCCGCCCGCCGCATTGGCGTCGCGGTCGAAGACGACCAGGGGGTCCCC
>VAZM01000078.1:939-1511 GCA_005883135.1 Alphaproteobacteria bacterium
GGCCGGCGCGATCACCGCGGCGAAAGGTCGCCTCTATGCGCACTCGATCGTGGAAGCCATGGAAGAAGACGGCGACGAGGTCACAGTCCGCACATCGGACGGGCAAAGCATCCGTGCCAAGGCCGCTGTGGTCGCCACCAATTCTCCTATCAACGACCGGGTAGCCATTCACACCAAGCAGGCTCCGTACCGGACTTACGCGATGGCCTTCACCATCCCGCGCGGGGCGATGCTGGACGGACTCTACTGGGATACGCTCGACCCCTACCACTATGTCCGCTTGCAGCCAGGACCGGGAAATACGGACTATCTCATCGTCGGCGGCGCGGACCACAAAACCGGCGAGGCTGACGATGCCTGGGTCCGCTTTGAGGCCCTGGAATCCTGGATCAGAGGCTTGGTGCCACAGATCGGCCGCGAAACGCATCGCTGGTCCGGCCAGATTCTCGATCCGGTCGATTACAGCGGGTTCATCGGCCGCAATCCGGGCAGCAAGAATGTCTATGTGGCGACCGGAGATTCCGGCCAGGGCATCACCCATGGCGCGGTCGCCGGCCTGGTGATTTCCGATC
>VAZM01000078.1:1581-11196 GCA_005883135.1 Alphaproteobacteria bacterium
CCGCGATCAAGAATTTCGCGGAATATGTCGCGCCCGGCGAGGTCGGCTCGGCCGAGGAGCTGAAGCCGGGACAGGGCGCGATCATCCGCGAAGGTCTATCCAAGATCGCGGCCTATCGGGACGAAAACGGCCTGCTGCATCGTCACTCCGCGGCCTGCACCCATGTCGGCTGCCACGTACACTGGAATTCATTGGAAGTCTGCTGGGATTGTCCTTGTCACGGCTCGCATTTCGCCGTGGATGGGACGGCCTTGAACGCGCCCGCCATCAGCGCCCTGGCGCCCGCTCCACCCCCGAAGCCCCAAGCCAAGACAGAAGCGAGCGCACATGCCTAAGCCGATTTTCAGGAGTCATGAAACTTGAACGCCAGCTCAAGATCGCGCTCGATGAAAGCCGCCTGCTGATTCTCGGATCGCAGGTCCTGTTTGGATTTCAGTTCAACGGCATATTCCAGCAGCAGTTCGAGAGTCTCCCCTTTCTCTCCCGCCTCTTCGTCTGCGCCGGCTTGACGCTCCTCACGCTCGCCATCGCCCTCCTGATTGCGCCGTCCATGGAGCACCGCATCGTCGAGCGTGGGCAGGACAGCCGCCGGGTGCTGGCGCTGGCGACACTCTTTGTCGGAACAGCCCTGTTGCCGGTCGCGATCGCCTTGGCGCTCGACATCTTCGTGGCCATGGAGCGCATCGCAGCGTCCGCGCTCGCCGCGAGCATTGCTGGCGCGTTCTTCGGCCTCGCCATGCTGTGCTGGTACGGGCTGGCCTGGCTATCAAAACGAAAGGAGCAGCCCATGATCGACGACGGCAGCAAACCTACACCTCTGGAAACCCAGGTCGATCAGCTCCTGACCGAGGCGCGTATCATCATCCCGGGGGTTCAGGCGCTGCTAGGCTTCCAGTTAACTGTCACCTTCACCCAGGCCTTTGCGCAGCTCGAGAACGGCGCAAAGATCGTTCACGCAGCCGCGTTGTGCTGCATCGCCTTGGCCGTCGTGCTTCTCATGGCCCCCGCCTCGATCCATCGCATTGCCTTCGCCGGGCAGGACGACCCCGCATTTCTCAGGCTCGGCTCCCTCTTCGTGATCGCCGCGCCTTTTCCCCTGGCGCTTGGCATCGCCCTCGACACCTATGTCGCCGCCGGCCGCGCCGTCCAATCGGAAGTGGCCGCGTTCAGTCTTGCCGCCGCTGCGGTCATCGTGCTCCTGGGCGTCTGGTATGCTCTGCCATTGTGGCGACGGGTAAACGCATGAGCGATCTCTCGGCTCTGGCCCATCGGGCTCTGGAGATTGCAGGAGAAAAGAACCTCTCCATCGTCACGGCCGAGTCGTGCACGGCCGGCAAGCTAGCAGCCCTGCTCTCGGAAGCGCCGGGTGCGGCCGAGCGCCTCCACGGCAGCTTCGTCACCTATACCAAGGCGAACAAGCCTCGCGCGCTCGGAATCCCGACTAGTCTCCTCCAAGACAAGGGCGCGGTCTGTCGCGATGTCGCGGCCGCGATGGCGAAAGCGGCGCTGACCCGATCGCCCGCCGACGTAGCGGTCTCCATCACCGGCGTGGCCGGTCCCGATCCCGACGAGGATGGCAATCCTGTCGGCCGGGTATGCATCGGGCTCGCGCGCGCAGGGACAACGCGAGGGCTTGAATATAACTACGGCAAGCTCGAGCGCGAGGCCGTGCAAGCGCGGGCCATGACGGATGCGCTTACGCTCCTCGTCGCCATGCTTGAGGAGTGCTGAGCCGTGCCCGGCGATCCTGCGCAGAATGTCCTGATGTATTCGTGCTCACGGTCTGGCTTGCCGTGGGTTATCTCTGTCACCATGCGGCCTCCATCGCGATCACCAGTGGCTGGAAGGAGTCGCTTCTTCACCTGTTTGCTTACCCAGATGGTCATTTCGACGCTCGCGGCGATCTTTCTTGAAAACGCGGCGGCCAGAACGGGACCCCACCCGGAACTGTTCGCGCCCACGCGTGGTTGAACATTGCTAGCGCAGAGACGGGACATGGCCGCCAACCCAATTCCACTTCCGATCTGGGATCGTCAGGCGCAGAAACGCGTCAACGAATTCATGGACGATTCGCAGAGCACGTACGAAAGCCAGCCCCGGCGCTCTTTCAACCTCCTATGCCGAGTTCTTCGAGCGCCGCTTCCGCGCAGGCGTGCGGAGCTTTCCCCCCGATCCCGGCACGATGGGGGCGTTCGCGGAAGCGCGGTATTTCGCATGGCAGCGCGTCGCGGCGGATCAGAGATTTCCTATTAAAGGTGCTTCCCTCGATGCCGGGCAAATTCTCGGCGGCGCCGAGCTAGCACGATCCTTTGCCGGCGGCCCAGTATTGTTGGCGCGGCTGGCACCGGTTGGCTATCACCATGTGCACTATTGTGATGACGGACAGACACTGCAACACGCGTGGGAGGGGCGCCGTCTCTGGACCGTCAATTGGCATGCCCTGCAGAACAAACCGGATATCCTTTTCCGCAACGAGCGACGCATTAACATCCTCCAAACCAAGAACTTCGGACGGATTGGTTTTGTCGAGACCGGCGCCCTGTCGGTCGGACGTATCGTGCAGGTTCATCCGCTTGACCAGCCCTTTCACCGAGGCGAAGAGAAATCCGTGTTCCGGTTCGGCGGTTCGGCAATCGTCGTGTTCGGCGAAGCGGACGCGTGGCGCCCAGCGCAGGACCTTGTCGAAAACACACGGCAGGGAATCGAGACGCTCGTACGGCTCGGCAATGAGATCGCGCGGCGTTGATCGGTTAAGCGAGGTTGTGCCTGTCCGCCTAGTCCAAAGGATGACTTCACCGACTGGGGGCCCGGTGAGGCCTCCTCGGCCTTGCCCCCATTTGCTGAAGAACTACCCATGCGGTTGGGCTCGTTTTTCGGCGAAATTAGTCGCGGAACGTTTCGCTGTATCCCGCGACAAGTTGTCAATTCGCTTTTTTCGGTCCGTGAGAAGCCAGGCCCCGCGGGTTTTTATGCGGCTTCCGATTTTGCTTCCTGATTGACGCAGGTCTCCGCCAATTCCGTCAAAGCCTCGTCCGTCTTTTTTTCTTCCTTGAGCGTTGTTTCCAGCAGTTGCACGGCCTCGCTCAGCCCAAGCTCCGTGGCCCAGGTCCGCAAGGTGCCGTAGCGGGAGATTTCATAGTGCTCCACCGCCTGAGCGGCGGCCAGGAGCCCGGAATCGAGAGCCGGAGAACCTTTGTATTCTTTGGCGATCTCCTGGCCTTCCTGGATAATGCCGTCGATAGCCGGACATTTCTTGCCTTGCGGTTTCTTTTCCAGAATTCCGAAGACCTGTTCGAGGCGGGAAACCTGCTCCTCCGTTTCGGTCTCATGCTTTTCGAACGCGGCCTTCAAGTCAGGGTTCTGCGCCGCCTTGGCCATCTTGGGCAAAGCGGCCAAAATCTTTTTCTCCGCGTAGAAGATGTCCTTGAGCGTGTCGTGAAATAGTTCGTCTAACGTCTTTGCTGCCTTTGGCATTGGGAATTCTCCTGGAGGGATGGCTGTCGGCATAACACGGCCGCAGCGGGGGAGTTCCGACGCGAACTGCCGCTGCCGGAACCGAGAGGAGCCTGCGGTGTTAGGCCGCTAGGTGCTCGCTCGTAGCGCGTGTTCTTACGATGAACCGCGGCCAGCATTGATCGTTGAAACCGTAGGGAGCGGCCTTAAGAGTCGGAGCATTTTCGTGAAAGCATTGGCGTGGCACGGCAAGGGCGACATCCGGTGCGAGGAGGTTCCCGATCCTAAAATCGAGCACCCTCGCGACGCCGTCATCAAGGTGACGGCCTGCGCCATCTGCGGCTCCGATCTTCACATCTATGGCGGCATCATCCCCTCAATGAAGAAAGGCGATGTTCTCGGCCATGAGAACATGGGCGAGGTGGTCGAGGTGGGCTCCGAGAACAAGAAGCTGAAGGTCGGCGACCGCGTCGTCGTGCCGTTCACAATCGCCTGCGGCGAATGCTTCTTTTGCCGCAATGGGTTTTATTCAGGCTGCGAGCGCACCAACCCCGATCACGAAGATGCCGCGAAGCTCTGGGGCAATTCGCCGGCCGGCCTCTTCGGTTACTCGCATCTGCTCGGCGGCTATGCCGGCGGCCAGGCCGAATATCTGCGGGTGCCGTACGCCGATGTCGGTCCCATCAAGGTTCCCGAGGGTCTTAGCGACCAGCAAGTCCTATTTTTGTCTGACATTTTTCCGACCGGCTACATGGCGGCGGATTTCTGCAACCTGGAAGGCGGCGAGACGGTCGCGATCTGGGGCTGCGGCCCGGTCGGGCAGTTCGCGATCCGGAGCGCCTTCCTCCTTGGGGCAGGACGCATTCTTGCCATCGATACCGTGCCCGAGCGCCTCGCGCTCGCCCGCGAAGACGGCGCAGAGACGATCGATTTCATGAAGGAGGATGTTTACGACCGGATCATGGAGCTGACGAAGGGCCGTGGCGCCGATGCGTGCATCGACGCGGTCGGCACCGAGGCAGAGTCGGCCGCGAGCCTTGACTCCCGTTGGGACCGGATCAAGACAGCCACCTTCATGGGCACCGACCGGCCGCACGTGCTGCGCCAGGCTATCCATTGCTGCCGCAACTTCGGTGTCGTCTCCATCGTGGGAGTCTACGGCGGTTTCCTCGACAAGATACCTATGGGTTCGGCGACCAATCGCGGCCTAACCTTCCGGATGGCCCAGACCCCGGTGCAGTACTATCTGCCCAAGCTTCTGAAGCTTATCGAAGAGGGCAAGATTGATCCCTCGTTCGTCATCACCCATACGGCGCCGCTCGAAAAAGGCCCCGAGCTCTATCAGACCTTCCGCGACAAGAAGGACGGCTGCATCAAGGTCGTGCTCAAGCCCGGAATGGACAGAACAACCGAAAAGTCCAGGCAGGAAGCCGCCAATGCTTGATAATCAATCCAAATTCGCGGTCGTCACCGGCGCGTCGACCGGCATCGGCCTTGAGCTCGCCCGGGAATGCGCGAAGCACAAATTCGACCTGCTGATCGTGGCCAACGAGACAGAGATCAATAGCGCTGCGGACGAGCTGCGCCGTGAAGGCGGAACAGTGGAGACAGTGCAGGCCGATCTCGCGACATTGGAAGGGGTCGACGAACTCTACAAAAAGATCAACGGGCGGCGCGTCGATGCGCTTCTCGCCAATGCCGGTCGAGGGCTTGGCAACGCGTTCCTCGATCAGGATTTCAAGGACGCACGCTATGTGCTCGACACGAACGTCACGGGCACAATCTATCTCATCCACAAAGTCGGCCGCGACATGCGTGCGCAAGGCGAGGGTCGCATCCTCATCACGGGATCGATCGCAGGCTTCATGCCGGGTTCGTATCAGGCGGTCTATAACGGGACGAAGGCATTTCTCGATTCCTTTTCTTACGCTCTGCGGGAAGAGCTAAAAGACACCCATGTCACGGTGACCTGCTTGATGCCCGGGGCAACCGAAACTGAATTTTTCCGTCGGGCCGATATGATGGATACAAAGGTGGGGACTGATAAAAAGGACGATCCGGTGGAGGTCGCCAAGAACGGATTCGAGGCGATGATGAAAGGCGAAGGCGGCGTAGTCAGCGGATTGCACAACAAGGTGCAGGCAGCGGCTGCCCATGTCGTGCCGGCGGAAACACTGGCGAAGCAGCACAGCAAGATGGCGGCGCCCGGCACTGCGAAGCGGTGATTTCGAATTCTCGATCCAGTTGTCGTCCGTGCGGTCGATCCAGGTGTGTCTAACCCGCGGCAACACGGCGATACAAGGACGGAACCGAAGAAAGGACAGGCGGTTAGTTCGGACATCCCGGGCCAAGACGGGGATGTCGCCGATGAAGCTTGACCGCGAACTGAGGCATAAGTCGGAGGACATCCAGGACACCGTCCTGATGGATGTCGTGGGCGCCATCCGCCGCCGAGTGCGGATCGTCAACCGCAATTACGACATTCCCTACATCGCCGGATACAGCCAGGACGGCCGTACGGTCTTTATCGACCGGCACCTGCCTCGGACATTCCGCTGGCTCATGAAGACGGTGCGAGTCGAACCTTTTCTCATGACACACGAAATCGTAGAGAAGGCGCTGCTCGATGAGCTGCGGCTGCATTACCTGCATGCTCATCAGATTGCCGTCCGCATCGAGCGCGACGCGGTAAAGGCTGCGGGCGTGTCATGGTGGGCCTACCAGCGTTTCATGAAGCAGCATGAAAAGGTGATCGAGGCAGAACGGTTGGTCCGCGTTCCGGCCACGCTCGACCTGACACCTTATCGCGACGAGCACGATTTCGCCCTGCTCAACCGGCTTGTGCAGAAGGAACGTGCCCGTCTAAGGCACAGCGACTGACTTCTGGCTGGGTCGGCACGGCCTTTTGCGGCACCGGGAACAGGGTGCGCTCGCAGCACCAGGTTGCAAATAGATGGAAGGCTGTGGCGAAAACGACAGCCGATGCCGTTCCGCTTGAACGCCTCGCGGCCTTGTCAATTAGACCCGAAGTCTTCCGTGGCATTCCATCGAGAGAATGGTTCAGCGCTTCTTTCGGGGAACTTTCTTTCCTTTCTTACGTGCCTTGGACAGTGCAATGGCGATCGCTTGTTTCCGGCTTTTCACCTTGCCTCCCTTGCCGCCCCGCCCGCTCTTAGCGCGGCCGCGTTTGTAGCGATGCATCTCGCGGCGCACTTCCTCACCCGAGCCACGGGAATATTTTCTTCTGCGCTTCTTAGCCATTGAAGTTCTCCTCTGCAGGAACCGAAGATGGTCGGCCGGCATTTATCGGGCATGCAACGAAAATTGAGACCTTCAATCAAAGCCATCCCCCGGAAGCCGCGTTGGCGCGTGCGGCAGGCGGAAGATGATGAGGTGGACGAGACGTTGCTCGGTCTTGGGACCGAGAAAGATGGTTCGTCCGGAAAATAGTTTGCACACGTATGTGCAACTGACCGGCGGACGGCTTGGTTCCATACTTGGCCCGTCGGTCCGCCGAAACATGCGTGCCTGTGGCAGCTGAGTCCCGCCAGTCCGGCCCAAGGACCCGTGCAATCGCGGTTCTCGCCGTGGAACCATCTGCACGAGGCCTGATTGATAAAGCGATGATCTGAACGGAACATCGCCCAAAATGGCGGGCCGACACTGCTCACCGGCTATTCATCAGCGCACGTTCGCTGCCGTTTAGTCGCGCGGTGAGCGGTAGGCTATCCCTCTTGGAATCTCGCGGAGCGATTGAGCCGGGATGTGTGCCGTTGCGTTGAAGCGCCGGACTAACCGCGCTGTTGTCGCTGCTGTCTTTGGCGCGAAGCGCGCGCCATTCCCCGCATTCATCGATCCATGTGATCCGATCTTGCGAAATCGCGCGCCCGATGGTTCCGGATGGCTGCATGAAATCAAGATCGACGGCTATCGCGCGCAACTGCATATCCATCGTGGACGCGTGACCATCTACTCGCGCAGCGGCTACGACTGGACTGGGCAATTCCGGCAGATCGCGCACGCGACGGAACGGCTATCCGCACATGAGCTGATCATAGACGGCGAGGCGACCGTGTACGGTAGTACCGGATTGCCTGACTTCCAGGCGCTGCGCCGCGAGCTTGCGAAAAAGCATTCGGATCGCCTCGTCTATCTCGCATTCGATCTGCTTTATTTCGACGGATATGATCTGCGCGGCGCGCCGCTGATCGAGCGCAAACGTGCATTGCAACGCGTCCTAGAGAAGTCGCCGCCGAAAATCGTCTACGTCGAGCATTTCGAAATGGACGACGGTGAAGCCGTCTATCGTCACGCCTGCAAGCTTAAGCTCGAGGGCATCGTCTCCAAGCGACGGGACTCTCGCTACCGCTCGGGGCGGCAAGACAGCTGGCTCAAGCTCAAATGTACTAAGTCTGACACTTTTCCCATCGTCGCCTTTGTCGAGAAGCTCGGCGCACGCCCGCGCAAGATCGCTTCGCTCTATGTCGGTCGCCGCCAAGGGGATCGCCTCCTATATGCTGGCAAGGCGCGCAGCGGCTACACGGAGGCCATTGCCGGCGCGGTGCGCGAACGGCTCGATCCGCTGATCGTCAGGCACTCGCCCTTGTCGGTTCCCGTCAAGAAACCGAAAGCCACCTGGGTCAAGCCGGTCGTCCAAGCCGAGATCGAGTATGGCGGTATCACCGACGATGGTCTTCTGCGCGAGGCGGTGTTCAAGGGCCTGCGCGACGATCTGCCCCTTGTGGCGGCACCGCCGCCTGCGCCGAGCCGGGCGCGTCCCGACAGCAAGGGACGTGGCGGAGTGCCGCGCGAGAACATCTTGCAGCTGCTGCCCGATGCGGTCGCGCCCAGCAAAGAAGAACTTGCCGCCTATTGGCGCAAAGTTGCAAAGCGCGCCTTGCCTTTCCTCGCTCGCCGTCCGTTGAAGCTCGTGCGGCATACGCGCGGTACGACCTTCTATCACAAGGGTCCACTGCCCCCGATTCCGGACGCCGTGCATCAGGTGCGCATCGAAAAGCGCGAGGGCGGCGAAGGCTCGTCGAGATGGACGTGATCGAGGTGCATCCCTGGGCGGCCACCGTCGACGATATCGAGCACGCGGACAGGCTGGTCTTCGCTCTTGATCCCGGCTCGGGTATATCATGGGACTTCGTTATCGCGAGCGCATTGCGCTTGCGCGGCTTGCTCGAAGGGGAAGGCTTAAAACCCTGGCCGAAGCTCACGGGCGGTAAAGGTTTGCATCTGATCGCGCCGCTCCATAGAAAACTTACCCATGATGCGGCGCACGCCCATGCGCGGCGGCTGGCGCAGCGCCTGGCGCGCATGGATGCCGAGCGTTACGGCACGTCGGCATCGCTTGCGCGTCGTCCGGGCCGGCTGTTCATCGATTATCTGCGCAACGGCCGCGGCACGACGGCGGTCGGCGCCTACTCACCCCGCGTGCGGGAGGGATTTCCGATCGCCGCGCCGGTGAATTGGAAACAGGTGCAGCGCGGTATTGTTCGGACTCATTCACGATGTCCCATCCGTTCCGGCGAGCGAACGTTTCCACCCATTGATGGCGCGGTTCCTACGCCAGTCCTTACAGGATGGGCTTGCCACCGGTTACCGCAATTGTCGCGCCCGACACATAGCTCGAAAGCGGATCCGCCAGCATGACGTATGCCGTCGCGAGCTCGGCTGGCTGGCCCGGCCGTTTCATCGGCACTTGTTTACCGAAGTTCGAAACGGCATCCTGCGGCATGGTAGATGGTATGAGTGGAGTCCAGATAGGTCCGGGAGCTACGGCGTTTGCGCGAATTCCCTTGTCCGCGAGCAACTGCGCCAACCCGGCTGTGAAGTTCTGAATCGCGCCTTTCGTTGTCGCATATGCCAGCAACGTCGGATTGGGAATGTCCGAGTTGATTGACGCGGTATTGATGATGGCGCTACCGGGCCGCATGTGCGGCACGGCGGCCTTGGTTAAATAAAACATCGCATGAATATTGACTTTGAAAGTCAGCTCCCATTCCTCGTCCGATATGTCCTCGATTGATTTGAAGGTGGCTTGATGGGCCGCGTTGTTGACCAGGATGTCGATCCCGCCTAGTTCGGATACGGCCTTCTTGACGATGCTGCGGCAATGAGCTGCATTCTGCACGTCGCCAGGGACGAGCACCGCCT
>VAZM01000079.1 GCA_005883135.1 Alphaproteobacteria bacterium
GCAGAGTTCTCCTTCGTGCGCGGCCATACCCGCACGCGCGCGAGCGCGGAAGCCTTCTGTTGCACCCAAGGCGTGCCGCTGGTCGACAGCTACGAGGAGCTGCTAGCCGATCCCGACGTGGACGCGCTCGTGCTGGCCACGCCCCACAGCCAACACGAGGCGCAGATCATCGCGGCCGCCGCCGCGGGCAAGCACATCCACGTCGAGAAGCCGATCACGCTTGACCGCGCCGGCGCCGGCCGCGCGGTCGATGCCGCCCGAGCGGCGGGCGTGGTGCTGGCGGTCGGGTATTGCCGGCGCTTTCATCCATCCGTGGTCGACCTCCGCCAGCGTCTGGCGCAGGGACGGCTCGGCGCCGTGGTCTCCATGGTGGCGCAGCACACCACCAGCACGGCTCAGTTCATTGCCCCGGACAATTGGCGTGTCGCCCCCGCGGAGGCGCCGGGCGGAGCGCTGACCGCCGTGGGCGTGCATGCGCTCGACCACATGATCGAGTTCGCCGGCCGGGTGCGCGACGTGCGCTGCGTGACCGCGCGCGCCATCCCCGGCTCTTGCGACGACACGACGACGGTCATGCTCCGCTTCGCCAGCGGCGCCACCGGGCTGATTTTCTGCTCAGTGGCAACCGCGACGAATTTTTCCTTTACGCTTTACGGCAGCAAGGGCCTGGCCGAGATTTCCAAGCCCAACCTGCAGAGGCTGCGCTTCGTGCCGATCTCGGATCGGGCGCCGAGCGGACCCATCATTGCTCCGCCCGACGAGATCAGCGAGCATCCCGGCTTCGACATGCTCAACGCGGAACTCACCGCGTTCGCGCGCGCGATCCGCGAAGCCAAGCCTTACCCGATCCCGCTCGATGAGGTGTTGCACGGCATGTCGGTGTTTGACGCCATCGTCGAAGCGGCTCGCTCGGATACGATTGTTGCGGTGGCAGGATAATGGTTTCCAATTTCCTCGCTGGCGGATTGCCATACTTATTGACCCGTCATGTGCGGACGCAACGAGCGAGATAGACGCGCTAGGCAAACGCAGGCTTGGCAGCTCAGCGATCGAGGTCTCCTCGGATCACGGCCTAGAATATCCCGGAAGCCATGAGAGGACCGGATCGGCTCACAATGCGCCTCGCGCGGCGAGCAGCACGGCGTGCAGGCTTTCGCTGCGCGCCTGGTGCGAGAGCAGCACGTCCTCGACATCCCACTTGAGCTCGGCCGCGGTGCGCTGGTCGCGCGGCTTGAGTTGAGCGCTGAGATAAGCGCCTTCTTTGCGGCCAAGCGCGACCAACCCGCTGCCGAAGGGCTGCTGCTCGCGCTGATATCGCATGAGGCCGGCGGCGAGATCGTCCTCGGCCAGGGCATCGGCCAAGCTCGCCGCATCGAGCGCCGCCTTGGTCACGCCCGCGCCGACGTGCGGGCGAGCCACGAAGGCGGCGTCCCCCAGCAGCGCCACGCGCCCAAAGACGATCTGCGGCGACTCGAGATCGAAGATCGGCTGAAAGAACGGCTGGGCGCGGGCAAAAATCTCGGCGACCTGTGGCGCAACAAGCGCGCGGGCCGTCGCTTTGATCGCCGTCATGACGTCTGGCCGGATCAAGGGCGGCGGGATGGCGCTGCCGTGATGCCGGCCGCTCGCGTCGGTGCAAAGGTCGACCAAGGTGTCCGGGTCGGTCGGCCGGTACCAGACGATGTTGTAGGCGCGGCGGCCGACCTGCGTCTCGTTGTTACGGCCGGGAACGGGGTATGCCAAAAACAGTTCGCCCTCGGGCAAACAGAAGGTGTAGCGGTCGAAAATTTCCGCGTGGATGTCGGGCGGGACCTCGCGCTCGTCCAGCATCGCCCGCCAGGCGACGTATCCGGCATAGTTGAGCGCAAGCTGCGGGAGGAATTGCTCGCGCACGGTGGAGCGCACGCCGTCGGCGCCGACGAGCAGGTCTCCGCCGACGCGCGCCCCGTCCGCGAACACCGCGGTGACGGTCTCAGAATCCTGCTCGACATGCCGAAGCGACATGCCGAGGCGATAGCTTTGCGCCGGCAGCGGATCGCGCAACGAGCGGTGGAGCCTCCCCCAGGAGCTCATCGTGCGCACCGTCTTCGCCTCGAGATAGGTCTTGCCGTTGCGATCGAGGAAAACGAAGGTGTCGAGCTTGACCCCCATGGTCTCGTCGAAATCGATGCCGACGCGGCGCAGGATGTCGATGAGCTGCGGATGCGTGCTCAACCCGGCGCCGCGCCCGGTGAGCTCGTCGGGGTTGCGCTCGAACACCACGACGTCCCAGCCGGCGCTGCGCAAGAGATGTGCCGCGAACAGCCCGCCGAGCGAGCCGCCGATCACCAGCGCACGGCGGGTCGTCATGGCTCGGATATGCTCGACGGGCGCATGCTCATGCCATGACCCAAGAGATGCTGTCGTGGCCCGGCCGGTAGTTGCGATTTGTCTGCGCCGGGTTGCGGTTGACGAGTGGCCTGCCGTAGAGCGGATGGGTCTGGCTGCGCACCTCATGCTCCACGGTGAACAGCACCTCCCGCGTATCGAGATCGGCGACGTCCTTGAAGCGGGTACTCGTGGTCGTTGACCTCCACGGTGAGAAGACCGAGCTCTTTCAGCCGCCGATGCGGGCCGGAGAAATCGGTGATGTAAATCTGTACGTGATGGCGGTCGTACGGCTTCTCCGGCGCGTCGGTCTCGCGGAAGTAGCAGTACTGTTTCTCACCCACTTGCACGCAGGCCTTGCGGACGTCCGCGGTCGCCGTCACGGTCGCGAGCGCGCCCATCACCTCGCGATAGAAACGGGCGATGCGCTCCGCCGTGCCCGGACGGACGTCGAACTCGATATAGGGCATGCCCAGCACGATGCGGCCGAAGCGGCTCTCGTCCGGCGCATGCACGGTGACGCGGTTGCCCCAGGGGCATGTGGTTTCGACGCAGTCATTGCTTTCGCGGAAGTCGAACTTCGTTCCTTGCAGCGGCTTGCGTAGCTGCATCAGGCGCTCAAGCAGGGCGGCGCGGTCCGGCACCACCAGTCCGGTGACGCCGCGCAGCACGTCCGGCTGCCCGGCCGGGAGATGGAATTGGCTCACCCCGACATTGACCCACATGTTGCCGGCGCCGGTATTGAGAAAGGGATCGCGCGTGAGGCCGAGACCGCTGATGTAGTAATGCGTCGCCAGGTGTTGGTCGCTAATGCAAACGTTGACGTGCCCGAGATTGACGATGTTGCCGAGATCCTGACTCGAGCGGTCGTATTGCTTGTCTGTCATGGCGCATCCTTTCCGACTGCGGAATATTAAGCTCATCCGCTTGCGGCTCACAACGCATGCGACGGCGGCAGGTGGCATGAATACAGCCTACTCCGCGACGGCGGCACGCTCAGGGCGTCGAGGAGGGACCGCCCCCTGCGCCCATCAGAGACGCGGCGGACGGCGCAGGTCGAGGGTCATCGGATATTCGAGCGCGCGCTCCTCCTGCGGCAGATCGAAGGAGCCCGGCGTATGCCCGAGATCCTGGAATCGCGCCAAGCGCCGCGCCTGCGCTTCGTAGGAGTTGATCGGCAACCTCTCGTAATTCCGCCCGCCCGGGTGAACCACGTGATAGACGCAGCCGCCGAGCGAGCGCTCGTTCCAACGATCGAAAATGTCAAAGGTGAGCGGGGCATGGACGTCGACCGTCGGATGCAACGCGGCCGATAATTTCCACGCCTTGAAACGCACGCCGGCAACGTATTCGCCGGAGCGCCCGGTCGGGTTCAATGGGACGCGCCGCCCGTTGCAGGCAACGGCGTGACGGCCGGGAGCTAAGCCTTCAACCCGCACTTGCAGCCGTTCCACCGAGGAATCGACGAAGCGCGTGGTGGCGCCGGCGGTGGCGTCCTCGCCCAGCACATGCCAAGGCTCGAGCGCACCTCGCAGCTCGAGCGTGACGCCGCCATGGGTGACGGCGCCATAGAGCGGAAACCGAAATTCGCGTTGTGCGTGAAACCACTGCGGATCGAAATCATATCCGACGGCGCGCAGGTCCTCCAACACGCCGAGAAAGTCCTGCCAAACGAAGTGCCCGAGCATGAATCGGTCGTGCAAGGCAGTGCCCCAACGCACCGGCGAGCCGCGCTGCGGCTCGCGCCAGAACGAGGCGACCAGCGCGCGCAAGAGCAACTGTTGCGCCAGGCCCATACGCGGGTGCGGCGGCATTTCGAATGAGCGCAACTCGACCAGGCCGAGCCGGCCGCTCGGACCGTCGGGCGAGAACAGTTTGTCGATGCAAATCTCGGCACGATGGGTATTGCCGGTAACGTCGACGAGGAGATTGCGGAAGAGCCGATCGACCAGCCACGGGCGCGGCGACTCGCTCTCGCCGGGCGCCGGCACCATGGCGAGCGCGATCTCGAGCTCGTAGAGCTGGTCGTCGCGCGCCTCGTCGAGGCGTGGGGCCTGACTGGTCGGGCCGATGAACCGGCCGGAGAACAGGTAGGATAGCGAGGGATGCCGCTGCCAGTAGAGGATCAGGCTTTTGAGCAGGTCGGGCCGGCGCAGGAACGGGCTGTCGGCGGCGGTCGGGCCTCCAAGCACGACGTGATTGCCGCCGCCGGTGCCGATGTGGCGACCGTCGATCGTGAATTTTTCGCTGCCCAGGCGGCAGCGACGCGCCTCCTCGTAGACCGTCTCGGTGATTTCGACCGCCTCGCGCCAAGTCGCGGCGGGATGGACGTTGACCTCGATGACGCCGGGATCCGGCGTGACCCTGATGACATTCACGCGCGGATCGGTGGGCGGCTCGTAACCTTCCAGATGGACCGCGGTGTCGAGCTCCGCCGCGGTCGCTTCGACGGCGGCGACGAGCTCGAGATAATCCTCCAGCCGTTCGAGCGGCGGCATGAAGACGCAAACGCGGCCCTCGCGCGCCTCCATCGTCAGCGCGGTGCGCACGGGCACGCCCGATGCGGGCGCGGCGGCGACGACCGCGGCCGATGGGCCGTGGCTGCAGCGAGAGTCGCGCGCGTTGACGCGGTCGCGGCGGTCGGCAACGGCCTCGGCGAAGAGTTGCGGATCGGGCAATTGCTCGCGCTCGCGCATCGGGTCGGCCGGCACGACGTACGGATAATCGAGGGCACGAAGAGCAGGCAACGCGCTGAGCGGCAGGCGCGAGCCGATCGGCGACTCCCCCGGTACGAGAAACAGGCCTCCCCGCGGTGTCTGCCAGATCTCGCTGACCCAACGCTCGCTGCCTTGCGCGGCCCAACGCTGCACCGGCAGCACGTAGCCTACCGGCGTTGCCGGCTCGCCCTGTTCGCGCATGCGCTCGGCCGGATCTTCGAATGCGGGCTGCGCGTACGCGCCATCAAGTCCGAGGCGAGATGCCAGCGCCTGAGCGAACCGCTGCGCATCCTCCGCGCGCGGTCGCGCAGCGGCGCCCTCGGACGCGACGCGCGCCGGGTCATGCCAAATCGGCTTGCCGTCGCGTCGCCAATAGAGGCAGAAGGCCCACCGCGGCACGGACTCGCCGGGATACCATTTGCCCGCCCCGTAGTGCAGCAGTCCTCCGGGCGCAAACCGCTGTCGCAACCGGCGGATCAGGTCGTCGGCGCGCATGCGCTTGGTCGGACCGAGGGCGGCGGTGTTCCACTCCACCGACTCATGGTCGTCGATCGCAACGAAAGTCGGCTCACCACCCATGGTGAGGCGCACGTCGTCGCGCGCAAGCTCGCAGTCGACCTTTTCACCCAGCGCGTCGAGCGCCGCCCATGCCGCGTCGGACAAGGGATAGCTCACGCGCGGCTTTTCCGCGATGCGCGCCACCTTCATCTCGAACGAGAAGGAGACTTGCGAGGGCTCGACCGAGCCGCTGATGGGGGCCGCAGCGCGGAAATGCGGCGTGGCCGCGAGCGGCAGATGACCTTCCGCGCAGAGAAGTCCAGAGGTCGCGTCGAGTCCGATCCAGCCCGCGCCGGGAAGGTAGACCTCGGCCCAGGCGTGCAGATCGGCATCGTCCCGGGCAGCGCCCGCCGGACCGTCGAGCGGGCGCGCATCCGGCCGCAGTTGGATCAGGTAACCGGACACGAAGCGGGCTGCGAGACCCAAATGTCGCAGAATTTGCACTTGCAGCCACGCGCTGTCGCGGCACGAGCCAGCGCTCGCCGCCAGCGTTTGCTCGGGCGTTTGGACGCCCGACTCCATGCGCGTGAGATAGCGGATCTCCCGATGCAGACGCTGATTGAGGCCGACCAGAACGTCGATCGTATCCTTTCGCCCGCGCGGGATGGAGGCGAGGAACGCCGCGAGCCGCGGCTCGGCGGGCTCGGCATCGAGATAGGGCGCAAGCTCCTCGGCGAAATCAGCGGGATAGGCAAACGGGAAGGTCTCCGCGAATGGCTCGAGGAAGAAGTCGAACGGATTGATCACCGTCATGTCGGCGATGAGATCCACGGTGATGGTGAATTCGCGCGTCTTCTCCGGAAACACTAAGCGTGCGAGCCAGTTTCCGTTCGGATCCTGCTGCCAATTCAGGAAATGCTGCACCGGCGTCACATTGAGCGAGTAGCTTTCGATCCGCGTGCGGCAATGCGGGGCCGGGCGCAGCCGGATGATTTGCGGGGCGAGGGCAACCAACCGGTCGTAGCGATAGCGGGTGAGATGATGGAGGTTGGCGAGGATCGACATACTCTGCTCGGCTACCGCAAGACCGCTTCCATATTACGCAATTTTCGATGCAATTTTCGCGCCGGCCGGGCTCGAGGAGAGAAGCGAGCCCCGGCCGGCGTTCGATCAGGCCGTCGACTGCGGCGAGCCCACCGCCCGCTTGAGGCCGGCGACGATGGCACGGATCGCGTTGTGCTCGGAATCGCGCGGCCCATCGGTGCCCACCGCGTGTGTGTGATCGTGGATAAAGGTCAGCTTCCAGATCACGGCCGGCGGCAGGATGAATGGGTAGAGATCCGGCTGCCCCATGCTGCGGTTGATGGAATTGACGGCAAAGGTCAGCGGCAGCCAAGCGTCGATGATCCGGTCCATCTCAACCGTATAGGGATCGAAATCGATCGCCGTGGCAAGGCCTGCGCCTTTGGCCACCTTGGGCCGCAGCCGCAGCCCGAACGCGAAGGCGGTTTCAAGCGTGTCGACGACGTGGAAATAGTGCGCCCACGTTTCGGCGAAATCCTCCCAGGGATGCGCGCTGGCGTAGGCGGTGACGAAACGGTCGGTCCAGTCCTCCGGCGGACCATTGGCGTAATGCCGCTGCAAGGCCGCGGCGTAGTCCTCGCGTTCGTCGCCGAACAGCCGACGGAATTCG
Source organism: Alphaproteobacteria bacterium (assembly GCA_005883135.1). Lineage (GTDB taxonomy): Bacteria > Pseudomonadota > Alphaproteobacteria > Rhizobiales > Xanthobacteraceae > VAZQ01. Next base: position 7,276 of record VAZM01000079.1, read on the forward strand.
TCGATCACCGGCGAGCCCTTGATCAGACGATCCCAGTAGTAATGCGCGATCTCATGACGGAAATGGCCGAGCAGCGTCCGATACGGTTCCCCCATCGACTTGCGCTGACGTTCGCGCTCGGGAGCGTCGGCCTCCGCAACGTTGAGCGTGATGAGGCCGCCGGCATGCCCAGTGATAACCTGCGCTTGGTCCGCCGCGCCGTCCGCCGGGTTCGACAGAAAATCAAAAGCGAGACCGTTGGGATCTTCCGATCTGGTCGTCAGCGGCAGCCGCAAGCGCAACAGCGTGTAAAACAGGCGATGCTTGGCGTATTCGATTTTGCGCCAACGCACGAGATTTTCCAGATCGCCGAGATCGGGGATGGTGCGGTTATGGCGACAGGCGGTGCAAAAGATCTCGGCCTGTTCGGCCGGCACCAGCCAGTTGCAGACGTCGTGCTCGGCGTTGGCGCAAAACCGGTAGAGTTCGCCCTCGCCGGCAAGCGCGCGCCAGCCGCCGTCAGCCTCTTCCAATGCGGTGACGACTTCCTGATGCGGCAAATAGCCCAGGCGCAGGCCACAGCTTTCGCACTTTGTATTCTCGAAGTAGAGCGGCTGACCGCAATTTTGGCATTCAAAAAGCTTCATGGTCGTATCGCGGACCGCTGCCGTCGTTATCAGAGGGCTGAAGACTGGCGGGTCAAGGCGGCATCCGTCATGCGCGGTGCCGCGTCCGGCGGGCGATAGTCGTAGCTCGCCATCAAATCCTCGACCAGCGTGTTGAACTCGGCCCAATCCGTCTCGCGGTAGGAATGGTTGCGGATGATGAAAGCAGCGCCGGCGTAGAACTTTTCGTACTGCAGGTGGCGGCCGGCAAACTCGGAGCCGACCATGTCCCAGGCGAGCTTGAACAGCTTCATGCGGGTGACGGCGTCCGCCTGCGGCGTCTGCCAATAGGTCGAGAACTGCTTCGCAAGCTGTGGGTCGTCCAGGACCGAGATGTCGGCGGGCATTTGGAACACGCCGCCGCCGCAGAGCTCACGCAGATCGTCGACGAATCGGCTGTAGTTCTGCGTACACCAGTCGAGCCCCGCATACATGAAGCGCCGATTGAAGCAAACGTAACCCTCCGGCCAAGATTCGAAGGCGTTGATCTGGCCGTGCACCAGGCCGCCGATCGTGCTCTCGACCGCCGCCATCTTGCCCAGGGTTTCCCGCACGGCGGGA
>VAZM01000573.1 GCA_005883135.1 Alphaproteobacteria bacterium
GAACCGCAACAGGAACGCCGGAATTTTGTCCGCATGTTGATGTTCGATGATCCCCTCATAAGAGAGGGGGCAACGATGATCATCGACTTGGACAGTTGGGAAGAAGGATACACTGACGGCCTACTTGGCCGCCCGTCTCAATGCACCACAGCTCTCGACCGGGTCTCGTATTCGAGCGGCTACTCCCAGGCTCGCGCATGGCGGCACGGGTTCTTCTCATCCTTGGTGGCCCCGCCTCGCTCAAAAATCAGTGCCAACATACCGCTTCAATGTGTGAAGCCAGCGCGAAGGTACCGACTGCATTGGGTCTCGCTGAGCTATGCTCTCGGCAGCCAGCGGCACAGGGGAAAGGTGCTGTGGTTGCGAGTGGAGGCACCTCAGCCAAGCTCTTGAAGGGCCGGATCAACGACTGGCCGCCTGCCGGCCAGCTTGGCGACACCGCCGAGACATGTTCCATCTCATTGCCTGGGATTCGATTTGGGGGTTGATTGAACTCGGCTGCCCGGCGGCACCTAAACCACGAATGTCTATGGAGCCGAGGTAGTCGCCGTCCAGCCAAACGGCTAAGTCCGGCTGTCATCTTTTGCTAGATCCGATTTGGAGCTAGTGCCGGATCCAACATAGACCTCGCTATGCGGTTGCAAAATAAGCCACTGTCAACAGAGCCGAGAGCGGTAGCAACTGCTGCTGTAGCCGTACAGTTTCGGGTAGAACGGGTCGTAGTAATTCCAGTAAGGGGGAGCGTAGGAATAGGCGTAATCGGGAGCATAGTAGTTTCCATAGGTGAGGCCGACGTACGGATAGCCAAGTCTGCGTCTTGCGAAATCAACTCTCAAATAAGTGCTGCCATAGGGATAGCTAAATAGGCGGGCCGGCACCGCCTTGTAGGCGCTGCGGACGTACAGTTCTGCCGCCCAAGTCGGCAGAGCCGTCGTTGCTACGGATGCGGAAGTTAATGCGAGAAGGCCGAGTACGGCATTGCGGCTGTTGCGCATTGTTATCTCCCAACAGGGTGTATTCAGCACGTGAAAAAGGTCAGTCCAGCGGTCGTGGAACGGATTTTAACTGATGCAGAATTACTAGATTACTTCATTTCAGCGCGCGTGCAATGACGTCCAACATGGACGAGTTGAGCATAGTAACCGAACCTGGTCGAGAGCGGCCGCCTCTTGAACGATTATCACAAACAGAGGCCGAGCTTTAACGAGATGTAATGGTATTGATCAAACGCCCGCCTGCGGGCCAGGGCCGCGCGATGGTTTGAACCCCTTAAATCCAAAAAATATCGTCCGGGATGTGGCTTGACGTTCCACGCTGGGGGTGGCTTGAGGTTGTCGTTACGGCCAAAAGCCATGCCAGTACAAATTATCCCGGTGATCATGTGCGGCGGCGCGGGCACTCGGCTGTGGCCGGTGTCGCGCGAAAGCATGCCCAAGCAGTTCGTACCTTTGGTCGGACAGGCATCGACATTCCAGCAGGTGCTTGGGCGCATATCGGAACCCGAGCTATTTGCGCGTCCGATCGTGATCACAAATGCCGATTTTCGCTTCGTGGTGGCGGAGCAATTGCGCGAGTGCGGAATCGAGGCGGACATCGTGCTTGAGCCGATGCGCCGCGATTCCGGGCCAGCGGTCGCGATTGCCGCCGTGCTTGCGGCCGGGCGCGACCGCGACGCCCTCGTATTGGTGCTCGCAGCCGATCACGTAATTCGCAAGCCAGAGGCATTCCGCGACGCTTGTCGCAGCGCCGCGTCAGCCGCCATCGAAGGGCGGATCGTCACCTTCGGTATCGAGCCCAGCCATCCGGTCACGAGCTACGGCTATATCCGCCCCGGCGAGAGGCTCAATGGTGCGTCCGTGCACGCGGTCGAGGCCTTCGCCGAGAAGCCAAATGCCGCCACCGCCGCAGCTTACGTCGCCGATGGTTACCTCTGGAACAGCGGTAATTTCCTGTTTCATGCCGCCACGATGCTCAGTGAGATCGAGCGATTAGAGCCGGGCATGGCGGAAGCCGCGAAAGCAGCTGTCGCCGGGCTGACGCGGGACCTCGATTTCTTGCGGCTTGCGGCAGAGCCTTTTGCACGCGCACCAATGAAATCGATTGATTATGCGGTCATGGAGCGTACCGACCGGGCCGCCGTGGTGCCGGCCGATTTCGGTTGGTCCGACGTCGGCAGTTGGACCTCAGTTTGGGATGTACTTGATCACGACGCCCTCGGTAATGCCACGGATGGACCGGCGGTCGTAATGGATTGCCGCAACAGCCTCGTGCGTTCGGATGAATCCGTGCTTACCACCGTCGTCGGGCTCGACGATGTTATCGTGGTCTCGACGACCGATGCAGTATTGGTCGTAGCCCGCAGCAAGGCTGAGCAGGTGAAGACACTAGTCGAGCAGCTCAAGGGGCACAATTATCGCGCCGCAGTCGAGCACCGCCGCATTTACCGCCCCTGGGGCTATTACCAGGATGTAGATATTGCCGCCCGCTATCGTGTGAAGCGCATCGTCGTGAAGCCCGGCAGCACGCTTTCGCTGCAGAAGCACTTTCACCGCTCGGAACATTGGGTGGTCGTCAAGGGGACTGCTGAGGTCACGATCGGCAATGACGTGCGTAACGTGCACGAAAACGAGTCGAGCTATATCCCAATTGGGAGCGTTCATCGGCTTACCAATCCCGGCAAGATTCCGCTCGAATTGATCGAGGTGCAGGTGGGAAGCTACCTCGGCGAGGACGATATCGTGCGGCGACTGAACGACGTCTATGGCCGTGGGTAGTGTGTTTGCGAACCATGCAAAACGACACAAGGCACTAACACAACCCGCGTTCGTGACGCGCTAACCTACTGCGCCAGCAAACGGCCGGCTCGGTCGTCAGCAGGTATCCTCCGCGGTCGTCTAACAATAAGCCTGCACCACGGTTGGGTGCGATTTGAGTTGTGGCGCGAGGAGGCGAAGGCGCTTGGACGGTAGGCGAAGGCGCTTGGACGATCAGTTTTGCGGGCCTGGTCGTGCTGCCCTTACCGTTTGATACGTTCGTGAACGCGACGGCAGGTCCATATGCGCCCGGAGAAAGATGTGACGCGTTGGCGTTCACGGTCAGAGTGATTGTGACGCCGCGAATGTCGGTGGTGCCAAAATTTGAA
>VAZM01000080.1:0-9876 GCA_005883135.1 Alphaproteobacteria bacterium
CGCCTCGTGCGGACCTCGTTCCACCATCAGTCTGAAGCGCAGCCACCTAACGGCACGCTAACCGCAGCGGCCAGCCCCGATACCCCATCTCACATGCCCAGCCAGTCAGTCGGGTCTCTAGGAGTCATGTCCCGGTCGCGTGACTTTGCGCGACATTCCCGCGGCTTACGTGGACGGTGGTGGGTCTCCGTGGCACATTTTTCTCGGTTTACGGTGGCGTTCGTCGAATTTTGCGCAACAGTCTCTGGTCGCGGATCTTCAATTTCCGTGTTCTGATCTCAGAGACTTGGTTCGAAGTGGCATGAGACCGGTTCGCGGGTGAGATAAAAGCGGTGTACCCCGATGTTCCCATTACCAATCATTCCATGCTTGAATATACGTTTGAGCGGCCGAACTCACCTTGTGCTGGGAACTGCCAGGGACCACCCAAATCTTCAATCTCATTGCGTCCGGAACGTAAGAGTTGCTTGATCTGAACGCGGCTTTTCTGATCAACCCCGCCGTGCTTGACAGTCCCAGTCAGGAAAACAAACATATAATTTGCATTCGTGCTCGGATACGATTGTTCAAGAGCCTTCCAGAGCAAGGAAGGCACGCCCTTGCATGCCTTCGTCTCCACCGGTGCGCCGAGACTGCGACGACGCCCGGGCCCGGCGACTTGATGTGACAGATGATCGCGCCGCAGCTCGTCCGGGTTTTGAAAGTCGGCCTGACGCTCATCGTGCTCGTCGTCGCATGGGAAATCGCGTGCCGGGCATTCCAAGTTCCGTCGTACCTGGTGCCTGCGCCCAGTGCCATCGCCGCGAAGCTCCACGAAAAGCGCGATCTCTATCTTGGGCACACCTGGGTCACGCTGTACGAAACGGTCGGCGGCTTCGCGCTTGCGGTGGCGGCCGGCGTAATCGCGGCTGCCCTGATCGTCGTCGTCCCACCGGTGCGGGATATCATCATGCCGTTGTTGCTGATCGCCCAGCTCGTTCCCAAAGTGGCGATCGCACCCATTCTTCTGATCTGGTTCGGCTATGGCCTCTTGCCCAAGATCCTCATCGCCTTTCTGGTGGCGTTCTTTCCGATTGTTGTGAACGTCGCGTCCGGGCTCGCTGCCGTGGAGCGCGAGCTTCTCGACCTCGGGCACTCTCTAGAGGCGACGCGCTGGCAGATATTTTGGAAGTTTCGCATGCCGACGGCGTTACCGGAGCTGTTCAGCGGCATGAAGATTGCGATCACGCTGGCCGTGATCGGAGCAGTCATCGGCGAGTTCGTCGGCGGCAACCGCGGGTTGGGCTACTTGATCCTCATCGCCAATCAAGATCTGGATACGCCGCTCGCATTTGCCGCGCTGCTTATCCTCTCTGTCGTCGGCATCGTTCTTTATGCGTTGATCGAACTTGCCGAGCGGCTGCTCATCCCGTGGAGCGCCTCGGTTAATCACTACCTCGAAGCGGAGCGGGCGTAATGGCGCCGTCCACGCCCGCTACGCCGATGATCGATGTTGCCGGGCTGCGCAAGACGTACTCGACCCGCGACGGAGCAATCGTTACCCTCGATGGCGTCAGCTTCAGCGTCGCCGCGCAAGAGTTTGTATCCGTTCTCGGCCCGAGCGGCTGCGGCAAGACAACCGTGCTCAAGATCATCGCCGGTCTGGTTCCGCCTTCGGACGGGCAGGTCCAGATCGAAGGCATCCGGGTAACAGGATCCCAGCGCAAGATCGGGATTGTGTTTCAGGTGCCCGCGCTCATGCGATGGCGCACGGCGATTGGCAACGTGATGCTCCCAGCGGAGATCCTCGGCCTTGATCCTGTCCGCAGTCGTCATCGTGCCGCCGAACTGATGAAGCTTGTGGGGCTCGCGGATTTTGCAACTAAGTATCCGAACGAACTGTCCGGGGGGATGCAGCAGCGCGTGGCGATAGCCCGCGCCCTCGTCCACGACCCCTCAATCCTGCTGTTGGATGAGCCATTCAGTGCGCTGGATATGATGACACGCAATCAGCTCAATATCGAGCTTCTGCGCATCTGGAGCGAGCGGCGCAAAACCAGTCTTCTGATCACGCACAGCATTCCGGAAGCAGTGTTCCTGTCCGACCGCGTCGTGGTATTGGGACCGCGGCCGGCCAATGTGCTCGAGATCGTTCCCGTACCGCTGCCCCGGCCGAGAACTCCGGAGATGCGGGTGACGACCGACTTCATGAAAATCGTCGACCACATCGGCCGGCGGATCGGGTTGGAATACGTGTAACATCGGCTCTCGCCGCATGTGGGTGTCGGAACCGGAGGTGAACATGCAATGCAAACTATTGACTGCGGTGACCGCAGCTCTGCTCATGCTCGGCATCAGCACCAGTCAGGCAAACGAGAGAGTCATTTTCTCGCTGAACTGGGTCCCCTATGGGTTGCACTACGGGATTTTCGCTGCCGAGGCGCAGGGTTACTATCGGGAAGCCGGCCTCGAGATCGATATCCAGCGTGGCTACGGGTCGGGCGATACGGTGAAGCGCACCGCAACCGGGGCGGCCGATATCGGTATGGCCGACATGGCCTCGGTCATCGTCGGCCGCGGCAATGGCCTCGCAGTCAAGCAGGTGGCCACCCTTCTCGACCGGTCGGCTGACGCCATCTTCTACCTCAAGGACACCGGCATCAGCACACCCAAGGATCTCCCCGGCCGCTCGCTCGGCGCCACCATCGGCGAAACCACCCTCAACCTCATGCCGGTGTTTGCCGCAAATGCCGGATTCGACCATAAGAAGGTCGAGATCGTGAACCTGGCACCGCCCGCCAAATTCCCGACTTTCGTTTCCAAGAAGGTCGATGCCATCGTCGCGTTCAGGACCGAGGAATCAGGCATTTTGGCTGCCGCAAGCAAGGCGGGGGTCGCAGTCGACCGCTTCCTTTTCAGCGATTTCGGAGTGGACTACTACTCGATCGGATTTATCGTCAGCGACGAGATGCTGGCGAAGCGGCCCGAGATGGTGAGGCGTTTCCTCGCCGCCACGTTGCGCGGCTACGCCTTCGCCTTCAAGAATCCGCAAGCGGCCGCGGACATGTTTATCAAGCGGTTCCCGGAGAGTAACCGCGACCTCTCCTTCGCTCAGTGGAGCGTCTCGACCGAGCACGTGCTCACCGACCGGACCCGTGCGAACGGCCTCGGCTATATCGATCGCGAGAAGATGCAGCATACGCTCGACCTCATCACGAAGTATCATGAGGTCAAGCAGGCGGTTGCACTCGACGACGTTTACTCATCAGCCGTCCTCACCAAGATCGACGCGGCGGACTGAGTTGCCGCAGAGACGCACGCCGATAAACGCGCGGCCACACGGGGGTGCGCAATCGGACCTTAGAGCGCGGCGACGGTCTGGATTTCCAGCAAGTAGGATTCGTGCGCGAGGCGCTCGATCACCAACAAAGTATTCGGTGGAAAGCCGCCGCCGGAGAACATGGTCGGGAATTCTCTATGACGATAAGCGACGAAGGCAGGCACGTCTTGAGAACGAACTAGGTAGGACGTGAATTCTACGACGTTCCTCCATTCTGCTCCGACCGAACATAACGCCGCGTGAATATTGGCGAAGACCTGCGCACATTGCGCATCGAAGTCACCAGCCCCGATAAGGCGTCCGGACGCGTCGACAGACACCTGCCCGGCGATGAACGCAAACTCGGATGTCTTGACCCGCGCGACTTGCATATATGGCGAGCGCGGCTTGCTAAGTTCCGCGGGATTGAAGATCTTGATGTCGGGCATGTAACCTCCTTGCTCAGGACGCTCGATTGCAGAGGAAAGATGTCTCGCCGTTCGATGATAGTCTTTTCCGAGCTAATGCGCTGCCAATGCTGCCGCCTTGTTACTCCTGCGGCGCGTCTAATACACCTTCTTCCCGGCGGGTTTCAGCGGAGAGATGAATGATTGTCGACGTTCACGCGCATGCCCTAAGCGAGCGGTTCCTGGCTGACCTCCAGCGACGGCCGATTGCGGGCATTTCTGCCGAGCGTGGCGATAACGGTACCTATTTCATGCGCGGCGGAGGCTGGGACCGTCCTTCGTCGCTCGATGTCAACCTACACGACTTGCCGCGCCGATTGGCGAGTCTCAAGCGACGCGAGGTCGAGTTGCAATTGTTTGCGCCACCGCCTGGCTTTTTTTCCTGGGCCGGCGGGGCGGCCAGCCGCGAATGGGTCGAAGCGCTGCACGCACAAGAGCTCGACATTGCCGCGCAAGCGCAAGGCTTGATGGAGCCGATGGTCGTGTTCGCACTCGGCGAGCCTGAGCGTGCCGTGGACGAGATTCGACGGGCGATGGACCTCTATCCTTTTCGAGCCGGAATGTTGCCGAGCACTGCGGGTGGGCGGCCGCTCGACGACCCTATCTTCGAGCCGATGTGGTCGCTGATCGAGGAGCTAGGGTTGTTGATTTTCCTGCACCCGACCTCCGCGGTAGGTTCCGAGCGGTTCGGCCTCCATGGCGTGCATGTCCTGGTGGGATGGCCCTTCGAAACGACGCTTGCCGTCACACGGTTGATCTTTGAAGGCGTGCTGGAGCGGCATCCCGGACTCAAGATCATTCTTTCGCACGGAGGTGGAAATCTCGTTTTTCTGCGCGGTCGGCTCGATTCGGCCTACAACGCGGAGGGATGGGAGGCGAACCCGTACTACCGCAAGAACATCAGCCGCCCCCCGAGTGCCTATCTAGATCGGCTCTATTACGATACATGCGCACTCAGCGCCGAAAGCAATCGTTTCGTGGTCGAGACCATGGGTGAAGACCGTGTCATGTTCGGGAGCGATTACCCGTTCGATATCGGAGATCCCGAAGGCAAACGCGCAGTCCCGGCGATCGCGAGCCTGTCCGATGCGGCACGCGAAAAGGTATGTCGCGGCAATGCCTACGCCGCACTGAGGACAATAGGAAAGAACCTGCAAAATTGAAGGACAGTGGGGGATCCCACCGTGCTACTCGATGGCTCCTCCACTGTTGAGGTGTTCACGCACCCGGCGAGTGAATTGCGCAAACGCCATCGTTTCAGTTGCCTCGACGGTGCGTGGCCGCGGCAAGTCCACATTGATCTCGCCGACAATACGACCGGGCCGGGACGACATCACCAGAACGCGGTCGGCAAGATAGACGGCCTCGGAAATGCTGTGAGTGATGAACAGGACGGTCTTGCGACGCTCCATCCAGATGCGCTGCAGTTCGGCGTTCATCTGCTCGCGCGTCAGCGCATCCAGGGCGCCGAAGGGCTCGTCCATCAGCAGCAGGTCCGGGTCGTGAATCAGCGCACGGCAGAGACCGACGCGTTGCTGCATGCCGCCCGAAAGCTGATGCGGATATGCATTTTCAAAGCCCTCGAGCCCGACGAGCTCGATCAACTCCTGCGCGGTTGCCCGATAATTCTCGACAGGCAAATCGCGGATCTCGATCTGAAGGAGAACGTTCCGCAAGGCAGTGCGCCACGCCATCAGCAGCGGATTCTGGAACACGATTCCAATCGAGGCGGTGGGTCCGCGAACCGGCTGCCTATTCACGCGGATGACGCCGCCGGACGGTAAAATTAGTCCCGCCAACAGCTTGATGAGCGTGCTTTTTCCGCAGCCGCTCGGACCAACTACGGCGACAAACTCGCCCTCGGAAGCCCGCAACGATACTCGGTCGAGGGCATGCACTGCTGAGTTCCTGGCACGGTAGGTGAGGCTGACGTTGTCGATTCCGATGACCTCGCGGTCCATCATTCCCATCGTCATCAGCGCTGCGGCACGAACGCATTGCTGTAAAAGTTCGCGGCGGGGAAGGGCTTTTCGATCGCGCCCGTGTTCAAGAGAATCTCGGAGGATTCCTGCCAATCCGCCTCGCTCATCCAGCCATAAGGTTTGCCCATGCTGTTCTTCGTCTGCAGCCTCGGAACGGTCTCCTGCCATTGCAGCTTCACCGATTCCCGGCGGTCCTCGGCGGTTCCTGCCAGGCGCATGGCGACGTCGACACCTTCCTCGAGGTTCTCCGGTTTGACGACATCGTTCAATCCGCGCGCCGTCGCCCGTACGAAACGAGCCACAAGGTCGGGCTTCTGCGCAATCGTTTGCTCGTGGACGACAATGCCCTGCCCGAGGGGAGTGACGCCGAAATCCTCGAACTGCATGAAGTGCAACGGTTTGCCTTTGCCTTGACGGGCGCGGACCATCAGGTCGAGCGGCGACCCGACTACCACGCTGACGAATGAATCAACCTGGCCATTGACGAAGACCGTGTTCTCCGGCGGGATCTTGTTGACGGCGAGCAGCAGGTCGAGCAGGGCCTTGTGGTCCGCCGTCACCGCCACTGACTTGCCGATCAGATCCTGTGGCTTCGTGATCGGATTATCGGCCAGCGAGATCACGGCCCATGCCCCGTTCTGCACGACCGCATAGACGCCCTTGAGCTTCATGCCTTTGGCCACCCCCGCAGCCATCAGCATGTAGTCGGCAAGCCCAATATCGTCTTGTTGGCCGGCGATCAGGCTCACCGTCTTGCCCGAACCAGCCCCTTCCTTGATTTCAACGTTCAGGTTTTCTGTCGCGTAATAGCCTTTGTGCTTCGCCCAATAGAAAGGCAGATGGTAGCCGGAGAGCGTCCAATCCAGCCGTAGGCTCACCAAGTCTGCCGCCGATGAGAGCGGAATCGGGAGTAGCGAGGCGCTCAGGAGCGCGAAAACACCTGCCCAAAATCGTCGTCGTAAAGTCGACATGCCGCCTGTTCCTTTGGCCTCACGATTGATACACGGCGGTCTCCTCGGCGCGGATCGAAACATGCCAAGGAATCGCCAAGCGTTCGAGCTTCGACACGATCGCGAACAGTACGATGCCAATAGCGATCAGGATGAACAGCGCGGACCACACCAACGTGCCGTCGAGCGTCCCAGTGGCGGTCAGCAGCAGGTAACCGAGCCCCTTGTCCGATCCGACGAACTCACCAACGACCGCCCCGACAACCGACAAACATATGGCGATCTTAAATCCTGCGAACATCTGCGGAAGCGCCGTCGGTCCGCGCACTCTGAGCATGATCTTCAAGGTCCGGGCGCCCATCGAACGCACGAGGTCGACCATATCGCTCTCGACGCTTTTCAGCCCGACGACGGTCGACACGACGATGGGAAAGAAGGCGATCAGGAATACGATCGCGATTTTCGGCAGAATGCCAAAGCCAAGCCAAACGACCAGGATCGGAGCGATCGCGACCTTCGGAATCGTCTGCGACATCACCAGGAACGGCATTGTGACCCGCTCGACGCTGCGGCTCAACACCACGGCGAACGCGAGCGGCACGCCGACGAGTACGGCTGCCGCGAAGCCACTCAGCACGGATTGCATCGTGTAGGATGCATTCCTGGCGAGCACATACCAGTCACGCGCGACGCGCCTGATCACATCCTCAGGCGTGGGTAGCAGATAATCGGGGATTTCGAACACGCGCACTCCCGCCGACCACAAGACGAGGAAAGCGATCACAGCGATGAATGGCAGCAGAATGTTCAACGCTCGTTCGCGCCACCTCGGATCGCCGGCCGGCCCAGGCCCGATCGCCGCAGACATCGTCCTTGCGGGTGTAGGACTCGAGGAGTTGGCTTCCATTCGTCTTCTCGCCTTGGTACTGCAAAATATTATCAGCATCCCATATCTTCCACGAGACAAGCGCGTTCTCGCGCCGGGGACTTCATGAAGAAGCGCACCGTCAGCGTGTCTGGCATGGCCAATCCTGTTCCCTCGCACGCGATGGCGACGCGAGCCGGTCCCTTCCTCTTCATGTCTGGGCAGATGGGCCTTTCCGAAAAAAGCGGCCGGCCTTTCCAGAGCTATGAAGAACTCGGAGGCGAACCTCCTTATCCGGCGCTCGGGCTTCTTGCCCCGAATACCTGGGAGGAGGCTTTCGTCACTCAGACCAAGACCATCTACGATCGCATCGCGACGCTTTTGCGCGAGCAGGGTTCGACCCTGCAGGACATCGTGTTCCACAGCGTGTACCTGCGCGACATGCGCAATTTTCCTCTGCTGGCGCGCACGCGCTCCCGCCTATTCGCCGGCGGACTGGCACCACCGGTCACCACATCGCAGGTTGCAGGGCTGCCGCTGGCCGACGCGGTCGTCTATTTCGATCCGATCGGCTTTGTCGCGGCGGATGATTGCAAGCTCGAAACGCTGCAGTCGGGCCAGCTCGAACAAGCCGCGCTCTCGAACTATCAATTCGGCAGCAAAGTCGGCTCGCTGATGTTCTTCGCCGGCGTGGTCGCCGCCGTCCCGGAGCGGGGCAGGATCATCCACGTTCTGCGCGACCTGCCGCCCGACATTCACGTCACCGAGCCGCTGCTCAGTGCGTCCGCGCGAGCATTCCACGCTCCGCTGCGGGCCCAGACTGCCTTCGTCTATGACCTCTTTCGCCGCTTCCTTCACGAGCAGGGTGCGCGCCTGGAGGATCTCGTGAAGCTCAACATCTACCTACGCGACGTTCGCGGCACCGATGTCATAGAGCAGGTGGCGGCGGAGTTGGCTCCGGCAGCGAATCCTGCACTCTCGCTCTATGGAGTTGAAAGCCTCGCCACGCGCTTCTTTCACGTCGAGATCGAGGGCATTGCGGCGGACCCCCGGGGATCGTGGGACAAGGAAACGGTTGCTAGGCTTGACGATCCGTCCGACCCCATCGTCCCACAAGGACGCCACGCTCTCGCGACGCGCGTCGGGCCATTCGTCTTCACCTCCACGTTGACGGCCTATCGAGCGCAAACCGGGGATGTCTTGGACGACTATCGCGATTTGCCCGACAGCGGACACCGCACCGTCGAGGATGTAGTCTTGCGGCACTTCCAATCCCGCCGTAGCGCGACTGCTGCGCGCACAGCCGCGCAAGCCTGGCTCATTTACGATCGTTTGTTCCGTATCGCCGGCCGCTTGGGCGTCGGCCGCGACGGTTTCCTGAAAACAACAATTTATCTCGAGGACATGAACGATTTTGCCGTTGTCGAAGCGATCGCGCAATGTTTCTTCCCGCACGATCCGCCGGCGCTGACGCTGCTTCAACCGTCCGGTCTATCGATGCCCGGTGCCCGTGTGCAGATCGATGCGGTGTTGTTGAGTTCCGGCTGATAAGGTGCGTGCGTGCTCGGCGCGCGTGCATTCAGCGATTGACCGAGCCGGTGTACCGCTTGACAGGGATTATCAGCCAAACGCCTAATTGTGCATACAAACGGAGCCTCCCGATGACGAAACGCTTCATCGAGCTTCCCGGATTGCGGGAGGCGTATATGGCCACGCTGACGCCCGTCATTCCGGAATACAGGCCGATCAGCATCGCGCATGGAGTCGTCACCGAAGGCGGCAAGACTCTCCGGATGTCCGGATGGCCGGCGATCGGCCCTAACGGCATCATCGGCAAAGGCGACATGCGAACCCAGACGCTGCAGGCAATGGACTACGTCCGGCAAACGATCGAGGCGGCCGGCGCGACGTGGGACGATGTCGTCTACCTGCTGTTCTATTTCGTGGATCGCGAGAAATGGTGGAGGGAAGCGCTTCCCGCTCGCACCGAGTTTATCCAGAAGCACTCCAGGACGGGTCGTTCACCCTGCGTCACAGCCGTCGGCGTTGCTGGCTTGATGCATCCGGATATGCTGATCGAAATCGAGGCCACCGCCGTCTTTGATTGAGGCGGCGGCCGCTTCAACCCCGCCAAGTGAGGTTCGGATGCCTGAGCTTTCGGCCCGCCGCGACCTTGAGCTCTTGCAGGGCGCGGTAGACATCCACATCCATCATGGCCCCGATCTGTACCCGCGAATCCAGGATCCGATCGAGCTAGCGCAGGACGCCAAAGCGGCGGGGATGCGTGCCGGCTGCCTCAAGACGCATAACTTCC
>VAZM01000080.1:9932-11221 GCA_005883135.1 Alphaproteobacteria bacterium
AACCTGGAGGTCGGGGGCGTCAATCCAAGCGCGGTCGAAGCCGTGCTCAAATACGAGGCACGGCAGATTTGGCTGCCAACTATCGACTCGACCAATCATGCCAAGGTGACCGGTTCTGTCGGGGAGCACGGCAGAGGTCTCACCATCAAAGGGGGCATTTCAGACTATGCCCGCAACAGGCCGCGGCTGTTCCTGCTCGACTCCGACGGCGGTTTGGTGCCGGAGCTACACGAGGTGTTCCGGATGGTGGCGGAGGCAGATGTCATCCTCAATCTCGGCCACATCTCCTTCAAGGAAATGGTCGCCATCGTGCCCGCAGCGAAGGGACAGGGAGTCAAACGGATTGTCTGCGACCACCCGTTTTTCTCGCATCTCAGCCTAGCTCAGCAGATAGAGCTTGCCGATCAGGGCGTATGGATCAACTTCACCGCCGGAGAGCTGTTGCCGCGTTGGTGGCGCGTGTCGGTTGCCGACTTCGCTGGGGCGATCCGCAATGTCGGGGTGGCGCGCGCGGTCATCTCCAGTGATTGCGGGCAGCTACATAATCCTCCGATGGTCGAAGCCCTTCGCATCACCTGCCAATTGTTACTTGAAGAGGAGTTCACCGAGGACGAGATCAAGGTGTTGCTCCACCACAATCCGGCGCACTTGCTCTATCCCTGAGATTGCAGGTAGGAGAACGGCTGGTTCCGAGCGGTTCGTGATCTACAACAACTGCGACAAAAGCCTGACGATCTCCGCCTGCCGATCGTGCCGGTTTTGGCGAAAATCGCTTTGAGTTGAGTGCGTGAGGTCTCGCGGGCGACACCAAGGGCTCTCGGCCGCGTGTTCGAGCGACATTCCGCCGGCAATAACGGCGGCGAGTCGGGCCTCCGCCGGGGTCAGTCCGAATGTGCGAGAAATCAGGTCCCGACTGCGCCCCGAGACGCCGTTTTTCCTGATAAACGGTGTCCCTCGGCAGGTTTGGTTGCCAGCAACCCATGCGACGACACGGTACGAAAATTATCATGGCATTACGCATGCGACGGAAACCCCAGCTGCAGATCTAATAGCTGGTCCGCGGTCGGAAAGGCTCGGCGATCAACGCAGTTCGCCGACGAATGCTTGCTGCAGCGCTGACAGCTGGTCGAGCGCGGGGGACGGCAGCGGGCCTTTTTCGACCGCGGTGAGCGCATCCTCGAATTGCTGCGCCGTTGCCATACCAACCAGGACGGTGCCCATCCCCGGATATGAGAGCGCAAACCGTGTGGCGGCTTCGGTCAGACTCGCGGCAAACCCCTCCTTAACCA
>VAZM01000080.1:11241-24147 GCA_005883135.1 Alphaproteobacteria bacterium
TAGGTCATAGCCGAGCCGATTGGTTCCGGCGGCGGGCTCGCAATCGGATGCCGTTCAGCCGATCCTGACAGCGCGCCGCCGGCGAGCACGCGGATGCCGACGACGCCGACGCCTGCCGCCTGGGTATGATCGAACAGCCGTCCATAATCCTGTGCTGGATAGTTCGTCGGCAGCGCGCTGGCCGCCGATGGGTTGAGCATGTTGTAGACCACCTGAGCGCTGTCGAAGACGCGCGCGTCGATCACCTGATGCAGCGCCGCTGTGTCGCCGACCGCGGTGAACCCAAGGAAGCGGATCTTGCCCCGCTGGCGCAGCCGCTCGAACGTCGGCACCACCTCACCAAGCACCTGCGAGACGCTGAGCGCTTCCCCGCCGCCGGTCTTAGTTATCGCATTGTGCAGGTGGAAGATGTCGATCCGGTCGAGGCGTAGTCGCGCCAGACTACCTTCGAGCGACTTCGCCACGGCGTCAGCAATGCGTCTGAAGTCACCGCTCGGTAGCCGGACCTTGGTGCCGACGGCAACCTTGGCTGGTTTGAGTTTCTGCAGGACGCGGCCGAGATTCCTTTCAGATTCGCCATTGCCGTACTGTACCGCGGTGTCGAAGTAGTTCACGCCGGTGGCTATCGCCCGCCCGATCGCACGCTCCTGGTCGAGCGGATCGCCGCGGACCATCAGCCCGCCGACAGCGCCACAGCCGAATCCTAGCACCGACAGCTGCATGCCGGTGCGCCCGAACACCCGCATTTCCATTGCGTTCCTCCGCCTGCGCGAGCGGACCGTTGCGACCTCCGAAAACCCTGTCCACCGCGGTGGCAGGCTTAGGTACCCGACGATCCGTAGTAGGTGCAATTCCTTGTTCCTTGAACAATTTCCCTGATACCTGTTGCGAAATTCCCTGTTCAGTTGCATAGGGAATTTCACTGTAAGCTATTGAATCCGCGCGTTGATCGGACACGAAAATCGCGGTCAATAGCCGGATTCTGCAACTTCTAGACGATCCGCTTGCCTGTCGTGAAGCTCACCGGTCCCGCGTTCGGGCGACGAAGCGGTTCATGCCGACGTCTGACTTCCACATCTGCCGGTGCGCCTGCGCCATGTAGGGGATGGCGCGCTTGCGCGATTTGACCACCGCCTCATATTCCGGAATGAAAAACTTCATCAGGTCCGCGACTTCCGCGCGAAGGGCGTCCTCGTCGATCGTGGTGACCTTGCGGTCCTGGACCACGATCTTGCCATCGACCAGCACCATGTCCACGCCGCGCCCCGTTTCGGTGTAGACGAGCTGCCGCGCGGCGCTGTTATACGGCAAATAGGCGGGATCCTTCAGATCGATCAGGATCAAATCCGCCTTATATCCCTGCTTGATTGCGCCCAGGCATCCGGCGAGACCGGCGGTGCGCGCATTACCGAGCGTGGCGTGGCGCAGCACCTCGTGCGCCAGCGCCGGGCCGGGCTCCGGCTCGCTCACGGCCGCGAACAGGCAGAACAGCTTCATGGCCTGGAAGACGCTCTGCACGTCGCTGCCGCTGCAATTGTCGCAACCGAGGCCCAGCCGCACCCCTGCCTCGCGCAGGTCACAGACCGGCGCGATACCGCTTTTCAACTTCATGTTGCTGAGGTGGTTGAGCACGATGCCGGCGTCGGCTGCCGCAATGCGAATCCATCTCGCGCCGGGTGATCCAGACGCTATGGACGATGTTCAGCCGCGGGCCGAGCAGCCCGTTGTGTTCCAGGTAGCTGATCAATGAACCATCGTGGTCGGCAAACTGCTCGCGCGCGATCAGCACCTGGCCGCGGGTCTCATAGACGTGAGTGTAGACGGCAAGATCGCGCTTTTCGGCGAGCTCTGCGCAGCCCTGCAGCATCTTCGGCGTACAGCGTTGCGGCGCAAAAGGCGCCACCGCCCAATGCAGTGTGCCAGCCGCGGGGTGCCTGTTGAACTGCTGCTCGAGATAGTCGAGCTGGTCGCGCACGGGGCGCCCCACCGTCCCCAGCATATCCCGGACATCGGCCGGCAGATCGTCCCCATTGCGGACCATCGCAATCGGTGGGATATCCCAGACCATTGGCGAGAACACCACGCGAATGCCGACATCGCGATAGGCCTGGATCACCACGTCGGTGCCGGCGTCGTCCAGCGGGACGAGGCCCAGCATGTCCTGCACCGTGGTGATGCCGCAGCGGAGCGACTCGACGGCGCCCACCAGGGTACGCGCGCGCAGCTCCTCCTTGCTGCGATTGGCCCCCATCGGCAGCGTGTAGAGCAGCCACATTTCCAGCGGCAGCTCCTCGAACATGCCGCGGCACAGGGTGTCGTGCGAATGATAGTGCGCGTTGATCAGGCCTGGCACGATCAGTCGGTCGCGGGCGTCGAGGATTGCCTGCACGCCTTCGCTTGGGAGGTCGCGGCCGACGGCGAGGATGTTACCGCCTTCGATGAGAATGTCGGCGAGCGGTGGCTTATGAGCGTCGCCGTCGTGATCGTAAACCTGTCCGCCTCGGATCAGAAGCCGTTGGGAATTGCCCGCCATTCGCGCCCTCACTAGCAAGCTTCATTGCGATCAGATCGTCGTGCCATGAACCTGAAAGACTGACTTCGCAATGTCGAGGCCCATCGTCGTAATCTCAAGCTAACCGCCCAACCGTGTCGGCCGCCGCCTTGGGCTGGCTGGTGGGCCACGCCGCGTCAATTTCCAGCATCCGTGGATTCTCGACATTGCAGCAAAACTGCGGTTAGGTATTTCCCTCGGAGCGTGGCGCAGACGGCATTGCGCCAGCTTGACCTTGTTTTGTTGAGGACTTGAGATGCTCACAAGCTTTCTTCTGCGCGGCCTCGCGGTGGGCACGGTCGTCGCCACCGCGTTCGGCTCCCCCGCCGCTGCCCAGGACGTCATCAAGATCGGCGCGCCCCTGCCATTGACCGGTCCGCTCGCGCCCGAGGGGCTGAAGCAGAAGCGCGGCTATGATCTCTGGGCCGAGACCGCCAATGCTAAGGGCGGCATCAAGGCCGATGGCAAGACCTACACGGTCGAGATCGTCTATACCGACTACGCCTCGAACACGCCGCGCGCGGTGCAGGCCGCCGAGCGGTTGATCACCGAGGACAAGGTCAACTTCCTGTTCGCACCATTCGGCTCGGGTGCCACCAAGGCGGCGAGCGCGATCTCGGAGAAATACCAAATTCCGATGCTGGCAGCGTCCGCCTCTTCGGCCGAGATCTTCAACCAGGGCTTCAAGTACATCTTCTCGACGCTGACCGGCAACGAGACCGTCTCCGTGCCGATCGCCAAGCTGGTCGCAGCGAAGAACAAGGACATCAAGCGCGTCGCCGTGCTCGCCCGCAACGACCTGTTCCCGCTGGCGGTCGCGCAGGAGTTCGAAAAGGCCGTGAAGGCTGAGGGCATGGAAGTGGTCGCCTCCGAGCGCTACGCCATTGGCACCATGGACCATTCCGCCGCGATCACGCAGATGCGCGCCGCGCGTCCCGATTGGTTCTACGCTTCGGGCTACATCAACGACCTGATCCTGATCCGCAAACAGATGGCCGATCTCGGGCTCAGGGCGCCGATCATCACCCTGATCGCCGGCCCGGCCTATGCAGAGTTCGCCAAGACCGTCGGCCCGCTTGCCGAGAACGTCACCAGCATGTCGTGGTGGCATCCGGCCGTGCGCTACAAGGGCAAGGATGTGTTCGGCTCGACCGAAGCCTTCAATGCCGCCTGGGAGAAGAAGTACGGCGGCGAGGCCGACTACATCGACGCCTCCGCGACCGCCGATGGCGCCGTGCTGCAATTGGCGATCGAGGCGGCCGGCACTATCGATCCGGTGAAGGTGCGCGACGCGCTGGCGGCACTCGATGTCGAGACCTTCTACGGTCGCGTCAAATTCTCATCCGGCGGTCAGATCCAGACCTTGCAACCACCGATATTTCAATTAGTCGACGGCAAGCCCGTCTTGCTCTGGCCGGACGCCCTCAAGGCGGGCGATCTCAAATTCATGCCCAAGTAACAGAAGCTTCGCGCGCTAACATCGTGGCGCAGGTCTATTCAGCCGGACCTGTGCAGCATGATCTATCTGCAGATCGCAGCGAATGGCCTCGTGCTCGGCGGGCTATACGCGTGCATCGCCGTGGGTTTCTCGCTGGTCTGGGGCGTGCTCAACGTGATCAATATCCTGCACGGCTCGTTCATCGTGTTAGGCTCCTACGTTGCCTATTTCGCCTACGTTCATCTGGGCATCCATCCGTTCATCTCCATTGTCATCGCCGGCGGCGTGCTCTATGCGCTGGGCTACCTGGTGCAAGCCGGCATCATCAACCGCGTCGTCACCGCCCCGGTGTTGATCACCCTGACGCTGACCTTCGGCCTCGATCTAATCCTCAACAACGCGATGCTGGTGGCGTTCACCGCCGATTACCGAGGCATTTCGCTCGCGCATCCGCTCGGCTCGCTCGAGATCGGCCCGGTGTTCCTGCCGGGCGATCGGGTCGCCGCCATGGCGCTCGCGATCCTGCTCACGATTCTGCTCTACCGGCTGTTGCGCGACAGCAGCATCGGCCGCGCCATCATTGCGGTACGGATGGACCGGGAGGCCGCGGCGCTGATGGGCGTCGACGTCAAGCGCATCATCTTTCCGATATCACCGCTGAACGGCCCCGTGTTCCTTGGCAAGGCCTTCGTGGTGTGCGTGCTTGGCGGCCTCGGCAGCGTCCCCGGGGCGCTGGCCGGCGGGCTCCTGCTCGGCGTGATCGAGAGCTTCACCTCCTATTGGCTCGGCCCGGAACGGGCGGTCACGGTATCGTTCGCGCTTCTGCTCGTTCTTCTGTTTGTTCGCCCGAGCGGGCTCATGGGCCGGCGGGGCTACGAATGAGGAGCTGGCTCACCCTCGCCGTCATCGCCCCCCTGCTCGCGGCGTTGCCGCTCGTCGGCAACAACTACGCGCTGCGCCTGGCCACCACGGTCTTCATGTACTCTGTTATGGCGCAATCCTGGAACTTCATTGGCGGGCTCGCCGGGTATCCGTCGTTCGCCACCGCGGCGTTCTTCGGTCTCGGCGCCTATGCGTCGGCCATCCTGCAAAACCACGGTGTACCGATGGTGCCGGCCTGGGCCTGCGCCGGGGTCGCGGCGCTGCTCTTCGCCGCATTTCTCGGTGGCGCGATTCTGCACCTGCGCGGCCACTATTTCGCGATCGCCAGCCTGATCGTCGCCGAGATGCTGCGCGAGATCGTCAACACGCTGCCGGACTTCACCGGCGGCGGCAAGGGGATGAACCTTCCCCTCCTGAAGCTGTCGGTCACGGCGCAGGCGCAGTTCTTCTTCTACGCCATGCTGGCGCTTGCGGTGCTGACGGTGGCGACCGCCATCGTCCTTCAGCGCAGCAAGCTCGGCTTCGGACTGCGCTGCATCCAGCAGAACGAGAGCGCCGCCGATATCATCGGCATCAACTCCTATGCCTACAAGACCGCGGGCTTCTGCCTCTCCGCGGTGTTCGTCGGCGTGGCCGGGGCGATCTATGCCTCGTGGGTGAACTACATCGACCCGCCGGACGTTTTCGACGTGCTGATCTCGGTCAAGCCGATGGTCATGGTGCTGCTGGGCGGGCTCGGCACGATTTTCGGCCCGCCGCTTGGCGCCGTCGTCCTGCTGCTCTTGGAGGAGGTGGTCTGGCGCAACTTCCTCACCATGCATGTCGCGGCTCTTGGCGTGATCATCGTCGTGCTCGTGCTGTTTTTGCCGCACGGCCTGCTGGCGCTGATCCGTGAGCGCTTCCCAACGAAGGCAATGGCGAATTGACGGCGCTTCTGACCTTGGATGGGGTCTCGCGCCGGTTCGGCGGGCTCAAGGCCGTCGACGACGTCAGCTTCGACGTCAACGAGAGCGAGATCGTGGGCCTCATTGGGCCGAACGGCTCCGGCAAGACCACCCTGATCAACCTGATCACCGGCGTGCATCCGGCGACGGCGGGCCATGTGCATTTCGACGGCCATGACATCACGCGCCAACGGCCCTACCGGATCGCACGGCTCGGCCTTGCCCGCACCTTCCAGATCGTGCAGCCGTTCCAGCGAATGACGGTGGTGGATAAAGTCGCCGCCGGCGCGCTGTTTTGCGGTCATGCCAGCGATGTGCGCGAGGCGCGGGCGATCGCCCGCGAGCATCTCGAATTCACGGGCCTTGCCGACATGGCGCATCGTCCGGCGGCCACCCTCACCCTCGCCCGGCGCAAGCGGCTCGAGCTCGCGAAAAGCCTCGCCATGCGCCCGCGCCTTCTGATGCTGGACGAGGTCAACGCCGGGCTCAACCCCACCGAGATAGAGGAGGCGCTGGCTATCATTCGCAAGATCGCCGAGCAGGGCGTCACCATCATCGTGATCGAGCACCTGATGAAGGTCGTGCTCTCGATCTCGCACCGCCTTGTCGTGCTGCACCATGGCCAATTGATCGCGCAGGGTACACCGCGGGAGGTGGTCGCCGATAAGCGCGTGATCGAGGCCTACCTGGGCGCTAAATACGCGGCCGGCAATCCGGGAGTCTCGAATTGAGCACCACGCCGACATTGTCGGTCATGAGCCTGCAAGCCGGCTATGGCGACGTGCGGGTGCTGTGGGACGTCAGCCTCGAGGTCGCGGCCGGCGAGCTCGTCTGCATCATAGGCTCGAACGGCGCCGGCAAGACCACGCTGATGCGCTGCCTCTCCGGTCTGTTGCAGCCAAGCGCCGGAAGCATCGTGATCGACGGAAGACCGATGGCGCAGGCGACGCCGGCAGACTTCGTCCGCGCCGGCATCGCCCATGTCCCGGAGGGCCGCCGCCTGTTCTCGGCTATGAGCATCCGCGACAACCTGCTGATGGGCGCGTACCTGCGCACCGACAAGGGTGCAATCGCCGCCGATCTCGAGCGGATCTACGCCATGTTCCCGATTCTCGCGGAGCGGCAGCGGCAGGACGCCGGCACGCTCTCCGGTGGTGAGCAGCAGATGTGCGCGATCGGCCGCGGCCTGATGGCGGCGCCGCGCGTGCTGCTGATCGACGAGCTGTCGCTCGGGCTGGCGCCGCGCGCGGTCGAACTCCTCTCCGAGACGCTGCGCAAGGTCAACGCCGCGGGCGTCGCGATCCTGCTGGTCGAGCAGGACGTCATGAACGCGCTGGAGCTTGCGAACCGCGCCTACGTGATCGATCATGGCCGCGTGACGAAATCGGGCCCCGCCATCGGTCTCGCCAGCGATCCCGCGATCTGCGAAGCCTATATGGGATTGTCCTAAGGCCGAGCTGCAATAGGATGTCGCAATCCACGTTCGGCATGGACGAGCGCATCGCATGAAGGCGCGCAACTTCCGCTATGTTCGGCCGGCCTCGCTGCAGGAAGCTTATCGCATGCTGGCGGAGGCTGGCGGCGAAGCCGTGCCAATCGCCGGTGGCCAGAGCCTGCTCGCCGGTCTCAACATGCGGCTGTCGTCGCCCAAGGTTCTCGTCGACATCGGCAACCTGGCAGAGCTGACGGGTCAATCCTACGCCGACGGCATGGTCCGGCTCGGCGCGCTCACGCGTCACCGCGATCTTCTATCGTCCGCGATCGTCCGCGCGCACCTGCCGCTGCTGGCAGAGGCCGCGCCTCATATCGGACACATCGCGATCCGCAACCGCGGCACCATCGGCGGCAGCCTTGCCTATGCCGACCCGGCGGCGGAACTGCCGGCCTGCGCGGTCGCGCTCGGCGCCACGCTGGTGTTGGGCAGCGCCAAGGGCGAGCGCCAAGTGAAGGCGGAGGATTTCTTCAAGGGCCTGTTCGAGACCGACTTGCGAGCGGGCGAGCTGATCGTCGAGGTGAAATTCCCGGAGGTGCCCACTGGTACGTCCACCGGCTTCGCCGAGCTGTCGCGCCGCCACGGCGATTTCGCCCTCGTCGGAGTAGCCGCGCTGGCCATCCTGCGAGCCGGTGACATCGAAAGCGCGCGCATCGTCTATTTCGGCTGCGTCGACCGCGCCAGGGTCGCGGTCTCGGTGTCGGCGGCGCTGTCCGGCGTCGCGGTGCCGCTTGAGGATGCGTCGCCCTACGCGGCCGCAATCCGGAACGACGTCAAGCCCGACGACACGCCCGGGCTTCGCGCCGACACCAAGCTGCACATGGCGACGGTGCTCACGCGCCGTGTGCTCAATTCGATGGTGGAGTAGAGGACGCATGGGCGATGTCGAGCTGATCGGCGACGAAGAGGTCGAGGTTGTGGCGACCCTGAACGGGAAGCCGCTGAAACGGCGCGCCAAGGCGCGGCAGCACCTCGCCGATTTCCTGCGCCAGGAGCTGGAGCTGACCGGGACGCATCTCGGCTGCGAGCACGGAATCTGCGGTGCCTGCACGGTGCTCATAGACGGTCGCACCGCGCGCGGCTGCCTGACGCTGACCGCGCAAATCTCCGGCAAGTCCGTTGAGACCATCGAAGGCCTCTCCGACAACGGCAGACTCGCCGAATTGCAGCAGGAGTTCATCGCGCGCAACGCCGCGCAATGCGGCTTCTGCTCGTCCGGCATGCTGCTGACCGCGTATGAGTTGGTTCAGGGCGGCGAGAAGCTGTCGCGTAGCGAGATCCGCGAGCACATCTCCGGCAACATGTGTCGCTGCACAGGCTATCACGCCATTGTCGATGCGATCGAAGCCGTGCTCGCGAAGGGCTTACGCTGATGGCATCACCGGCCGCCTCGACCACCGGAATCGGCGCGCGCATCCCGCGCCGCGAGCTTAAGCGCCTGCTCGCCGGCCACGGCCGCTACATCGACGACATCCGGCTATCGCGCATGCTGCACGCCTACTTCGTGCGCAGCCCGCATCCGCACGCGAAGCTAGTCTCCATCGACGTCCAGAGGGCGAGCCGAGCGCCGGGCGTCGCCGGCGTCCTGACGGCAGTGGAGATCAATCCGCGCTGCGAACCGTTTGTCGGCGTCGCGCTTCACCGAGCGGGTCACCGGTCCGCCCCGCAGCGATTGTTCGCCGCCGAGCGCGCAGTCTGGCAGGGCCAGCCGGCGGCGATCGTCCTCGCCGACAGCCGTGCGGAGGCCGAGGACGCCGCGGAGCTCGTCGAGATCGAATGGCAGCCGCTGCCAGTCGTCGCCGATCAGTTCCAGGCCATTGCGCCCGGTGCGCCGGTGATCCACCACGGAATGCCCGACAACCTGGCGTTCGATTTCACCCTGGAGCAGGGCGAGCCGGCAAAGGCCTTCGCCGAGGCTGACGTGGTGATCGAGGAGGAATTGCGCTTCGAGCGTCAGATGGCGATGACCCTCGAGCCGCGCGGGCTGATCGCCGATTTCAACCCGAGCGACGGCTCGCTGACCGTTATCCACGCCCATCAGTCTCCATTCCAGATGCAGGAGATTTTTGCGAATTATCTCGGGATCCCGGAGCACAAGGTCCGCGTGGTCGCGCCTGACATCGGCGGCGGCTTCGGCCTGAAGCTCAACGTTCATTGCGACGAGATCGCGACGGTGGTAGCGAGCGTGATTTTCGGCCGGCCCGTGAAGTTTTGCGTCGATCGGCTGGAGTCGTTCGTTTCCGACGCGCAGGCGCGCGATCACCGCATCAAGTGCCGCATCGGCTGCAAGAGAACGGGCGAGATCACCGCCATGGAGATTGACGATATCGGCGCGGTCGGCGCCTACGGCATGCCGATGCGCTTCAACGTCGCCGAAGGCATGATGGCCGTGGTGATGACCGGCGCGCCCTACTTGTTCAACAGCTACAAGGCGCGCACGCGCAGCGTCTATGTCAACAAGAACCTGATCGGCATGTATCGCGGCGTCGGCATGCCGTTGGCCTGCATCGTCGGCGAACTGCTCACCGATCTTGCCGCGCACGAGCTCGGCATCGACACGGTCGAGTTCAAACGTCGCAATTATCGGCCGAAGTCCACGCTACCTTGCGTGACGCCGGGTGGCCAGCGACTCGAGACCGTGTCGTTCCACGAATGCCTGGAGAGGCTCGTGGGGCTGATGGACTACGACAAGCTGCGCCGGGAGCAGCGCGAGCTGCGCGAGCGCGGCATCCATCGCGGCATCGGCATCGGCACGTTCTGCGAGCAGACCGCCTACGGCCCGCCCTATTACGGCCCCTCCGGCGCGGCGATTTCGACCCAGGACGGCTGCACGTTGCGGCTCGAGCCGTCGGGCTCGGTGCGCTGCCTGACCAGCCTGACCGACCAGGGCCAGGGCACGCTGACCGCCGTGGCACAGATCGTCGCCGAGACGCTCGGCATCCCAGTCGACGACGTCAGCGTCGCCGGCAACGACAGCGCGATCTCGACCTACGGCGGCGGGGCCTGGGCCTCGCGTGGCACCGCGGTCGGCGGGGAGGCGGCGCTGCGCGCCAGCACCATACTTAAGGAGAACATCCTGTCGCTCGCCTCCGCCATCACGCAGACACCGGCCGACGAATTGAGCCTCGCGAACGGGCAGGTGATTAACAGCAAGACCGGATTGAGCGTCATCAGCCTGGCCGAGGTCGGCCGGATCGGTTATTTCCGCCAGGACACGCTGCCGAAGGATTTCGACGTGCAGCTGTCGGTGAACGCGAGCTTCGTCGCTAACGACAAGCCGTACTACATGGCGAACGGCGTGCAGGCGAGCTATGTCGAGGTCGACACCGACACCGGCTTCATTAGGCTGCTCGGGCAATGGGCAGTCGACGACTGCGGCCGCGTGGTCAATCCGCTGCTGGTGGACGAACAGGTGCGCGGCGGCACGGTGCAGGGCATCGGCGCGGTGCTGTTTGAGGAATGCATTTACAGCGAGGACGCCAATCTCCTGAACGGCACGATGGCCGATTACCTCGTGCCCATGGCCTACGAGATGCCGGACATCGTTGTCTCCCACGTCGAGACGCCGGAGACGTCTACGAGGCTCGGCGCCAAGGGCATCGGGGAGGCCGGGCTGATCGGCGCGATGGGCGCGGTCTGGGTCGCGGTCAACGATGCGCTTCGACCCCTCGGCGCCAGGATTACGCACCAGCCGTTCACGCCCGAGCGCGTGCTCGACGCTCTGGCACGGGCCAAACTCCGCTGAATCTCCGGTACGGCCATGACCTGCGTCAAAATCAGCGGGACATTGGTTTCAACACCGCAGAAGCCGGAGATGCAGTCTCAAATCGCGGATTTGGTCATCTTGCCAACCTGGCCGCGACCCGCAGAAGTTTCAACTCCAACTGCGGCCCAAGCTATCGTCTGTCCGCCGACGGCGAAGACCGGATTCGAACCGTTGCGCGGCCCTGATCGCATCGGATCCGTTCTCAATGATGGCGCGGAGGAACCTATGGACGGAGGTAAGATCGCGAAATGACAATCCCGAAAACAGCGGGCGGTTAACGTCGCCCAGGATCCGCTCTAGCCGTGTAAGCAAATCTCGGGCCCTTTTCGTCAGACCAACGCTCACAGCGCGGCGGTCGAGCTTGTCACGCGTTTTGGTCAAGAGACCTTTTGCAACCAGCCTCGATACTTCAGACGTAACATATGCCGCGGCCACATGCAGATGGTCCGCGATCGCACGTACCGTTATTTCCTTCTTGCGTTCCAAGTACCACACGGCAAGCAGCACCGAGTACTCCGCCGAAGTCAGCGACAACGTCGACGCGATCTCTTGCCTGAGTATTCGCATCATCGATATGGCAGCGTAAAAATCAGCGACAAACTCGCGCAGCCGCGTATCGCCGGGAGGAATCTCGCTCGCTCGTAGATTGGTATCAAAATCTCGATAAGCCCCCTCGGCGTCGAAACGCCGGCGCGAAGCGCCTAGCAGTTTGAACTGCGCGCGAGCTCGGCGTTTTCTCTCTCTCATCGCCAGATGCCGATCCCGACCTCCAAAGTTGCAGGGAAAAGATGCTATCGAGGAGAGCCGCCCGCGGAGCGCAATGGTTTCTCTTCCGAGACGTCGGGGACTTCCATGCTGGACATCAAATCTTCGACGTGCCGCTTGTGCTCGTCCCACGGACAGTTGTTGAAGTTATAGAACGCATGCACGAACTGCGGTCCGGCATAGAAGCGCTCGTATTGGGTATGCCGTGCGGCAAAATCCGAACCAAGGTAGTCCCAGGCAAGCTTCATCAATTTCAGGCGGTCGATCGCGCTTGCTTCGCCCGCCGCCCAATAGCGTTCGAATGTCTGGCGCAGGGCCGGGTCAGTCAATGCGCTGACGTCCGCCGGCATGAGAAAAGGTCCGGCACCCAGCATCTCGCGAACGCTTTCCGTGATCTGGTTGTAGCTGTTCGTGCACCAGTTCAGCGCGGCATAGAGCTGGCGTCGATTGACGTGAAGGTAGGGGCTGAACGTTTCGGCATCCTCGATCTGCCCCGCGATCCACCCCCGCAACCCGGCTTCAGCCACCGCAAGCTTAGAAAGCGCTTCGCGGACGGCGGGAACCTGCAGCACATTGTTCATCTCGGCCGCCTTATAGGCAAAGCCGAGGATGATCTTCAACTTTTCGTGGTAACGCACGATCGATTGATGATTGCCCATCACGTGCGACGGCGTTCGGAAGTACATTTCGCGAGATTGTTGCACGTCATCGAGCAGGAAGACGCGCTCCCAAGGCACCTTTACCTCATCGAAAATCGCCACGGCGTCGGATTCGTCGAAACGCGAGGAGAAGGGGCTGTCGAAGGGCGTCACAGCGTATTTTTCGAACGGCTTTCGCACCCACAAACTGACGCCATTCGCGGCGGTCGGCACCGCACAAGTGACCGCCTGTGCTTTTTGATCAGGAGACAACGGTAGGAGATTTCCGACCCATATCTCATCGGAGAATGCCGCACCCGTCCCCAACAGCTTCATTCCGTTGAGAATGATTCCGTCGTCCTTTTCCGCTGTAACCTGCAGTCCGTGTGCGATGCTCGTTTTGCGTGCGTACATCTCCGGATTGCGCGCG
>VAZM01000081.1 GCA_005883135.1 Alphaproteobacteria bacterium
GACATATCCTATTGCCGGCCTGATTATTTATCTCGCCCTGACGTTTGGCTTCCGAATCGTCGGGATAGGCGAACTGATCAAGTCTTTTCGCCTATCGAAAATACACAGCATTCACCTCCTGCTTGCTGTCTTCGTGATCCTGGGTCCGATTTTGACGCTGACAACGAAGCTGGTCCCCCACGATGTTCACGACGGCTACAACAACGCGATCTGGTTCATGGTTGGGAGCAAATATGTCGCCACCATTTTCGCCGTGATGGCCCTCGCGAAGTGGTGGGACAGGTTCGGCTGGACCGCCCGCGCGCTCATGACTGCGGTGATGGCGGTCGTTACCTTTGCGTCGACCATCCAGTATTTGGCCAGGTCATCATCTGCGAATCTCGATGAGATGACGCCACTGCTGAGGGAATCCGCCGCTTTCTTGGACCGCGAGGCGCGCCCGGGTGAGGTTGTCGTAACGCGGCGCAACGAAGCTCATATTCCCGTCTACTTCACTTTTTCCGATTATCTTTCAAGCCGGGACATTGTTCTCGCGCGCGCTCAGGATGTTGAGGATTTTTGGCGATCATGGCGGACCGGAACGGTTCGGGAGGACTTCTTGACGCGTTACGGGGTGAACTGGATTGTAGCGAGCCAGAATGAAACGCCAACCGCGCTCGGTGGCCTGCCGGCGATGGTGCTTGGAAAACTCGAAATCAAACAGGAATTCACGAACGGTGCGTTCATGATTTTTCGTGTGCGCGCCATTCACGGAAAGTCAGAACTATGATGCATTTTGTTTTGCCAATCCCCAGCTTTGGAGGACGATGTGATTTGCACGAAGAACCTGCCCGGACGATTGTGCGCAATCGCTCGCTGATGTCCCCTTTGCTACCGATGTGTGGGTCGAGATGGTGAGCTGTTGTCCTCATCCTGAGGAGCGCGCGTGCCGAAGACGTACGGGAAACTGGACCGCGCGTACGCGCGTCTCGAAGGATGAGGACGAGCGGGTCGCCCCCATGCTTCGAGACGCATCGCACTGCGGTTTCGACGGAGGAGGGACCTGCGCTCGCGTCGCGCTGCGACGCTCCTCAGCATGAGGGCGACCGGGACCAACCTGCGGCTGTATGAAATGGGCGCGGACCTACCTTCCCTGTTTCCGCCCTGTTCTTTACAGGGAACCGTGCAACTTAAACGTGTCAGGCTTCGGCGCGCTCAAACGCTCTTCACGGCGATGTGGTCGCGCAAGGCCATGCGGCGCGGTCGGTCGTGGTTTAGGGTGGCGGTCGGATTTGAGGATCGCCGCGCATCCAACTGCGTGTCGTCCCCGCGAGGGGCACCCCCGCGACGCTTGCGTCGCGGGGAGCCCGTTGCGGGGACCCATATTCCGGAGACGGTGGTTATGGATCCCCGCTTGCGCGGGGATGACGGCAAGCGGATCGAGCCCGACAGTGGACTAGTCATGAGAGCTGCAATTCCCGACCACCCACCGAGCCCGCGATGACCGCCGCCTCCTTCCGCCGCGACTTTATAACCAAGCCGATCTTCCGCTTGGCGCAGCGCGTGCTGCCGCACCTCTCCGCCACCGAGCGCGAGGCGATCGAGGCCGGCGACGTGTGGTGGGACGGCGAGCTCTTCAGCGGCAACCCCGAATGGGCAAAGCTTCTTTCCTTCGCGCCGGCGAAGCTTTCCGCCGAAGAGCAGGCCTTCCTCGACGGCCCGGTCGAGGAGCTTTGCCGCATGCTCGACGACTGGCGCATCACCTGGGAATTGCGGGACCTCCCGCCCGAAGTGTGGGACTATCTCAAGCGGCGCAAATTCTTCGCCATGATCATCCCGAAGGCGTACGGCGGGCTCGGCTTCTCCGCCTATGCCCACTCGGAGGTCATCCGCAAGCTCTCGACCCGCTCGCTCCCCGGCGCGGTCACCGCCATGGTGCCGAACTCGCTCGGGCCGGGCGAGCTTCTGCATCAGTTCGGCACCAAGGCGCAGCAGGATTACTGGCTGCCGCGCCTCGCCGCCGGCGACGAGATTCCCTGCTTCGGGCTGACCAGCCCGGAAGCGGGCTCCGACGCCGCCGCGATGATCGACTCCGGCGTCATCTGCCGCGGCGTCTGGCAAGGCCGCCAGGTGCTCGGCATCCGGCTGAATTGGCACAAGCGCTACATCACGCTCGCGCCGGTCGCGACCGTCATCGGGCTTGCCTTCAGGCTCTACGATCCCGAGCACCTCATCGGTAACCGCGAGGAGATCGGCATCACGGTGGCGCTGGTGCCGACGGACCTTCCCGGCGTCGAGATCGGCCGCCGGCATCTCCCCGCGCTGCAGATGTTTCAGAACGGCCCGACCTGGGGCCGCGACGTGTTTGTGCCCATCGACAACATCATCGGCGGCGTCCCCCAGGCCGGCAAAGGCTGGAAGATGCTGATGAGCGCGCTCGCCGCCGGGCGCGGCATCTCGCTCCCCTCGCTCTCCGCCGCCGGCGCCGCCTTCGTCGCGCATACCACCGGCGCCTATGCGCGCATCCGCGAGCAATTCCACGTGCCGATCGGCCGCTTCCAGGCGATCCAAGAGCGCCTCGGCCGCATCGCCGCGACCGCCTACCTCCTCGACGCCGCGCGGCGCTTCACCTGCGCCGGCATCGACGCCGGGCACAAGCCCGCGGTCGTCACCGCTATCATGAAGGAGCAGGCCACCGAGCGGCTGCGCGTCGTCGCCAACGACGCGCTCGACGTGCACGGCGGCAAGGGCGTGCAGGAAGGCCCGCACAATTATCTCGGCAGCCTCTACCGCTCGTTGCCCATCGGCATCACCGTCGAAGGCGCCAATATCGTCACGCGCAGCCTGATCCAGTTCGGGCAAGGCGCGATCCGCAGCCATCCCTATCTGCTCAAGGAGATGGCGGCGCTGGAAGAGAGCGACCGCGCGCGCGGGCTCGAGGAGTTCGACCGCGCGTTCTGGGCGCATGTGGCCCACAGTTTTGCGACGGCCGGGCGCGCGTCGTTCCGCGCCTGGACCGGCGGCGCATTCGCGCCGGCGCCGGCGGTGGGGCAAACGCGCGGCTTCTATAAGCAGCTCGGGCGCTACGCCGCGGCCTTCGCGCTTGCGGTCGACGTGGCGGTTCTGACCTTGGGCGGCGCGCTCAAGCGTGAGGAAATGCTCTCGGCGCGCTTCGGCGACATCCTCTCCGAGCTTTATCTCCTGACCGCCGCGCTCAAGCGTTGGGACGAGGAGGGCCGGCAGAAAGCCGACTTGCCCGTGCTCGCCTGGTGCATGGAGGCGGGCTTCGCCACCATCGAAGCGCGCTTCGACGCGATCTTCGCCAATTTCCCCAACCGGCCGGCGGCGTGGCTGCTTCGCTTCCTGCTGCTCCCCTTCGGGGTGCGCCGGCGCGGGCCGCCGGATCGCCTCACGCAAGCCTGCGCCGAGATCCTGCTCGAACCCTCGGCGACGCGCGAGCGGCTCACGGTCGACATCTTCCACGGCATCGGCGACGACGGGCTCGCGCGGCTCGAGCGCGCCTTCGCGCGCGTCACCGAGACGCAGCCGATCCGCGATCGCATGCACCAGGCGCACATGCGCGACGTCGATGACGCGCGGCGGCAGGGAGTGATCAGCGAGGCGGAGGCGAGCGACCTTCGCGGTTCGGCGGAGGCCGTCGCCGCCGCCATCGCGGTCGACGACTTCGCGCCCGAGGAGCTCGCGCCGCGGCAAGCCGCGGACGCCATCCCACTGCAATGGAACGAACGCAAGCGACAAGCTCGCGCCGCGCCCTCGCCGCTCGTCGGCGAGGGCTGGGGAGGGCGCTGATGCAGCGGAGTGCAGCGCGAGCGATAGACTCGGTCTTTACCCTCCCCCTTGTGGGGAGGGTCGCCCGCCGAAGCGCAGCGAAGGCGGGCGGGGTGGGGGTGATGCAGTGAGAGCTCAGTGGCGCCAGTTGCGAAACGCCGCACCACCCCCACCCCCAACCCCTCCCGACAAGGGGGAGGGGAGCCGACCGAGTCCGCGGTTAGGTTTTCGTATCAAACTCGAAAAAAGCCTCCGCATCGAACTGAGGTAAGTCGAAAGGAGATATCCCATCGCCAATGCTGCTTCGAGTAACGGCCGCGGAATGACGGGACGCCCGGTCTATATCGTCGACGGCAGCCGCACGCCGTTCATCCGCGCGCGCGGACGGCCGGGCCCGTTCACGCCGGTCGATCTCACCGTCGCCTGCGGCAAGCCGCTGCTGCTGCGCCAGCCGTTCGCACCGGATGCCTTCGACGAGGTCATCCTCGGTTGCGTCGTCGTGCTCGCCGACGAGGCGAACCCCGCGCGCATCGCGGCGCTGCGGCTGGGCATGGGCGAGGCGATGACCGCGTTCACGGTGCAGATCAATTGCGGCTCCGGCATGCTGTCGATCGACACCGCGTATCAGCACATCCGCGAGGGCAAATGCGACCTCGTCCTCGCCGGCGGCGTCGATGCGCTGAGCTGGTCGCCGCTCATCTTCCGCAAGCGCGCGGTCGACTGGTACGCCAACCTGTTCGCCGCGCGTGACATCGTTTCGCGGCTCTCCGCGCTCGCGGGATTCCGTCCGTCGTTCCTCAAGCCGGTGATCGGCCTGGAGCGTGGGCTCACCGACCCCATCGTCGAGCTCAACATGGGCCAGACCGCGGAAGTCCTCGCCCACGTGTTTCACATCTCGCGGCGCGACGCCGATGAATACGCCGCCGAGAGCCAGCAGCGGCTCGCCCGCGCGCAGAAGGAAGGTTGCTTCGCGGGCGAGCTCGAGCCCGCCTTCAGCCGCGACGGCAAGACCTACGATTATGACGACGGCGTGCGGCCGGACAGCACGGTGGAGACGCTCGCCAAGCTCAAGCCCGCCTTCGAGCGGCCGTGGGGCAAGGTGACCGCCGGCAACTCCTCGCAGATCACCGACGGCGCCTCGTGGGTGATCCTCGCCTCGGAAGCGGCGATGCAGAAGCATGGTTTGACGCCGCGAGCGAAAATCATCGACAGCGAGTGGTCGGCGCTCGACCCCTCGATCATGGGGCTCGGCCCGGTGCTGTGCGCGACCGCGATCCTGCGCCGGCACGGCATGGCCTTGGAAGACATCGGCTTGTGGGAGCTCAACGAGGCCTTTGCCGCGCAGGTGCTCGCCTGCCTCGCCGCCTGGGAGGACGACACGTTCTGCCGCGAGGTGCTCGGGCTCGAGCGCGCCGCCGGGCGCATTCCCCGCGACAAGCTCAACGTCGACGGCGGAGCGATCGGGCTCGGCCATCCCGTCGGCGCCAGCGGCAACCGCATCGTGCTGCATCTCGTCAACGCGATGAAACGGCTCGGCGTCAAGCAGGGCATCGCCACCGAATGCATCGGCGGCGGGCAGGGCGGCGCCATGCTGATCGAGGCGGTGTGATGATCCGAGTCCCAAATCGATGTTTCGGAACTCGGCGCGAGCGACGCGCCGGCGGCAAACTCGGTCCTACCCTCCCCCCTTGTGGGGAGGGTCGCCCGCCGAAGCGCAGCGAAGGCGGGCGGGGTGGGGGTCGTTGTTGGGGCGCGAGATGTGTCCTGCAACTCCGACCCCCACCCCCAACCCCTCCCCAGCCGGCTGCGGGCTTGTCCGCTTCCGGCAGACCTTCAAAGGGACCAAACCCCGGCAAGCCGGGGTTTGGTTGGGGAGGGGAGCAGACCGAGTGCGTGGCCCGATGAGCGGACACACCGAGTGCGCGGCGCGATGATGCATCCAGCACAAATGAGACTGCCTTAGATGGGAAAGACCTGGGAGGTACTTGCGCCGCGCAATCTCGAGCTCGGCCCCCTGGCCGGCCCCGCGGACGCGAGCTCGCGCTGGCGCAACTTCAAGCTCGCGCGCGATGAGGACGGCATCGCCTGGCTCGTGCTCGACAAGCCGAACGCCGGCGCCAACACCTTGTCCGTGGATGTGCTGAGCGAGCTCGACAGCGTGCTCACGAGCCTCGAGCAAGATCCGCCGAAAGGCGTGGTGCTGCGCTCGGCCAAGCCCGCGGGCTTCATCGCCGGCGCCGATATCGGCGAATTCGGCGGCATGACCGACGTCGCGATGATCGAGGAGCGCCTGCGCGAGGCGCACGCGGTGGTCGACCGACTCGATCATCTCCCGGTGCCCACCGTCGCCGTCATCCACGGCTATTGCCTCGGCGGCGGGCTCGAGGTCGCGCTCGCCTGCGACCATCGCATCGCGGTGGAGGACGCGCGCCTCGGCTTTCCCGAGGTCATGCTCGGTCTGCATCCCGGCCTCGGCGGCACGGTGCGCCTGCCGCGGCTGATCAATCCGCTCGAAGCCATGACCATGATGCTGACCGGCCGCAACGTGCGCGCCAGCCGCGCGAAGTCGCTCGGCCTCGTCGACGCAATCGTGCCCGAGCGCCACGTCAAGGCCGCCGCCACTGCCGCGGTTACGGGACTCATGCGTAAAAGGCGCGGCAGCTTGCTCATTCCCGTCGTCAACAGCCACTACGGGCGTGCGCTCGCCGCGAAGCGCATGCGCAAGGAGACCGCGAAGAAGGCGCCGATCGCGCATTATCCGGCGCCGCACGCGCTCATCGACCTGTGGGAGGCGCACGGCGGCAATGCGCAGGACATGCAGCGCGCCGAAATCGCCTCGTTTGCCCGCCTCCTCGTCACCGAGACCTCGCGCAACCTCGTGCGCGTATTTTTCCTGCGCGAGACGCTCAAGCGTCTCGCCGGCGGCGGCTGGTCGCCGCGGCGCGTGCACGTCATCGGCGCCGGCGCCATGGGCGGCGACATCGCCGCCTGGTGCGCGTGGCACGGCTTCATCGTCACGCTCGCCGACATGCAGGCCGAGCCGCTCGCCAAGGCGATCGCCCGCGCCGCCGACCTCTACGGCAAGATCGGGCACCGGCGCATCGACACGCGCGACGCGCTCGACCGGCTCATCCCCGACCTCGAGGGCGAGGGCGTGCGCTCGGCCGACCTCGTCATCGAGGCGGTGCCGGAGACACTCGAACTCAAGCGCAAGGTCTACGCCGCAATCCAGACCAAGATGAAGTCCGACGCCATTCTCGCCACCAACACCTCGAGCATTCCGCTCGAGGAGCTGCGCTTCGGGCTGCGGCGGCCCGATCACTTCGTCGGGCTGCATTTCTTCAATCCGGTCTCGCGCATGCAGCTGGTCGAAGTGGTGAGCCATGATCAGCTCTCGCCCGACGCGTTGGCGAAGGCGCGCGCCTTCGTCGGGCGCATCGATCGCCTGCCGGCGCCGGTGAAGAGCGCGCCGGGGTTCTTGGTCAACCGCGCGCTCACGCCCTACATGCTCGAGGCGCTGGTGATGCTGGGCGAGGGCTACAAGCGTGAGAGCATCGATGCCGCCGCCGTAAGCTTCGGCATGCCGATGGGGCCGATCGAGCTCGCCGACACGGTCGGGCTCGACATTTGCCTGCACGTCGCCGAGACGCTCAAGGCCAGTCTTCAGCGGCCGATGCCCGACGTGTCCCAGGCGCTGCGCGCCAAGGTTGACGCGGGCCATCTCGGGCGCAAGAGCGGCCGGGGCTTTTACGAGTGGCGCCACGGCGAGGCGGTGAAAGACCCCGACGCGCCCACGTCTTCAAAAGAGATGACGGATCGTCTCATTCTGCCCATGCTCGACGTCTGCGTCAGCTGCCTGCGCGAAGGCATCGTCGCCGACGAGGACACGGTCGACGGCGCGATGGTGTTCGCGACCGGCTTTGCGCCGTTCCGCGGCGGGCCCATGCACTACGCCCGCGCGCGCGGCGCGGCGAACGTGCGCGACGAGCTCGATCGGCTGGCGCAGCGCTACGGCGAGCGCTTCAAACCCGATCCGGGCTGGGATCGCCTGACATGACGCTCCGTCTTGGAAATTCTGCGCGTCCTTCCGGCCGATCCCCGCTAGAGCAGTTGCACAATGACTGTCGACGATAGTGTCACGATCTCGGTGCGCTCCCTCTCCCTATGGGAGAGGGAGCAGATGGAGCCTGCCGCCGGTTAGTGATCAGCATCATGATTCCCTCAAGGCGAACGTTACCGCGGCTCGGCCGGAATGACGGATAGGGTTGGCACCACGCCCGGCCGCGGCGCTCCGATCCCCTTTCATGACCCGGATCGCATCGCCGAGGCGATCATCGCCCGCGTCGGCAAGAAGATCGTGCTGGCGCTGCCGCTCGGATTGGGCAAGGCCAATCATGTCGCCAACGCGCTGTTCGGGCGCGCGGCCGCCGATCCGTCGATCGACCTGCGCATCTTCACCGCGCTCACCTTGGAGAAGCCGCGAGGAAAGGGCGATCTCGAGCGGCGCTTCGTCGCCCCGATCGCGGAACGTCTCTTCGCCGGCTATCCGGAACTCGCTTATGCCACCGCGCTGCACGACGGCACGCTGCCGGCAAACGTCAAGGTCGACGAGTTCTTCTTCGCGGCCGGCACGCGGCTCGGCATCGCCGCCGCGCAGCAGAGCTACATCTGCGCCAACTACACCCACGCGCTGCGCTACGTGCTCGATCGCGGCGTCAACGTCGCGGCGCAGCTCGTCGCCAAGCGCGGGCAGGGCGAAGCGACGCGACTCAGTCTGAGCTGCAATCCGGACCTCACGCTCGATCTGCTCGCCTGCCGCGCGCGCAAGGCGTGCGATTTCCTCTTCGTCGGGGAGGTCAATTCGGAGCTGCCCTTCATGCCGGGCGACGCCGAGATCGCGCCCGGCGAAGTCGACCTGATGCTCGAGGCTCCGGCAACGGACTTTCCCTTGTTCGCGCCCCCGCGCGAGCCGATCGATCTCGCCGAATACGCCATCGGGCTCAACGC
>VAZM01000570.1:0-2246 GCA_005883135.1 Alphaproteobacteria bacterium
CGGGTGCGCCGATCATCTCGCTGCCGATGATGCGAATCGGTGCGCCTTTGCCGAACGTGCCCACGGCGGCCGATACGCCCGCCGCGGTGGCGATGTCCATGCTGCCGCCGATCACTGCTTGGATCGATTCCGGACCGGCCTGGACGTAAAGGACCTCGAGATCGAGGCCGTGCTTCTTAAAAATGCCGCCGCGCTGGCCGAGTTCGGCGACGCCGGCATCCCAGGCTCCGCGCTGCGGGATCGCGACCTTCAACGTCTCTTGCGAATAGGCGCCGCGCGGAGCGCCCGCGACGATCGCGAGCGCAGCAAGCGTGGCGAGCAAGCGAGCCCTCGTCATTGTGGTTCCTCCCGTAGTCGCGCCGCGCGTTGGGCGCGGACGCCGACATATGAGCCGATCGCCGCAAGCGCATCAAGCGATCTCCCGCGAGGGACTCGACAGGGCGATGATGCCCGGCGAATGATGCAGCAGCAACGCAAGCGATCGACGATGTCCCAGCGCAAGAGCAGACAATCGCCCGCAGAGGCACTCGCGGACGAATTCCATCAGGAGAGGGCCGCGGCGTTCGGCCGGCTGGGCCGCGCGCTCGAAGCGAGCCTCGTCGCCTTGGCCCGATTCGACGCCGATCAGTCTCAGGCAGCATCGACGCCGGAATGCAGGCAGTTACGAGCTTCGCTGGTCGCCGAGGCAAGCCGTGCACTGTGGCTTTTCGTCGTCCAGCGCGAAGCCTGCGGGCTGCGCGACCTGCGCTACGTGCTGCGCGATTACCGCGTGCCGCACGAGGTCGCCGCGCGCATGGGGGCGCTGCCGCGCGAGTCGCACACGCCGAAACGCGACCCATAGTGCGCGAGCGCGGCGAGGCGCCGCCGCTCGCCGCTGCTGCAATCAGCGGCCATGAGTGCCGGCACGGCTTGCCCGCGAGCCGAAGCGGGTGCCAGGGCCGGCGAATCCCGCTATGATTCCCGCGCCAAGCCGATTCTATCGCAAAGGCTTGATCGAGAGGAAACGCGCATGGACGTCCTCATTGGCGTGATCATCACCTTCCTTGTAGTCATTCTGGTCCTCTATCTCGTCAACATGTTGCCGCTCGACGCCCGCGCCAGACAGATCGTACGCGCGATCGTGATCATCATCGGCGTCATCTCGCTGCTCAAATATCTCGCGGTGTTCTAACCGCCGCCGCCGCAGCCACGGCGGACGACTCGTTAATCCATCGCACGACGCGCCGCATGCAGAACGACGCGCGCGCATGCGCGTCTTCTTCTTCATGGCTGCTTTTGGCGCGAGCAAAGCCGGACGCCTCGTCACCCTGCCGTTTTCGCGCTACACTGATGCGCCAAGCTTGGCGCCAGGTCCCTTGGCACTAGCTCCCGAGGAAGGAGAAGCGAGATGAGCATGAGCGTTGGTATGCTCGATCACTACAACGTGTCGACCCGTAACTTGCGCGATACGGTGCACTTCTACGTGGAGGTGCTCGGTCTGGTGAACGGGCCGCGCCCGCCGTTCGATTTCCCCGGCGCTTGGCTCTACAGCGAAGGCCACCCCGTGCTGCATCTCAACGACATCTCCCCCACCGACAAGCCGCAGCGGCCGGACTCGGGCGTCATCGACCACATCGCCTTCGGTAGCCGCGGCTTCGACGCCCTCAAGCAGCATCTCACGCGCAAGGGCGTCTCGTTTCGGGTCAACGAAGTACCGAACAGCACGCGCCGGCAGATTTTCCTGACCGATCCGAACAACGTGCTCATCGAGCTCAACTTCGACGTCGCGAACGAGAAGGGCCACTGAGCCGTCCGCCCGCGCCTGATCGCCGCTCGGCTGCCTTCGCCACCTTCTCGGCAATGAACCGCGGGAGCGCGAAGGCCGCCACGTGCACTTCGGGCGTCCAGTAGCGGGTGGCGAAGCGCCCCGCCCGCTCGTACCGCCGGGCAATGGTCTTCACCGAGGCGTGGCGCAATTTGACGTTGTCGGTCGCCCAGCCCATGGCCAAATGCCCGCCCACGTAGGTCGGAATCGCCGCCACGTAGCAATAACCGTCGCCGAACAGCGCGCGGAAATGGGCGACGGCTTCGGTGAGTTCATCCGCTTGGAATATCGGTACCCCTCGCTGCGTGACCATCACGGCGCCCTTCGTCATGCAGCGCCTGCAGGCGGCGTAGAATTTCTGGCTGAACAGCACCTTTCCCGGTCCTTGCGGGTCGGTGGAATCGACGATGATGATGTCGAAGCGCCGGTCCGTCTTGGCTAC
>VAZM01000570.1:2294-4269 GCA_005883135.1 Alphaproteobacteria bacterium
GAGGCGTCGATCTCCACCTGGGTCAGCCGTTTGACCGATTTGTGCTTGAGCACCTCTTCCGCGACGCCGCAGTCTCCCCCGCCGACGATCAGCACCTCCTCGGCGTGGCCATGCGCCAGGATCGGCACATGGCTCATCATCTCGTGATAGACGAACTCGTCCGCCGTCGTGACCTGCGTCGCGCCGTCGAGCATCAGCATCTTGCCGAAGAAGGGGTGCTCGAACAGAACAAGATGCTGGTGCTCGGTCTCCAACTCGTAGAGGACGCGCTTGACCTCATAGGTCATGCGGAAGCCGAGTTCGTCGAACAGCGTCTCGGGAATCCAGCGTTTTTCGGTCATGGTCGAGACGTCAGCTGACGACCGGCGGAGCACCGACGCGAAACAAGCCGGCCGTTCCCGCGCCGGCGTTTATCGCCTGCTCAGGCGCGCTGTCCGCGCAAGATTTCGTTGACCTCGACTCGCTTGGCCTTGAAGGCCTTGCGCAGCACCGGGATGCAGGCATCGGGGATGGCCTTGCCGCACATGAACACGTCGAGGGCGGCATAGCCGATATCGGGCCAGGTGTGGATCGAAATGTGGCTCTCGGCGAGCACCGCCACGCCTGACACGCCATTCGGCTGGAAGTGGTGCACGTGGATGTGCAGCAGCGTAGCCTGTGCCGCGTCCACGCAGCGGCGCAGCGTCGCCTCGATGAGATCGATATCGTCGAGGCCTTCCGCTCCGTGCAGATCCGCGATCAGGTGCACGCCGGCGCAAGCCACGCCCCTGCGCACGGCGAAATGTCCTTCACGGCCTTCCCCCGTCGCGGCCTTGACCACGGCGACGTGCGCGATGTTCTTGCGGGTGGTGCCTGGGTTCACCAAGCCCTTCCCCGATCGCAAGAGGGCGTTCTGGCGCATTTGCCGTCCTCCCCAACCGAGTGATCCAACCCGAGTGCCGACAAGCGGCGTCAGGCAAGCGAATGCCGCCGATCAGCCTACGCGAGGCCAGATCACAGCGGCTTTTCCCCCACATAAGGCCCAAGCCCCGGGAGTCAAGGAGATTCTGCAGCGCAGAGGTTGAGAAACTGCTAGTGCCGCCGATTTGAAATTCCTGCACCGTGTGCCGCGAGTCTGCCTCAGGAATTTCAAATCGAAAAGCGGCACTAGAATCATAGAGTTGCTAGTGCCCTTTGGTTTTCGAAGTTCGTACTCGAGTGTGCCGCGCTGTATCACGAACTTCGAAAACCGGGCACTAGCGGGCAGTGGTGCGGCTGATCAGGTGCACCTCGGCGCGATGAGTCGCCACAAGTCCGTGCATCCACGTGACTAGGAATGCTTGTGCGGAGCGCGCGAGCAGGGCCCGATCCGCGGCCCGCGAATCATCTCCACGGCGCGTTGCACCATGGCGCTCGGCGGCGATGATCCTCGCATGCGCGGACGCCGAGCCTGGAAGCAGGTCCGGGCAACCGTTAAGGTCCGGACGAACCACGAGGGACGCAATGTCCGCCAATTCGCTCCGACGCAGGCTTGTTCGCGCCTGCCTGTGCTGCGATCCGCCGCGGGCCCCAGCGCAGCCCGCGCGCAGGAGCTTCTTGATCGGCGCGGCTGCCACGGGCTTCGTCCTTGGCCGCGTGCCGCCTGCCGCCGCGCAGGCTCCCGTCGCCAAGACGCGCATCGACGTGCATCATCATTTCCTTCCGCAATTTCACGTCGATGCCATGATGGCGCCGGGACGCCGCGCGGCGGGATCTCCGCCGCGATGGTCCCCGGCATCCTCGCTCGAGGAGATGGACAAGAGCGGAATTGCGACCGCCGTCCTCTCGATCGTCCAGCCCGGGGTTTGGTTCGGAGACAATGTCGAGGAGGCGCGCGGCCTGGCACGCCAACTCAACGACTATGGTGCGCGATTGGTGCGAGATCATCCCGGGCGGTTCGGCCTGTTTGCCGTGATCGCGCCGCCCGACGTGCAAGGAAGCCTCAACGAGATCGAAT
>VAZM01000082.1 GCA_005883135.1 Alphaproteobacteria bacterium
TATGACGGCGGCGACGTCGGCGAGCGAGGGATCCTCGAGAATGAGGCGGGTGAACACGCCTTCGGTCACCACTTCGGTGCGCGTGGCGGCGGAGACTTTGGAGCCGAAACGCACGCGGTAGCCGACGCTTGCGCCGACGGCTTCGTCAAGCGTCGCGGCCATGCGCGCGGCCGCGGCCCGCGCCGCCAGCCGGCGCGGCTCGAGCACGATGAGCTTTTTCCCCGCCGCCCAAGGTTCCGCCGCCAGCACGAGCGGTACCCGCGTGGTCTTGCCGGCGCCCGGCGGCGCGACCAGCACCGCCGCATGTGCCGCGCGCAGCGCAGCGGTCAATTCCGGCAGCGCCGGATCGATGGGAAGCGGCTCGGCGGCGGCGCGCATCGCGCCACTTTGCATGCGCGCTGCGCAGGAGGGAAGCCGCGGCGAAGAGCCGTGCACAGCGCCGCCGAAGCGGTGGCGAAATCTTGCTTCAAGTGTTAAGTCGGAACAATGCCAAGCCAAGCCGCAGCAAGCGATCGCAGCGCCGCGCCCGTTGCCCGGGCGCCGAAACAGGGCGACCACGTCTTCCTGGTCGACGGCTCGTCCTACATCTTCCGCGCCTATCACGCACTGCCGCCGCTCAACCGCAAGTCCGACGGGCTGCAGGTCAATGCCGTGCTCGGCTTCTGCAACATGTTGTGGAAGCTCATGCGCGACATGAAGCCCGACGAGCGGCCCACCCATCTCGCCGTCGTATTCGACAAGTCGGAGCGAACCTTTCGCACCGAGCTTTACCCCGAGTACAAGTCGCATCGGCCCGATCCGCCCGACGATCTGCGCCCGCAATTCGCGTTCATCCGCGACGCGGTGCGCGCCTTCGACATTCCCTGCCTGGAACAGCTGGGCTACGAGGCCGACGACCTGATCGCAACCTACGTGCGCCAAGCCTGCGATGCGGGAGCGACCGCGACCATCGTCGCCTCCGACAAGGATCTGATGCAGCTCGTGAACGACTGCGTGATCATGTACGACACCATGAAGGACCGCAGGATCGGCATTCCCGAGGTGATCGAGAAGTTCGGCGTGCCGCCGGAGAAGATGATTGAGGTGCAGGCGCTGATCGGGGATTCCACCGATAACGTGCCGGGCGTGCCGGGCATCGGCGTCAAGACCGCGGCGCAGCTCATCGGCGAATATGGCGACCTCGAGACGCTGCTGGCGCGCGCCGGCGAGATCAAGCAGGAGAAACGCCGGCAGGCACTGATCGAGCATGCCGAGAAGGCGCGGCTGTCGAAGAAGCTCGTCACCCTCGACGCGAACGTCAAACTTGACGTGCCGCTCGCCGACCTCGCGGTGCACGATCCCGATTACAAACGGCTGGTCGCTTTCCTCAAGGCGATGGAATTTTCCACCCTCACGCGGCGCGTGGCGGAGTTCGCCGGCCTCGATCCCGCGGCGGTCGAGGCGGACGGCAAGCTCATGGCGCGCG
Source organism: Alphaproteobacteria bacterium (assembly GCA_005883135.1). Taxonomy (GTDB): domain Bacteria; phylum Pseudomonadota; class Alphaproteobacteria; order Rhizobiales; family Xanthobacteraceae; genus VAZQ01. The sequence continues at coordinate 1,466 of VAZM01000082.1, forward strand.
CCGCGCCGAGCAAGCCGAAGGCGCCGGAGCAAGCGTCCCTTCCGCTGCTGCCAACCGTGAAGCCGGGCGCGCCGGGCAGGACGCAGGATGCCGAACCCGAGTTCGCGCCGCAGGCGCGCGCCGCCGCGCGCATCGCGGCGGCCTGCAATGCCAAGATCGACCGCTCCCGCTACGAGATCGTGCGCAGCCTGGAGCGGCTCAACGCCTGGATCGCGCGCGCGCGCGAGCTCGGCGCCCTCGCGATCGATATTCAGGCTACGAGTATCGACCCGATGCAGGCCGCGCTGTGCGGTTTCTCCCTCGCGCTCGCGGCGAATGAGGCGTGCTATGTGCCGCTTGCCCACCGCAAGCGCGGCGATGGCGGCGACGGCAGCCTGTTCGCCGGCGACATTGCGCCCGGCCAGATCGAGGAGCGCGCGGCGACCGCCGCCATGCAGCCGCTGCTGGAAGATCCGGAAGTGCTCAAGGTCGGCTGCGATCTCAAGTTCGGCCTGCAGATGCTCGCGCTGCGCGGCAGCGACGTTACGCCCTATGACGACGTCATGCTGATGTCGTACGCGCTCGATGCCGGACGAACTTCTCGATCACGCCATGATCGACGACAATGTTCTTACCGGCTCGGGAAAAGCCAGGATCACGTTCGATTGCGTGGAGGTCGAGAAAGCCGCCGAATGCGCCGCCGAGCGGGTGGACGTCACGCTGCGACTATGGCAGGTGCTCAAGGCGCGACTTGCGGCCGAGCGCGTGAGCAGCGTTTATGAGACCCTGGAGCGGCCGCTCATTCCGGTGCTGGCGCGCATGGAGCGGCGCGGCATCTCCATCGACCGGGACGTGCTGTCGCGGTTATCGGGCGAGTTCGCGCAGCGCTCCGGCGCGCTCGAAGCAGAAATCCAGGCGCTCGCCGGCGAGTCACTCAATCCGGGCAGTCCGAAGCAGTTGGGCGACATCTTGTTCGGCAAGTTCGGCCTTCCCGGCGGCACCAAGACCAAGACCGGGCAATGGTCGACCGGCGCGCGCGTTCTCGACGAGCTTGCCGAGCAGGGTCATGCGCTGCCGCGAAAAGTTCTCGATTGGCGCCAGGTTTCAAAGCTCAAATCGACCTACACCGACGCCCTGCCGAGCTACGTCAACCCGCAGACCCATCGCGTCCACACCAGTTACGCGCTCGCCGCCACCCCGACCGGGCGGCTCTCATCGTCCGAGCCGAACCTGCAGAACATTCCGATCCGCACCGAGGAGGGCCGCAAGATCCGACGCGCCTTCATCGCCGTTGACGGCCACAAGCTCGTCTCCGCCGATTATTCGCAGATCGAACTGCGGCTACTCGCCGAGATCGCCGGCATCGAGGCGTTGGAGAAAGCCTTCCGCGAGGGCCTCGACATTCACGCCATGACCGCCTCGGAAATGTTCGGCGTTCCGGTCAAGGGCATGCCGGGAGAGATCCGGCGCCGCGCCAAGGCCATCAATTTCGGCATCATCTACGGCATCTCGGCCTTCGGCCTCGCCAACCAGCTCGGCATCGAGCGCGAGGAGGCGGGCGCCTATATCAGGAAATACTTCGAGCGGTTTCCCGGCATCCGCGACTACATGGAGGAGACCAAAGCCTTCGCCAAGCAGAACGGCTACGTGCTCACGCTGTTCGGCCGCAAGTGCCACTACCCCGAGATCGCCCACTCGAACGCCTCGATCCGCGCCTTCAACGAGCGCGCCGCAATCAACGCGCGGCTGCAGGGCACCGCCGCCGACATCATCCGCCGCGCCATGGTGCGCATGGAGCCGGCGTTGGAAAAGGCCAAGCTCTCCGCGCGCATGCTGCTGCAGGTGCACGACGAGCTCGTTTTCGAGGTGCCCGACGCGGAGGTGGAGCGGACGTTGCCGGTCGTGGAAAGGGTGATGGCGCACGCGCCGATGCCGGCGCTCTCGCTGTCCGTGCCGCTCGCGGTCGAGGCCCGCGCCGCGCATAACTGGGACGAGGCGCATTGAGCTCATCGCGTGCTTGTGGCGCGCCCCCATGCGTCGCGACGCAGCGCATCGCAGCCGAGGCAAGCAACAGCTGCATGCTCGTCCGCGCCGCGGCGTTCCCAGCATAAAGACGGACTTGGAGGCCGCATCGCGATGAGGCAGAGGCTCTGCGGCGGCACTTTGGCCGCTATCCTCCTCGCCATTCCTGATCCGGCGCAGGCGGCCGCCACGCTCGATGGCGCGTCGCTGGGCTGGCCATGGGCGCTGCCGTTCGTCGGCATCCTCGTCACGATCGCGACCGGCCCGCTGTTGTTCAAGCGATTTTGGCACCGCCACTACGGCAAGCTCGCGTTCGGCTGGTGCGCGCTTACGCTCCTCCCGCTCGCTGCCGTGTACGGCGTCCCGGCGGCGGCGGCGGCGCTCACGCACGCGCTGCTGGTCGAATATTTGAGCTTCATCGTGCTTCTATTTGCGCTCTACGTGGTCGCCGGCGGGATTCTGCTGAGGGGAGAGTTGCGCGGCACGCCACTCGTCAACACGGCAATGCTCGCGTTCGGCACGTTGAGCGCGAGCGTGGTCGGCACCACCGGCGCAGCCATGATCCTGATCCGCCCGCTCCTGCGCGCCAATTCCGCGCGGCTCCACAACGTTCATGTGGTCGTCTTTCTCATGTTTCTAGTTGCCAATATCGGCGGCGCGCTCTCGCCGCTGGGCGATCCGCCGCTATTCGTCGGTTTCCTGCACGGCGTCGACTTCTTCTGGACGACGCGCACGCTTTGGTTCGAGACCGCGCTCGTCGCCGGCCTGGTGCTGTTGGCCTTCGTTGTGCTCGACGTGCACTACTACCGCAAAGACCGGCTGGTGGCGGCGGTCGGCGAAGCCAAGCGTCCGGTCAATCTCCGCGTCAGCGGCGGCATCAATCTCCTGCTGATCGCCGGCATCATCGGCGCCATTCTCGCCGCGGCGGCGTGGAGGCCGGGGAGCAGCGTGCGCATCTATGGTACGACCCTGGAGCTGCAGAACATCGCCCGCGACGCGGCGCTGGTGCTGATCGCAATCCTCTCACTGGCGCTCACCCCGAACGAGCACCGCGAGGCCAACGGCTTTAGCTGGGAGCCGATCGCGGAAGTCGCGATCCTGTTTGCCGGCATCTTCGTTTGCATCATTCCGGTGCTGGCCATGCTCGACGCCGGAAAGGACGGCGCTTTTGCCTGGCTGTTGACCTTGCTGACCGCTCCGGACGGCAGCCCGCGCGCGGTGGCCTACTTTTGGGTGACGGGGGTGCTTTCGGCGTTTCTCGACAATGCGCCGACCTATCTCGTGTTCTTCGAGCTCGCCGGCGGTGACGCGCGTGAGCTGATGGGTCCGCTCGCGGGAACGCTGGCGGCGATCTCCATGGGCGCAGTCTACATGGGCGCCATCACCTATATCGGCAACGCGCCGAATTTCATGATCTACGCCATCGCGGTGGAGCGCGGCGTAAAAATGCCGAGCTTCTTCGGTTATCTGCTGTGGGCGGCAGTGGTGCTGCTGCCAGTGTTCGGCGTGCTTACTTTCGTCTTGCTGGCGCGGGGGACCTAGCCGCGCACGGCAATCAGCGAACGCTCCGAGGCTTGCTAATGATCAAGAGTGACTATGAGATCGTTCATTCAGACTGCAGCACTGATCACGGCGTGTGGTTCCGCTGTATTTTGGTTTGCGTCAGCAATGTGCCGCTTGCCCAGCATCAAATCGAGCATGGACGAATTGGACAAGGTGACCGAACTATCCAATAGGTTGCAAAGAATGAGCACGTGGAATTTTTGGGCCGCAGGACTGATGGGTGTAACCGCGCTATTGTCAGTCTGGGTTAGACTTCTTGGACGATTCTAACGCGACAAGCCCGCCGCGATTTTCTAACGACACGGCCCTAGTGGGACTGGCTTCGATCGCGCCGCGGCCGGGATCGCCGCGACCGCCTCGATCTCGATGAGCGCTCCCTCCCGCGCCAGAGCCGAAATCGCGATGGTCGCGCGGCGCGCCCCTATTTCTTCACCACCACGATCAGCGGTTTGTCCTTTGCGGCTCGGCTATGAACGACCAAGGCTTTACCGGTGGCGCTCGCGCTTTCGTTGCGGGCGAGGTGGACGAGTTCAGCCGGGATGAGTCCCGCTTGTCCGGCCTCGAGAACCGCACGTCCCTTGCCTTCCATTTCCACGATCAAGCTGCCTTCGATCACATGCAGCAGTTCCTGCGCGCCGGGGTGCATGTGCCAGGGCGCCGCGCTCCCGGGGGGAAATTCGACGAGGCTGACGACGGTTTCCTGGACCACCTGCCCCTGCCCCTCGAGATCGTTGCGCAAAATTTGCGTCAACTTTGGTCCCGCTTGCGTTTGCGCGAACGCAATGTTGGCGATGGACGGAGCCACCAGTGCCACTCCCGATAGCCGAATGAATTCGCGGCGGATGATCGGCATTGCTTCCTCCCCTGGTGCGAACGTGAATTCCGAGATTTCGCGAGTCTGCAATGTTGAACCCCGCCCGGGCGAAGAAATTCCGAGCCGTGCGTCCCCGTGGTTGCGGAAGATCTCCTCGGCGAATGTGCACGCGTCGTGCAGGTCAGTTGGAGAGGCAGCTCACGACCTCCTCGGCGAGCGAAAGCGTGCAAGTGAGCCCCGGCGATTCGATGCCGAAGAGGTGAACCATGCGAGCAAGCCCGTGCTGCGCCGGCCCTTGGATCATGAAATCGGCAGCCGCCTCGCCGGGACCCGTCAGCTTCGGCCGGATGCCGCAATAGTCCGGGGCGAGCGAGTTATCAGGCAGCCCCGGCCAGTAATCGCGAATGCTCCGGTAGAACGCGAGCGCGCGGTTAGCGTCGACGTCGTAATCCTCGCGCTCGATCCATTCCACATCCGGGCCAAAGCGCATGCGACCGGCGAGATCGAGCGTCACGTGCACCCCGAGTCCGCCCGGCACCGGCACCGGATAAATCAGCCGCGAGAACACCGGCCGGCCGGCGAAGCCGAAATAGTTGCCCTTGGCGAGCACGAGGCGTGGCACCCGCTCGGGCGGGTACCCTTCGGTCGCCAGCGCCAGGCGCTGGGCGCCGAGCCCGGCGCAGTTGACGACCGCATCGAAGCTCAGCCATTGCGGCTCGCTGCCGCCGACCGCGACGTCCCAACCGCCGCTCGGCGCAGGCTTAAGCCGCTCGATCGGGCTTGCTAACGCGACCATCCCGCCGCGGTCCTCGAGATCGCCGCGCAGCGCCAGCATGTATCGGTGACTGTCGATGATGCCGGTCTCCGGCGAGTGCATCGCGGCGACGCAGGCGAGCGCCGGCTCGAGACGCTTGGCGGCCGCGGCGTCGATGATCTCGACCCCTTCCACGCCGTTCGCCAGCGCCTGCTTATGGACCACTGCGAGCCGCTCGATCTCGCCCGCGTTGGTGGCGACGACGAGCTTGCCGAACTTGCGATGTGGCACGCCGTGCGAGGCACAGAAATCATAGAGCATGCGTCGGCCGCGCGGACAGTGGTAGGCGCGCAGCGAGCCCGTCGGGTAATAAAGGCCGGCGTGAATGACCTCGCTGTTGCGCGAGGAAATCCCCGTGCCCATGGCCGAGGCCGTTTCCGCAACCACCACGTCGTGTCCGGCGAGCGCGGCCGCGCGGGCGACCGCGAGTCCGACCACACCCGCTCCGACCACCAACACCTGCATTCGCGCCACGTCGCTCACAGCTCGACCGGAAGGCCGGCGTAGTTCTCGGCCAGCGAGCGCATGGCGGCCTCGGAGCTCGTCACATAGTCGAGCTCGGCGAGCTGGCGCTTGCGGTCGAAGGCATTGTGGCTCGGATCGCGATGGAAGAGCTGCGTCATCCACCAGGAGAAGCGCTGCGCCTTCCACACTCGCCGCAGGCACGTCGCCGAGTAGTGTTCGAGCCGCTCGCTACGCCCGGTCCGATAGAAGTCGGAGATCGCTTGCGCGAGCACCCTCACGTCCGCCAACGCCAGATTCATGCCCTTCGCCCCGGTTGGCGGCTGGATGTGGGCGGAATCGCCGGCGAGAAACAGCCGCCCGTACTGCATCGGCTCGACCACGAAGCTGCGCATCGCAGTGATGCCTTTCTGCAGCATGGCGCCCTCGCGCAGCTCGCGCGTGCCGCCGATGCGGGTGTGCAGCTCCTGCCAGATGCGCGCGTCCGGCCAGTTCTCGATATCGTCGTCGGGCGCGCATTGCAGGTAGAGCCGCGACAAGGTCGGCGAGCGCATGGTGTAAAGCGCAAAGCCGCGCTCGTGATAGGCATAGATCAACTCGTGCTCGGGCGGCGGAGATTCGGAGAGAATCCCGACCCAGCCGAACGGATATTCGCGATCATAGTCGGTGAGCGCGCTGGCCGGAATGCTCGGACGGCAAATGCCGTGGAAGCCGTCGCAGCCGCCGATGAAGTCGCAGGCGAGCTCGATGTCCCGCCCGCCGTGGCGGCAGCGGATTTTCGGCGCGCGGCCGGCGAAATCGTGCACGCTCACATCGCTCGCCTCGAACAGAATTTGTCCGCCGTCGGCGAGCCGCCGCTCGATCAAATCCTTCACCACCTCCTGCTGGCCGTAGATGGTGACGCCTTTGCCGACGAAATCGCGGAAATTGATGTAGTGCAACGCGCCGCCGAAGGCGAAATAGACTCCGTCGTGGAACATGCCTTCGCGCTGCATCCGCGCGCCGACCCCGGTTTCGACGAGGAGGTCGCTCGCCCATTGCTCGATCAGCCCGGCGCGGATGCGGCTTTCGATATAATCGCGGCTGCGGTTTTCCAGGATCACGCTCTCCACGCCCTCGAGGTGGAGTAGATGCGACAACATCAGCCCGGCCGGCCCGGCGCCGACGATTCCGACCTGGGTGCGCTGCTTGCTCTCGGTCATTGGCCGTTCCGTTCCGGCTTACGCGGCGTCGTTAGCACAACGCAGGTTGGTTCGCGCATCCTCTGCGCCGTCATGCCCAGCCTTGTGCCAGGCATCCAGGTTTTATTTCCAGACGAAGACGTCGATGGCCGGTACAACCGCCGTTCATGCGCGTCTTGCGACGCGCCATGCCCGGCCATGACGTGAGGTTAGCCCAGCGCGGCCGCGAGATCGGCGATGAGATCATCCGGATCCTCGATGCCGACCGAGAGCCGCACTGTCGTATCGCCGATGCCGAGCGTCGCGCGCACGTCCGCGGGCACCGAGCCGTGCGTCATCAGCGCGGGATGCTCGATCAGGCTCTCGACCCCGCCGAGGCTCTCGGCCAGCGCAAACAGCCGGCAGCGCTCGAGGAAGCGGCGGCTGTCGTCGAGCGTGCCTGCAAGCTCGGCCGAGATCATGCCGCCGAAGCCATGCATCTGTTTCTTCGCCAGCGCGTGCTGGGGATGGCTCGCGAGCCCCGGATAGAACACGCGGCGCACCTTGGGGTGCCGCTCGAGCCAGGTGGCGATCTTGAGCGCCGAGGCGCAATGGCGCTCCATGCGCAGCGCCAGCGTCTTGAGTCCGCGCAGCGCCAGGAACGAATCGAACGGACCCTGGATGGCGCCGACGGCATTCTGCAGAAACCGCATTTTGTCGCTCAGCTCGGTATTGCCGCCAGCGATCGCCACGCCGCCCACCATGTCGGAATGGCCGTTGAGATATTTCGTCGTCGAATGCACGACGAGATCGAAACCCAATTCGAGCGGCCGCTGGATGTAGGGGGTGGCGAAGGTGTTGTCGGCGACCGCCCAGATGCCGCGGCGTTTGGCGATCGCCGCGACGCGCTCGAGATCAATGAGCTTGAGCAGCGGATTGGTCGGCGTCTCGATCCAGAGGAGCCGGGTATCCTGGCGGATCGCCGCCTCGAGCGCGCCGGCGTCGGTGAGATCGTGATAGCTCACCTGCAACCCCATCGAGCGCTTGCGCACCCGCTCGAACAGGCGCCGCGAGCCGCCGTAGAGGTCGTCGACGGCGACGACATGCGAGCCCTGGTCCAGGCACTCGAGCGTGGTCGAGATCGCGGCAAGGCCCGAGGCAAAGGCGAAGCCGGCGCTGCCGCCTTCGAGATCGGCGATGCAGCGCTCGAACGCCATCCGCGTCGGGTTCTTGGTACGGGCGTAGTCGTAACCCTTGTTCACGCCGGGGCTCTGCTGCACGTAAGTCGATGTGGTGTAGATCGGCATCATCACGGCGCCGGTCGTGGGATCGGGCTCCTGCCCCGCGTGGATGCAGCGCGTGGAGAAATCGAGTTGGTTCTTTTTGGTCATCATTCGACCCTACGGCTGGATGGCCGGTACAACAACGCGTTCAGATGCGCTATGCCCGGCCATGACCAGGGAGAGAATACCGCCATCAAATCGCAATGCGAAAATAGTTGATGAGGTCGAGACGGGTCGCCACGCCGAGAAACTGGCCGCCGTCCATCACAATGGCGACATAGTCCTGGCGGAACAGGGGCAGGAGATCGGTGATCGGCGCATCGGCGGAAATCGTCTCCAGACGCCGCACCATCACGTCTTCGACGGGCCGGGCAAACGCCTTGTTCGGATCGTCGCGCTCGGTGAGCAGCGCGGCGAGCACGTCGCTCTCGTCCACGAGACCGACGACGTGCCCGCTTTCATCGACCACGGGGAGCTGGGAAACATCGGCCGAGCGCATGCGGGAGAACACCGTGCGCAGATTATCCTGCGGCCGCACGACGACCGCTGTGCCTTCGCTGTATCGGCTCACGACGACGTCGCGCACGGTGCCGTGCCGGTCGGGATGGCTCCAGCCCTCCTGGGCGAGGAAGATGGGGTTGAACACCTTGGACAGATATTTCGCACCGGAGTCGCAAACGAGGCTCACCACGCGTTTCGGCGCCGACTGTGCGCGGCAATAGCGCAGCGCCGCCGCCAGCAGCGTGCCCGAGGAGGAGCCGGCGAGAACGAGCTCACGCGCACTGGCAAAACTTTCGGCATCGGGGATGGCGTAGGCCTGCGACACGAGCGCGAGATCGGCGTTCGGCGGCACGAAATCCTCGCCGATGCCCTCGACCGCCCAGCTTCCGGCTTGCACCATGCGGCCGGTGTCGACGTAGGGCGCGAGCACGGACCCTTCGGGATCAGCGAGAATGATCGCGGTCTTGCGCGAGGCACCCCGCATGAAGCGGCCGATGCCGGTCAGCATGCCGCCGGAGCCGACGCCGACAACGATCGCGTCGACGTCGCCATCCATTTGGCGCAGGATTTCCGGGCCGGTCGTCGTCGCATGCGCTTGTGGATTGGCTGGATTGGCGAACTG
>VAZM01000574.1 GCA_005883135.1 Alphaproteobacteria bacterium
GAACGGGACTGTGGGCGCCGTCGCAGGCGATGAGATAGGAGACGTGGGCCGTCTCCTGTCCGCCGTCGGGACGCTGAAGCGCTGCGCGCACGCCGTCTTCGTCCTGCTCGAACGCAACGAGTTCAACACGCCGTTCCACCTCTGTGCCGAGACGCGCCAGATAGCGGGCCACTATACGCTCTGTCTGGCTCTGTGGCAGTTGCAAAACGAAGGGAAAGGCTGAGTCCAACTCATCAAAGGTCAGGTATTTGATGAGTTTGTGGTCGGAACTATAGGTGGCTGCGGCATGGCAGATGTTACCCACCTGCACAAACTCGTCCGCAAGGCTAACGGACTCCAGGATTTCCAGCGTGCGGGCCTGAATGCTAGCGGCACGGCTGTCGTGGGTAGGCCCGTCGTTCTTATCGACAATCCGGCAGGAAACGCCATGCCGATTCAGCTCAGCCGCCATGAACAGGCCCACTGGACCTGCGCCCACCACCAATACTTGGGTGTCAGTGGCCATCCGATATGCTCGGTTCGAGTTCTTCGCATTTTGACCCGCAGCGGACCTTAAGGCCGTGGTCCTACCCGGCAGGCTCTCCCGCCACGCTACCACCGATAGCGGAAGGTCCCCGTCCCGCCGTAGGTCGACGAGTGTGAGGCGAACTCGCCGTCGAACTTGGCGAGCAGTGTCATCCCGTTGGCGAGCCGAAGCTCGGCACCCACCGACGTCAGCGCCGAGTTCTGCGCCGGAGCGACACCGTTGACGATGAAGCTCGCACCCGGAAGCGACTGGAACACCGGGGTTAGCGTGGCATCGCTCACCCAGTCGTGCGCCCAGGCGACCCGCCCGCGCAATGCCAGAACGGCGTTTTGGTAGACCGCAAGGACCCGGTCGAAGCGCGCGCCCAGCTCGCTGCGCGTGTCGGTCGCTTCGCGCGAGCTGAAGGCGAGCGTAAAGCCGTTGGGGATCACGCCGGTTTCGGTGTAGCTGGGCGTGTGGAAGTTCTGCGCCTGGATCGCGGCGTAGGGCGTGATCCCACCGTACGGCGTCCCGAACCGATAGCCGCCTTCGAGCCGCCCGCCGTAGCTCTGCGCGTTGAAATCGGCGGTCAGATGATCGCCGAAGGCGAGACGATCGGTCGACATCCAGTGATTGGCGAAGGCGAAGGCCGCGGCGAGATAAGCGGGGCCGTATTTCGTGGCGCCATAGATGCCGGCCTGGAAGGCGTCGCTCCTGCCGCCGCCCAGCCCCTGCGACAAGCTCCAATCGGTGCCGCCGCCGGCGAAGGCGAGGCCCACCACGGTGTCGGGCGTCAGGCGATAATCGAAGCCGCCAGCGAAGCCGACCGTGCGCGCCGACAAGTCGTGGCTGCCGATCATGGCGAAGTCGCCGGTGGTGCGGTTGCTGCCGCCATAGGCGCCACCCCACACCGTCCAGCGCGGCTCATAGACCGGCGTCGGCACCCGCGGCCCTTTGAGCACCGAGGCATAGGCGAGCGCGATGTCAGGCGGCATGCTTGCGCGCTCGGGCGCTCGACAAAGGGATCGAGCATCAGGTTGAGGAACTGGTCGGTGAGCTGAAAGCCGACCTTCTGCGCGCCGGTTGCGGCCTCGCCGTGGAGCTGATCCAGGCCACGGGTGAGATTGCTGCCGGTAAGGCCGAACAGCGGCACAAACGCAGGCGGCAGCGCGCCACCGGCGTTGAAGAAGTTGTTGATCGCGCTCGCGACATTGAGGTGATTGACGGTCAAGGCCGTGGACGGCCCCGATGTCCCAAATGGCCCAGGCTGCTGAGCCAGCTGGGCTGTCAGATCGAGCACAACAGTCTTGTCGGTATAGCTCAGGCTTGCCTGGAAGCCGACGGGTAGACCCATGGGCAAGACAAGGTCGAACGTGCCGGTGCGTCCTGCGGCGGCCGACAAAATGGTGTAGCTGCGCCGGGTATAGCTGCCCGGCGCAAAGTTGGCTCCAACGATGCCGGTAAGCGCGGCGGTGCCAGTGATATTGGTCGTCGAGGCCGCCGTGGGATTGACCTGCACGATATATAGCGCGCCGGTTTGGAACGCGAGATTGCCTGCGACCGTCATTGCGCCGGGCGTTTCGCTCGGGCCAGGCGCCAGGTTGCCGAAGGAAGCGATGATGGTCGATCCTACCGTGCCGCTGCCGCGGAGAAGCGCCCCGCCTTGGACAGTCGTTAGACTCGACTTGGCAATCGAGCCGTCCACGACGAGTGTGCCGTTCTGGACGATCGTCTCGCTGGTATAGCTGTTGCTGCCAGTCAACGTCAGCGTTCCGCTGCCAGTCTTGACCAGCGAGCCGTTCGTGCCGGTAATCTCGCCGCTGACGGTCGTGGAGAGATCGTTGGTCCCGGTGATGAGCTGGCGGCCGCCGAGCTGATAACTGCCGGCGCCTTCGATGGAGCCGACCGTGAACGGGTTAAGGCCCGATTGGGACTGGGCATTGATGTCGACGGTGCCCCCGGCATCGGTGATGAAGCGCGCCTGACCTCCCGAAGCATTTTGTTGGAACTGCGTCAGTCCACCGTTAGTCGTATGCACGATGGCGTTCCCGGCAGTGCTCGAGGCCGCGAATAGCAACGCAGCGTTATTGGTGATGTTGGCGCTGCCTGCCGAACTCGAGTCGCCGAATAGCAACGAAACGTTATTGGTGATGTTGGCGCTGCCTGCCGAGCTGGAATCATTCCAGGTTACTGATGAGGGCGTTCCGAGCACGCCATTGGTGATGGTAGCCCTGCCTTCCGAACTAAAATTATTGAAGAATACCTGTCCCAAGATGGCGCTCAAGATGGTTGCGGTCCCCGCCGAGCTATTACCATTGAAATCGATGATACCCCGATTGTTCACAATGGACGCGGCACCTGCCGTGCTCGTGTCGTTGAACATCAGCGTGGGTGGTTGCGTGCCGGGAACAGCAACGCGGCGATCAATATTGATGGAGGCGTTAGCGGCCGTGCTGCTATTGCGGAATGACAATAGCGCATTGTTTTCGGTCAGCGAAAATGTCGGGCCACCAGAAGAATTGTTGAGGATGCCGGCTCCGGTGAACGTCAGGCTGTTTGGCCTGCCTGGAACATCAAAAGTGAAAGAATAGTTTGGCGCCCCGGCATTGAACGTAAATCCGCCGACGTTGGTAGTCTGGAAGAAAAAAAGGGAGGTCGCTGCCGCTGGGCCGAAGAATGCGGTGCCGGTCGGCACCACCGGCGGCGACCAGTTCCGGGCGTCGCTGAAATCTGGGCCCACGCCCCGCCATGTCGCATCCTGCCCATGAGCCGTCGCCGTGAGCAACGCCACGGTCGCCGTTGTCGCCAACAAATATGCGCGCATGCGGCTCGCCCCCCCTGCGGAGGATCCTCTCAACGCAGACCGGCTCGCTCTTGCGACAGTGCGGATTTTCCAAGTTCTGGCAATGTTTTTCCGATCGCGCATCGCCGATTGGTTGCGACCTGTGACTTTGCGGCCACTTGTCTTGCGCCGTACGCGCTACGTGATGTTAGCGAAGGTGGCCAATAAGGACACGCAGACGGTCGTTTCTGCGCTCATCAAGCAGGTCAAGACGCTACCGAATGAGCTATATAAGTCCCTGACCTGGGACCGGGGTAAGGAACTTGCGGATCATCGACGATTTAAGCTAGCGACCAACATCGACGTTTACTTCTGCGATCCGCAAAGTCCGTGGCAGCGCGGGTCCAATGAGAACACCAATGGTCTGCTAAGACAGTACTTTTCGAAGGGGACCGACTTGTCGGTGTACTCGCAAACTCATCTGAACAAAGTCGCGCGCCAGCTAAACGAACGGCCACGTAAGACTTTGGAATTCGAAACGCCAGCAGAGAAATTTAACGCCTGTGTTGCGTCGACCGGTTGAGCCGGCAGGTGATAAGCAGACTCGTATCCAACGCCAAAACGACGCGAATGGACCCGGACCGGACTCAGACTGGGTTGGCGGGTTGTGAAATAACTCCCTACCACCTGACGCAGCCTCGCTAATTCGATATCCTGCAATCCGGTCCCGCCTCGTA
>VAZM01000083.1 GCA_005883135.1 Alphaproteobacteria bacterium
AGCGTATCGCGAGCCGTGGTAAGCCGCTCGACGATCTTTTCGGTGTTGGTGCGAGCAATGTTTGCCTCCACCACCTTGCGCTCCAGACCCCTGATCTCCTCGGTGCGAGCGACGAGGGTCTGACGCACCTCGGCGAGCAGCTGCTCCGCGGTCGCGGCGCGCGAACGCAGCGCTTCCAGGCGCAAATTCAACGCGTAAGTTTCGGATTGATGCCGCTCGTTCGTCTCGTCGCGCGCGGTGGCGAGCGTGGCGCGCTCGTTCTCAGTGGCAGCCAGGCTGATGTCCATTTGTTCGAGCCGCGCACGCGCCGCCGTCAAGGCGTTCTCGCTCTCCGTAAGGCGGCGAGACAGTCGCGAGGTCTCGGCGAGGGTCTGGTCGAGCGCGGTCTGCAACGAGCGCTTGTCATTTTCCAGCAGCAACAGTTTTTCCCGCGTCTGCGCGGTGTCGGATTGCAACTCTACGATCCGCTTGTCGGCGGCGTTGGCGTGCTCAATCAGAATCTGGTTCGCCTCGCTCAGCGCGCGGCCGTTAGCCGCCTCCTGCGCCAGCTGGCTTTCGAGGTTGGCGATCTCCGCGCGCGCGGCGACCATCTCGCTGGCGAGCTCCGCCTTGTCGGCGTCCAGGGCGCGCGCCGTCTGCTGCGTCAACGTCAATTCGCGGCGAACTTCTTCGCCCGTGCTTTCCAGTTCCGCCGCCCGTTTTTCGAGCGCGCCGTAGTCGCCGCGCAAGCTGTCATGGCCGGTGCGAAGCTCCGCGAGCGTGTTGCGCAACCCGACGTTCTCAGTCTTTTCTTGCTCGAGCGCATGGAGCGCGGCACCGATCGGCTCGACGAGACTGCGAAAAGCCACTTTCAAATCATCGAGCGCGCCGATGCGACGGTCGGTATCGATCAGCAGATTGCGCAGCGTCTCGTTGTCCTCGCCTACGCGCGTGCCGATGTCGGCGAGGGTCGTTTCGCGGACCTCTTCGACGCCGCGCGAGCCGGATTTGGCGGACGTCGGCACCACATACGCTGCGGAGGTGGAAGCAACGCCTTTACGCCCAAGAAAATCGGAGATCGTACGCATGGCATGCCCCACAACCTGACACAACCTCGCGTTTATACCGATTTTTCCAGCCGGTCACAATTGGCGAAAGTAACCATACTTCGCAAGATCAAGGACTTGGTTGACGACAGCGAGGTGATGCGGCGCCGGCCGGAGCGCCCGGCTCAGGCCCGCGGCAGCACGTGGGCCCATTTGGCGCGAATGCGCTCCTCGAGCTCCTTGCTCGCGCGCGCCACGCGGGGAAAGCTGTCGCGCCGCGACCAGGGTCTGCAGGCGTCGATGACGACGCGCGCATTGCGCGGATCGTCGCTGCCATAGGCCATGGGATCGAGCGCGGTGCTCCAGCAGCCGCGCAGAATCTCGATGCCTTCGCGCGGCTCAAACCGCGTGCACATTGCCCACACCACCTGATCCATATCGGCGGGATCGATGTCGTCATCGACCACCACCACGACGCGATTGGCGTAGGCGCCGGCATGGCATTGCGAGGCAATCAGCCCGGCCTGCTTGGCGTGACCGGCGTATTGTTGCTTGATTGCGACCGTGAGCCAGAGCCGGCTGCCGCCGGCGGCATGCGCCCACACGCCTTTGACTTCGGGCACGCCGGCCGCTTCGAGCTGGTTCCACACGGCGCCGGAGCGGTAGGTGCCGCGGTAGAAGGAATCGTCATCGGGCGGCACCGCCGGCACGGCGCCCAGCAGGATCGGGTCGTCGCGGTGCATGAAGGTCGCGATGCGGATCGCGGGCTCTTTCTTCTTGCCGCCGGCGTAATAGCCGGTCCACTCGCCGAGCGGCCCCTCCTCGAGGAGATCGTCGGGATGGATGAAGCCCTCGAAGGCGATCTCCGCATGCGCCGGTACGGGCAGGCCAGTCACCGGCGCGTCGATCACCTCGACCGGCTCGCCGATCAAGCCGCCGGCGACGTCGTATTCGTTCTTGCCATACGGAATCTCCAACCCTCCCACCAGGAACAACGCGGGGTGCATGCCCGCCACCACGGCAATCGGACACGGCTCGCCGCGCTCGTGGTAGCGCCGCTTGATCAGGTCGCCATGCTTGCCCTTCGAGCACATGACCGTCGCCACGTTCGGGCCATGGGATTGCACGCGATAGGCGCCATAATTGATCCAGCCGGTGTCGGCATCCTTCATGATCACCATGCAACCGGTGCCGATGTAATAGCCGCCGTCGTGCTCGTGCCAGCGCGGCGTCGGGATTCGCTGGATGTCGACGTCCTTGTCGCTCTTGACGTTCTCCATCAGCGGTCCGGATTTGACCTTGATCGGCGCGATGCTCCGCGCCTCCTTCATGTATTTGCGCCAGTAGGAGACGAGCTCGATCGCGGAGCTCTCGATGGGCATGCCGACCGTGAGATTGATCCGCCGCACCGAGGTGAGAATGTTGGCGAGGATGCGATGGCCGCGCGGATGGCCGGGGATGTCGTCGAACAGCACCGCGGGGTTGCCCATCTTGCGCATATAGAGGTCGACGATGCCGCCGATTTCCGTTTCGCGTTCGGCGCCACTGATCTCCTGCAGCTCGCCCGCCGCGCGCAACGCATCGATCCAGGCGCGCAAGTCCTGCCGCGATGGCTTGGGCGCGGTCTCGGCCGAGCGCTTGGCTTGGGCGACGGTCTGCATGGGCGGCTCCTCGCTGCCAGCTCGAGGGTCAGCTCGCGGCGCGGCTGCGGGGCGGCGAGCTGACGGATCGATTCAAGATTTCTTTCAGGCGCTGCGGCGTCACGGGCAGCTGCGTCACCGCGCCCGGCATTCCGATGGCGTCGTCGATCGCGGATGCAATCGCCGCGCCGACCCCGGTAATGCCGCTCTCGCCCGCCCCTTTGATGCCAAGCGGATTGAGCGGGCTCGTAAAGTCCTCGCGCAAGATGACGTGAACCTCCGGGATCTCGCGCGTCGTCGGCATGAGGTAGTCGGCAAACGTGGTCGCCAGCGGATCGCCGCGTTCATTATAAGTGAATTCTTCCAGCAGCGCTCCACCCAGCCCCTGGGCAAAACCGCCGACGATCTGCCCTTTCACCAACGCCGGATTGATCGCGCGGCCGATATCGTAGGCGATGACATAGTCCTCGACGGCAACGCCGCCGGTCTCGCGATCGACCTTCACAACCGCGAAATGGATGCCGTAGGGGTAGACTTGGTGCTTCACTCGGAACCAGCCTTCCGCGCACAGGCCGGGCTCGCGGCCGCCGAGCGTCTTCGAGGTGGGCGCAAGATGCTCGGCAAGCTCGCCGAGGCTGATCGAGGGGCCGGCGGGCTCCGCCTTACGCAGCACCTTTCCGTCGACGATCTCCAGCGCATCGGGCCGCGCCTGCATCAGCGCGGCGGCAGCTTCGATCGCTTTCGCACGCAATTTGACCGCGCCGTTGTGAGTGGCGGAGGCCGTCATCACGGTCGCGCGCGACGCGTGCGCTCCGATACCATAGGCAATGCGATCGGTCTGGCCGTGGATCACACGTACACGCCGGTAGTCGGTGCCCAAAACCTCTGCGCAAACCTGGGCCATGACCGTCTCGAAGCCCTGGCCGAGCGAGGCGCCGCCGGTGACGAGTTCGACCATGCCGGACCCGTCGACCTCGATCCTCACGCCGTCGGCCGGACCCAGGCCGCTCTTCTCGACGAACATCGCAAACCCGGCGCCGACCGCTTCCCCCACGGCGCGGCGGCGCGCCAACTCCGCCTTGCGCTTGTCCCAGTCGAGCGCGGCCAAGAGCTTGTCGAGCAGGCCGACGTAGTCCCCGGAATCGTGCTCGATCTCCTCGCCCAAGGCCTCGAGCGGCCGGTGATAGGGCATCTCGTGCGCTGCAATCGCGTTGCGCCGCCGCACCTCGTTCGGCTCGAGGCCGAGCCTCGTTGCAATGGCGTCGATCAGCCGCTCGCGCACGAAGGTCGTCTCGTAGCGCCCCGGCGCGCGGTAGGTCGCCGCCGGTGTCTTGTTGGTGAGACGAAAATGGCCGACCGCGCGATACGCCGGCACGCGATAGGGGCCGGGCAGGATGCCCGCGGTCATGTGCACGACACGTGCGGCATGGGTGCGCACATAGGCGCCCTGATCGTGAAAATAGCGGTCATCGATCGCCAAGATGCGGCCCTCGTTGTCGACCGCAGCACGCAGGTGGTGAAGTTGCTGGCGTGAATGATTGGCGGCGATCAGATGCTCGCGCCGGTCCTCGATCCATTTCACCGGCCGGTTGAATCGCATCGCAGCGACGCAGACCAGGAAGTCTTCCGGATAGAGTTCGCCGCGAATGCCGAAGCCTCCTCCCACGTGCGATTCGTGCACGTGAATCGAGGAAGGAGCGAGCTTGAGCATGCGCGCGAGCAGGTCGCGATTGCGGTGCGGTACCTTGGCGGCACCGTGCAACTCTAGGATGTCACGCGCGGCGTCGTAGCGAGCAATCGCTCCGCGGCCCTCGAGCGGCACGCCGGAATGGCGTCCGATGGACACTTCGAGGTCGACAACAATCGGCGCGGAGCGCAGGACCGCGTCGACGTCGCCATAACCTTGGCGGATGACGGACACTTCCGTGCTGCGGCCGGGCGAGAATTCGCCGGGCTCGGCCTCGGCGGCGAGCAGGACCGGCATTTCCTCGATGTCGAACGAGACGAGATCCACGGCGTCCTCGGCTAGATAGGGATCCTCCGCGAACACCGCGGCGAGCGGCTCGCCGACATATCGCACCTGCTCGGTCGCCAGCACCGGCTGCCGATAGGGCTCGAATGCGGGAATTCGTCCCTCGCGGAAATCGATCGGCGGCACCTCCGCAATGTCGGCCGCGGTCCACACCGCGATCACGCCGGGCAGCGCACGCGCGGCCGATGTGTCGATCGAGGCGATTTTGCCGTGGGCATGTTGCGCGCGGACGATCCGCATATGCAGCTGGTGTACAAAAGAGATATCGGCGGCGAAGCGTCCGCGCCCCCTGACTAACGGCGGGTCCTCGAGCCGCGTGACCGACCGGCCGATCCATTTGTTGGCGACCGCCCGCAGTGCGGATACGCCTTCGCTGCTGCCACCCTCGTGACGTTGTCGATCCTGCGGCGCCGGGCCGGCGCTGACCTCGCCGCTCATGCGGCCGCCCGTTCGAGGGCACGGCGCGTGACCGTAACGGAGAGGTCGCGCCGATAGGTCGCGCTGGTCACCGCGTCCTCGAGCGGATCGACCACGGATGCAACCGCCGCCGCCGCCGCCTCGAAGGCGGCGCGCTCGGCCGCACGTCCGGCGAGCAATTGCTCCGCCTCGGCGATCCGTCGCGGTTGCGATTCGATCCCGCCCAGCGCCACGCGCGGCTCGCGGATCACCCCGCCTTGCAAGCGAAATGCGACGAGCGCCATGCCGAGGGCAAAATCGCCGGCCCGGCGATTGAACTCGTAGAAGCCGAAGCGCGTGTCGGCGGGAAGGATGGGAAGACGCACTTCGATCAGAAGCTCGTCCTCCTCCAGCGCCGTGGTCATGATGCCGCGGAAAAAATCCTGCGCCGGGATGGTGCGCGTGCTGGCCGCGCGTCGCGCCACCATTTCCGCGCCGAGCGCGGTCGCGACGAGGCACCATTCGGCCGACGGATCGGCATGCGCGATGCTGCCGCAGAAGGTCCCGCGGGTGCGAATCGGATAGTGCGCGATGTGACGCACAACCGTGGCGAGGAGTCGCCCGAGCGGCCCATCCACCACGGGCGTGTGAAAGGCGGCATGGCGCACGCACGCGCCGATGCAAAGCCGCTCCCCTTCGACGCTCAGTCGGCGCAGCCCCTCGACGCCGTTGATGTCCACGAGATGCGCCGGGCGGGCCAGGCGAAACGCCATGATCGGCACCAGGCTTTGCCCGCCGGCGAGCACGCGACCGTCTTCGCCCGCAACCTCGGCCAGCGTATCGACTGCCTCTTCGATCGTCTTGGGTGCGTGATAGCGGAACCGCGCAGGCTTCATCGTTCCCCACCGCGGCTACGGTGCATCGCGAAGAAAGCCAGAACGATCACCGCGGGTCCATATTCGGGAAATGATTTTTTTGGATTGAGGCACAGTTGATAGTGTATGTAAAGAAGTGCCTCCACCGGGTCCCACGCGCCAGCGATGAAGCCGCCGCCCTTTCGCTATCACGATCCGAAAACCGTCAGCGAGGCGGTCGGGCTGCTCGCCAGCCTGGAAAACGCCAAGCTCCTTGCCGGCGGCCAGTCGCTGATGCCGATGCTCAACATGCGCTTCGTGCTGCCCGATCACATCATCGATCTCAATCGCGTCGAGGGCCTCTCCCACATCCGCGACACGCAGGGCGCGCTCGACATCGGGGCCATGACGCGCCAGCGTGACCTCGAATTTTCCGAGCCGGTGCGCGCGCGCTGGCCGATCATGCACGAGGCCCTGCTGCAGGTCGGACACCGCCAGACGCGCAACCGCGGCACCATCGGCGGCTCGCTATGCCATCTCGATCCGGCGGCGGAACTGGTCTCGCTGGCGACGGGCTATGACGCGACCGTCACCGTCGCTGGTCCCGCCGGCCAGCGCGAGGTGGCCTTTGCCGAGTTTCCGGTCGCCTATATGACTCCGGCGATCGAAGCCAACGAACTCGTCGTCGGCGTGCGTTTCCCGCAATGGACGCCCAAGCACGGCTATGCGTTCATCGAGTTTTCCCGCCGGCACGGCGACTTCGCCATCACCTCGGCCGCCGTTTTGCTCGAGGGCGATGCCGCCGGCAAGATTACGCGCGCCTCCGTGACCATCGGCGGGATGGGGACAGTGCCGCGGCGCGCCCGCGAGGTCGAGCAGGCCATTGTCGGACAGGTGCCGGCGGGCAGTTTCTTCCGTGACGCTTGCGAAAGCTGCCGCAAGCTCGAGGCGATCGACGATGTGCATGCGCCGGCATCTTATCGCCAGCATCTGGCGGCGGTGCTGTCGCGGCGGGCGTTGGAGAAGGCGCATGCGCGCTTGCTCGATGCCCACGCGGGCCGTCCGCACTAGGAGTGACAATGGGAGAGAAGCGGAAAATCGCGCTGACCGTCAACGGCAAGCGCTACGAGGAGGAAGTCGAGGTCCGCGTCACGCTGGCGGATTTCATCCGCCATCAACTCGGCCTGACCGGCACGCATCTGGGCTGCGAGCACGGCGTCTGCGGCGCTTGCACCATCCTGTTCGACGATCGCTCCGCGCGCTCCTGCCTGATGCTCGCGGTGCAAGCGGACGGCCATGATATTCTCACCGTCGAGGGGATTGCCCCCTCCCCGGATAAGCTGCACCCGTTGCAGCAGGCGTTCCATGAACACCATGGACTGCAGTGCGGCTTCTGCACCCCGGGCATTCTAACGACCCTCATCGAATTCCTGCGCGACAATCCAGACCCGAGCGAGCAAGAGGTGCGCATCGCGATTTCCGGTAACCTGTGCCGTTGCACCGGGTATCAGAACATCGTGGTTGCGACCCTCGACGCGGCAAAGCGGCTGCAGGCGGAGCCGACGCAGTCGCAAACGAATGCCGCGCAAAGGAGTTGACCGAAAAATCTTGATTTTGCCAGCGCCCGCGGAGTAGCTAGCGGCCATATCAAGGGCTTCTGCGAGGCGGGACTGAGATATGGCGCACCGGCCGTTCGCGTCGGCACCTTATGTCGTGGGCAGGAGCGCGCCCGCGCCCGCCCAGCCGCATATCCCGGCCGAGGAATCCTTATGCCCGGTCGTCTCCCACGCCTGGGTCAATTCCGAATATAAGCACCTCGTCGTGGACGCCTCGCCCAAGGCGCTCGCGGTCAAGCCCGGCCAGTTCTTCAATCTGCTTTGCCCCTCCCCGGATGCCGGCGAGCTGTGGCTGCGACGGCCGCAGAGCGTCTACCGGATCGACCCCGAGAACCGCCGCATCGAGTTTCTCTACAAATGCGTGGGCCGCGGCACATACGGCCTGGCGACGCTGGAAGTCGGCGACGAGCTCAACATGGTCGGACCGCTCGGGGTCGGGTTTACAATCCCTCCAGGCTGCAAGCACATCGTGGTCCTCGGCCGCGGCGTCGGGCTTGCCACCTTGGCGCCCATCTCGCAGCTCGCCGCCGAATCCGGCATCGGCGTCAGCGCGATCCTGAGCGCGCGCAGCGCCGAATTCGTGATGGCGGACGACCTCTTCGCCAAGGTCGGCGAGGTCATCGCCGTCCTCGACAGCGACGGGTCGAGCGCGGTCGAGCACGTCGAGACAATTCTCAAACGCCTGATCGTCCAGCGCAGAGCCGACGCGTTCTATACCTGCGGGTCAAATCGCCTGTTTCAATTGATGAAGCGCCTGGGCAACGCGCATGGGATTCCCGGCCAGGTCGCCATGGAGCAGGTGATGGCTTGCGGGCTCGGCCCTTGCTACGTGTGCGTGCCCTGCTACGTGTGCGTGCGCACCTTCGAGGTCAACGGCAAGAAGGAGCTGCGTCGCGTGTGCATCGACGGGCCGGTGTTCGATCTCCAGGAGGCGGTCGGATGGTAGACATGAGCGTGAAGATCGGGAGCGTGACGCTCAAGAACCCGATCATGCCCGCGTCGGGGTGCTTCTCGACCGATCTTGCGCAGGTCATCGACCTCAACCGGCTCGGCGCCCTGGTCGCAAAGACGGTGTCGCGCGAGTTTCGCGCCGGCAACCCGCCGCCGCGCGTGTCGGAGGTGGAAGGCGGGATGATCAACTCGATCGGACTTCCGACCAAAGGCATCGATTACTTCCTCAACCATCAGGTGCCGGAGTACAAGCGCTTTTCGCCGCCGCTCGTGGGCTCCATTTCCGCCACCACGATCGAAGATTTCGAGGCGATGGC
>VAZM01000575.1 GCA_005883135.1 Alphaproteobacteria bacterium
GATCCCGGCTTGGTGGCGATCGCGCCCGGCAGCGGCGTGATCAGGATGCCGCCGGTCTCGGTCTGCCACCAGGTGTCGACGATCGGGCAGCGGCGCTCGCCGACGATGCGGTGATACCATTCCCAGGCTTCGGGATTGATCGGCTCGCCCACGGTGCCGAGCAGACGCAGCGATTTGCGGCTGGTCTTCTTCACCGGCGCCTCGCCGGCCTGCATCAGCGCCCGGATCGCGGTCGGCGCGGTGTAGATGATGTTGACCTGGTGCTTGTCGACGACCTCCCAGAACCGGGAGATCGTCGGGTAGTTCGGCACGCCCTCGAACATCAGCGTGGTGGCGCCGTTGGCAAGCGGGCCGTAGACGATGTAGCTGTGACCGGTCACCCAGCCGATGTCGGCGGTGCACCAATAGATGTCGCCGTCGTGGTAGTCGAAAATGGTCTCGTGGCTGAACGCGACGAACACCAGATAGCCGCCGGTGGTATGCAGCACGCCCTTGGGCTGTCCGGTCGAGCCGGAGGTATAGAGAATGAACAGCGGGTCCTCGGCGTTCATCGGCTCGCAGGGACAATCCGCCGGCACGCCCTTGGCCAGCTCGTCGTAATAATGGTCGCGGCCCGGCTTCATGTTCACCGCTCCGCCGGTACGGCGCACCACCACCATGGACTGCACGCCGCCGGCCTTCTCGGCCGCCGCATCGGCGTTGGCCTTGAGCGGGACCTTGCGCCCGCCGCGCAGGCCCTCGTCGGCGGTGACGATGATGGTCGATTTGCAGTCCTTGATGCGGCCGGCGAGCGAATCCGGGGAGAAGCCGCCGAACACGATGGAGTGAATCGCCCCGATCCGGGTGCAGGCCAGCATCGCGAACGCGAGCTCGGGGATCATCGGCAGATAGATGGTGACGCGGTCGCCCTTGTTGACCCCTTGCGCCTTGAGCACGTTGGCGAACTTGCAGACTTGCGTATGCAGCTCCTTGTAGGTGATCCGGCGATCCTCCTTGGGATCGTCGCCTTCCCACAGGATCGCGACCTGGTCGCCGCGCTTGGCGAGATGCCGGTCGATGCAATTGTGCGCCACGTTGGTGACGCCGTCCTCGTACCATTTGATCGAGACGCGATGCAGGTCGAACGAGCTGTTCTTGACCTTGCTGTAGGGCTTGAACCAATCGATGCGCTTGCCGATGTCGCCCCAGAAGCCGTCCGGATCCTGGATCGAGCGCGCGTACATGTCGCGATATTTCGCTGCGTCGATGAAGGCGCGCCGCTTCCACTCGGCCGGGACTTCGTAAAGCTTTTGCGACATGATCTACCCCTGGATGCGGTGAACGGCCGAGGCCGGCCGCGGGCGTTTCCTCGATGCCATTATGCCGCGCCGGGCCGAGCACCGACAAGGCGGCCCTGATGAGACTTTCGTTGCGGGCTGGCCGCGGGGAGGGTCGGGATCACCGGATGCCGAGCCCGCCGATGATGGCCCCCATCACCACCAGGGCTGCCAGCCAATAGCCGCCGTCGATCAGGAGCAGGAGCGGCCGGCGCCGCCCGAAGGTGTAATTCGCGGTCATGGCGGGAATCGTGAACCCGAGCCAGCAGAACGCTCCGGAAATCACCCCGTTCTTGATGGTGAGCTGGCCGAGGTGCCCCATGATCCCCGCCAGGACCCACGCCATGACCAATGCGGCCGCGAAGGCAATGACGAACGGCAGGAATGCCCGCGGGGAGCCCATGTTGTCCTGCATCCCGGCATTCGCCACGCCGGCGGCGGCCATCCACGGCTTTGCCAGCACCGAGTACCACAGCGCCCCGAGCATCCAGGCAGCGACCGCCGCCATCAGCACGGCCCAGTAATTCATGCCGGCAAACGTCATCCTGGCCTCCATCCAAGTATGCTCGATTTCTGGTAGCCCGGATGAAGCGAAGCGGAATCCGGGGTTCATCCCACAATCCCGGATTTCGCGCCCTTCGCGGGCGCTCCATCCGGGCTACGAACCTACTACGCTTTTATGCCTTGATCCCGCCCATGCTGCACACGATCCGCCACTCGTCCGCCGTCACCGGCTGGACCGAGAGCCGCGGCTGCTTGGCCAGCACCATGTCCTCGAGCCGCCGGTCGGCTTTGACGGCCTTGAGCGTCACCGGCTTGGGCAGCGGCCGCACCGCCCTCACGTCGACCGCGCGAAACACCGCGGTGTCGTCGGTCGGGTCCGGATAGGCTTCACGGATCACCTCGACGATGCCGACGACCTGCTTCTCGTCCCCGGTGTGATAGAAAAACGCGTGGTCGCCGAGCCGCATCGCCTTGAGGTGCCCCCGGGCGCGGTAGTTCCGCACGCCGGTCCACGGCTCGCCCTTGCCGCCGCGCTTGACCTGATCGTCCCAGGAAAACGTCTCCGGCTCGGTCTTCAGCAGCCAATACGCCATGGAACCCTCCCGGTAATTGTTTTGAGACGCGATCGTGGCGGCTTGTATTTACCCCCTCCCCAACCCTCCCCCATGTCCACTTCGGATGTTTCCGATTTGGACCAATGATTATAATGGCCGAACTCGGGAACACCCGA
>VAZM01000576.1:0-876 GCA_005883135.1 Alphaproteobacteria bacterium
GAGGGGAGGGTCTACTCCTCGGTCGACACCGCTTTCTACCGAATCTACCGATGGGACTTACTGGCGGAAGTCGCGAAGAGCGCTCCCGCTGGCGTCGATCGCGTTAAAGACTATAGTTTCAATGCGAGTGTTCCAGACTACGCCAACCTACTCACGAGTGCCCAGCTCGTGGCGATCATCTCGCAGCCGATGTACGTACGGAACGTTTGGTTGCCCTAGCCAATGCCATTTTACGATCGCTGAGTGGGTTAGTGCCCGCAAGCGCGGGCTTCCATTCCGGGATGAACTAACGCGCCGTCTCAATTGATCGAATTGCATTCCGTTATCCAGCAAGGCTCGATTGCAGGATATCAAATTAGCAATGGTCAGTCAGCGCATTGCTGTCCTACGCAAGGTCCGGTCAGGTTCGCGTCTTGGCAACCACGGGGCGAAACGGGATGCGGCGGCGCCGGACGTGCCCACCATCGCCGAGGCGGGCGTCCCTGGTTATGACGTGACGGCGTGGCAGACGCTTTTCGTTCCGGCCAAGACCCCGCCTGAAATCGTCCACAAGATCGACGCCGATACCAACACCGCTCTCGCCGATCCGGCGATCAAAGACAAACTGGCGAAAACCGGCTATGTGTGGGTGAAGGCTCGGCGTCACGGCTGCAGGCTTGCTTGCCTTCGGGCTCTACGGAATAGCCGAAGCGATTTTTCGCCGAATTACCTTGCCCTCGTTAACTCCCATTGCGCGGTGAAAAGAAGCGATGACCAGGAGGCTGCGCGGGGGAACCACTGGCTCTTCCCGGTGTCCTTGCTATTAGCTCACAACAACAGCTTCGATTGATTGTGCCCGCGTGCTGGGAGATGTGAGCAAAAGGCTGCGGTCTCGGC
>VAZM01000576.1:1125-3503 GCA_005883135.1 Alphaproteobacteria bacterium
GAGGTTGCGCCAGGGTTGACTACAGACTCGCAACAGCAAAAACATGCTCAAACGGTCGTGTCGACGTGGACCGCCACCGGTTGCGTGCAGTTTTTCGGGGAGGAAAAACGTTTTCGCACGGCCTGGGTCCAGGCTGTGTGAAACCCCGACGTTCAATTTGCGAGTAGAGAAGACCATGCGAACAATGGTTCTCGGAAATTGAAGTTGGCTGCTGCGGTGGCAATGGCAAGGGCTAAGGTCCACGGCTGGCGCGCGTCTGCTCGAGCATATTCTCCACCGAGTGCGGCGAAATTCCAAGTTCAGCAAATCCGGGCACCCCCGGCGAACATACGTTATCGACCTGCATCAGCTCCACTTGATTGCGGGTGACGGGCGGATTCGGGAGCAGTTCTGCAATCCAAGCCAGGGCCCGCCAAGCGGCGAACGGGAGTGGAATCAAGATGCGCTTGAGGTCGGCTTCGCGTGCAAGGGCGCGGAGCAATTCCTCATACGAGTAGACATGAGGGCCGCCGCACTCGAACGTGATGGCATGCGTTTGCGTCCGCTGCAGGGCGCGTGCGATCGCCTCCGCCACGTCTTCCACATAGGCCGGCTGCAATCTGGTGCGGCCATGGCCGAACATTGGATAGATCGGCAGCCGGCGCAGAAGCGCGAGCATGGTCGTAAGAAACGCGTCGTCCGGTCCGAACATCACCGCCGGACGGATGAGGATTGCGTCGGTGAATGCGGCCTTCACCGCCAGCTCGCCTTCGCCGCGCTTGCGGATATAGTGGGATGGCGAGGCGGCATCCGCCCCGAGTCCCGAGACGTGGGCGAGCCGTTCGACTCCGACCCGGTGCGCCTGAGCCGCCACCCGCTCCGCTGCCTCGACATGTACGGAATGAAAAGTCTCTCGTCCACGTTCGACGTAAAGGCTCACCGCATTGACCGCCGCGTAGGTGCCGGCCAGCACATCGGCAACCATCCGCTCGTCTCGAGTGTCCACCTCGACCGATTGAAGACACGGATCATCGGAACCGAAGAGTTTGCGACTGCGGTCCGGATGCCGTGAGGCGATCCGAACGGAAAACTCGTGCTTACGGAGATGTCGAACGATTCGGCGGCCGAGAAAGCCGGTTCCGCCGAAAACGGTGACGACGTGGATACTCATCGCGAAAACGATGGAAAGGTCGAAACGCCGCCGGTCGCAACAAAGCCATCAGCATCGCGCAAGGTCACGGCGGAGTTCCGGTTGGAGTCTGAACCGGCCGATCGATCATGCGATCGATCTTGCTCGCCATGATGAAATCATTCTCGTGCAATCCCTTGATCTTCTTGGTGCTTAGAGAAACGGTCGCGTGACCCCAGCCGAAACTAATATCGGGGTGATGGCCTTCGCTCTCGGCAAGCTCGCCGACTTGCTGCACGAAGGCAAGCGCTTCCTGGAAATTACGGAATCGAAATGTGCGCTCGATGCGGTGGGCATCATCGCGTAGCTCCCAATCAGGAGCCTGCGCCTGGAAGCGCAGGGTCTCATCGCGCGGAAGCGGCGGAACACCGCCGCGACACGGTGTGCATGTTTTCTCGGCGAGACTCTCGGTCATGTGCTTGGCTCCCAACCTTATCGAGGCAACAGCGGACGAGTGTCAGCGATCGATCTCTCCGAACACGATGTCGAGCGAGCCGATGACAGCCGCCTCGGCGCCTGTGTCGCGATCGTTCAATGCGCGGTGAACGTCGAGGCTTCCTCCTCGACCGGGGCCTCCTCGGGCACGGCCGCCGCGGTGGTCGTGGTCTCGTCCCACTCGATCGGCTCCGGCTTGCGCGTCATCGCGCGGGCGAGCACCTCGTCCATGCGCGAGACCGGAACGATCTCGAGCCCACTCTTGATGCTGTCCGCGATTTCGCCAAGATCCTTGGCGTTCTCTTCGGGAATGAGCACTGTCTTGATGCCCCCACGCAAGGCCGCGAGCAGCTTCTCCTTGAGACCGGCGATCGGCCACACGCGGCCGCGCAGCGTGATCTCGCCAGTCATAGCGAGATCGCGGCGCACCGGAACTCCGGTCATCACCGAGACGATCGCGGTGACCATGGCGACGCCGGCGGAGGGGCCATCCTTCGGCGTCGCGCCTTCCGGCACGTGGACGTGGATGTCGCGCTTGTCAAACAAGGGCGGCTTGATGCCGAAGGCGACCGCGCGCGAGCGCACGTAAGACGCCGCTGCCGAGATCGACTCCTTCATCACGTCGCGCAGGTTGCCGGTCACCGTCATGCGGCCCTTGCCGGGCATCATGGCGGCTTCGATGGTGAGCAACTCGCCGCCGACGTCGGTCCAGGCGAGCCCGGTGACGACGCCGATCAGGTCCTTGTCCTCGACCTCGCCGTAGCGGTACTTCGGC
>VAZM01000577.1 GCA_005883135.1 Alphaproteobacteria bacterium
AACACACTGAGCAGGACCTGCTTAGGGCGCGTGGGGTCCGCCGTGATCGGGCCCAAACTGTCGTGAGCTTCGACAATGAGGCGGCAACGCACAGTTCCTCCTATGGAACGGCGGTCGAGAATTGGTTGCCGTGCTGATGCGACCGGTTGCCCTGGACGCTAGATGCTGTTTGCACCTTCTTGCTCCGCGCGAATCATGCGGGCCACGATCTCGGTAAATTCAACCGTGTAGCGCCAATTGAGGACTTTTGCCGACTTTGTCGGATCACCAAGCGAGTACATAATCTCGCTGGAGCGAACGAGCGACGGGTCGTAGTCGACGTGATCCCGCCAATCGAGCCCAACTTTAAGGAATGCTGTCGCGACGAACTCCTCGAGTGAGTGCGCGACACCGGAGGCAACAACGAACGCCACATCGCTTCGACGTACTCGGGCGCCCACCCCCAGTCCCGGCGGATCGCGAGATTGCCGAGAGCGAGCCGCTCTCGTTTCCCGGCGGCGATCTTGGCCGCTGCCGCAGTAACCTTGCGGGTCACGAATCGGGGCGGCCGAAGCGGTGATTCATGATTGAAGAGGATACCCGAACAGGCAAACAGTCCATGCGATTCGCGGTAACTGGCCACGAGCGAAATCGCCGCTGCTTTGGCTACGCCATAAGGACTCTTCGGACGAAAACCCGTCTGTTCGTTCGCGCCTTCACGTTCCGTATCGCCAAAGCACTCTGAAGATCCGGCGTTGTAAAAACGTACTTTTCCCCCAACACGTCTCAGCGTCTCGAGGATGTTCAGCGTGCCGAGTGCTATGCCTCGCAACGCCTCGGCGGGTTGGGTGAACGATAGCGAGACCGAAGATTGGCCCGATAGGTTGTAGATCTCATCCGGTGCGAGGTCCTCGATGACTTGCGCGACTGATTGAAAGTCGGCCGGCGACATGGAATGCAGCTCTATGTCGTCGCAGACCCCAAGTGCGATGAGACCGTCCCGCCGGGCGAGGGCCGCGTCACGCGAGGTGCCGTGAACAACGTAGCCTTTGCCCAGAAGCAAACGCGCGAGATACGCGCCATCCTGGCCGGTTATCCCGGCGATGAGCGCCACTCGGCGCGGTGATTGGGTCGTCATAATGCCACGCGTCGCCCTGCTGCGCGTCAACCTTTGGCGGCGGACAAAAAATGAGATCGCAGGAGCGCGAGCACTTCGCCAAGGTCCGGCTATCCCTGCGTCCGAGGAGAACGCGCATCCCAATGCCGGCTGCCGCACCAGCGTCCATGTCGCTCATTTTATCGCCCACAAGGGCGCACTGAGAAGGATCGAGCCGAAGATCCGCCATCGCCTGCAGCAGCATTCCCGGCTTCGGTTTGCGCCAAGGGTGATCGCAGCGGTACTCCCCAATGCCGTCCACAGGGTGATAGGGGCAGTGATACACGCGGCTGATGGTCGTGCCTTGCTCCGCAAATCGGTCGCACATCCAGTGCGTCACCTCCGCATAGGCTTTTTCGTCGAAGTAGCCGCGGCCGATACCGGACTGGTTCGTGACGACAACGATGGGCCCTCGCACCTCATGGGTCCAGAAGCGGCCAAGCTCGAATATTCCAGGAACGAATTCGAACTGATCAAACCGATGGACGTATCCCCGATCAACATTGATGACGCCATCCCGGTCGAGGAAGAGCGCGCGCTTCGACATGGCCCATCACCGTACGTCCGGCGGCGTATTCAGAGATTTGAGGACGAGAGCAGAACATACATCATGCTTGTCACGATGCAATGCGGTGAATGTGCGCGACTACTCTATCTCCTATAACGTGTGCCGATGTCAGAAAGGCCCCCCTACTTTGCCTTTTCCCAAAGCTGCGCCCGCGGCCTGTTCGCGTCGGACTTAGGACAGCGACAAAAAGAAGCCATTGCATGCCGCTGGCGTGCCAACCCGCGCGTGCGCCATAGTCTCTCGTGATGCGATCATCCCCATGCTGCCGCGCGCCTGTCGGCCCGTTCCGCGACCCTGAGAAAAATCTACCCGAAGGGATGCACGAGGAAGCGCCAGTGGGTGCTGAGCAGTCGTGAAATGAGACGGCACCCTTGACAAGCCCCGTTCATGGAAGCTTTGCCAAGAGCTGGCTGGCTAAACAGAAGCCCCGCTGAGGGTCCACTCTGGGGCATGCTCGAGGCGGGCGACGTCAGTATCGCTGTCGGTTCGCCATTGCGCGGGAGAATGTCAGCGGGAGCCTCGACGATTGGGCGAACCGCTCGTTGGTGAGCCGTCTCGCCGGCTATTGCCCTCGAGAACAGGGCCGCCCCTCAACCATGAAGCCGAGGCATGGCCGGCAATCGTGAGCAAACCGGCCGGTTCACCTGCGGCGAGCTCCGCTCCCAGCCGGCCTCCACCTGCTTTGGGCGAATGTCTCCGGCGATATTAGCCCAGCAACCCACCAGTCCCTGAGGGAGTGGTCTTCGGCATAGGATTCAGCGTCGCCCGTATCCGCGAACAACCCCACAATTTGGAAGCCATCCGCAGGGCTGCCGCATATCAAGACTGTCATGGGCATCGAGTTTCTACTGTTTTCTATTGGCTGGCCGACAAAACAGGTGGCGCGTGGCGCGCGGCGCTGGGCTGCATCTGAATCCGGCCGCTGTGATGGCCATCACAAAATGACGATTTCATCCTGCGGCAAGAAAGCTTCGGCCGTGCTGGTGCTTCCGCGTAGAGAGATGGCCCCGGGGCCGTTTGTGGACACCTCGGTATCGTCCGACATAGAAATCCTTAGGCTGGCTTGCCTCCTGCTGGGCGTCGTCAGGACGTCTGCTGTGAGTGTCGGCACAGAGCAAAGCAGTATTCAACCCATCGGCGGCTTCACTGTCGCCGCCACGCCGGTCTGCGTGTTGCGCCGGAGCATGTCGGATTGGCCGAGACCGGTCAAATTGCCAACGCCGAGAGCTGCTAATTGCTCAATCTCACGAGGGGTGGACCTGCCCTCAATCGCTCAAAAAATCAGCCAGCGCGCGACTATGCTAACGCCAATACTCGGCTGGAGCGACAATGGCCTTCACACCTCGGGAACATCGTGGCCATCTATCCAGTCGCATGCAGGACATCCGATAAAAATGCTCCTCTTTGGCCAGATCGCACACGATGGCCCATGTGCCTCCCGCGCGGAAACTCGATTGCCGTGCCGTCGTTCAGCCATGTAGTTGGCCCGCACGAGAAGCCCGCCCCGAGTGCTTGGCCTGCCACGGAGCGGGGGCCTGGGGTACTCGGTAGGTGCTTCCGCCAAACGATTGTGGCGTAGTCGAAACGGTGCGCAATGCTCGCGCAGGAAGCAAACGATCACGAAGAGCGCGAACATTATGCCCGGTTGCGGGACGCGTGGACCAAGCTGGCGAAAGGATGTGAGCCCTTCAACTTTTCTGACGTAACGGAGAATCGGCTGGGCGATTTAGCGAGCGAACTTGGGAACATACCGTCCCCATCATTGAGATTTTCGGAAGGCAATCCGTTACCATCTGGAGGTCGGCGCCACGTGCAAACGGATTGGCACGCGCCGATTAGTTCCGGCACAACGGAACGGCCTGAAATCAAATCATAGCCGACTGTGCTTCACAGGGCCGCGAAATCTTTGCAGACGCAGGTTGGACATGTCACGAGGTCCGTCGAAAAGCCGAACCGGCTGTGGTCAATCGCAAAGAGGCAGGCCCTTATTCGATCAACTCGTCGGCGCGGGCACCAATCGATCGCCCCCGCCAGCCGCACCAGCGGATGGCGAAGGTTGATGATCTCCTCGAGAAGCGGGCAAAACAGGTCGTCATAATTCGGCGTATAGGCCATCAGCCCGCCCGCCTCGATATACTCGCGAAAGCTATAAACCGAGGGAAGCTTCTTCTCGATCGCGAACTGCGCGATGCGGTTTCGCTCGCTCACCAGAAAAGCATCGGCCGGCAGCATGATGCCGTCGGGCCGGTCCTTCGTTAGCGTCACGAACACTGCGTTGAGGGTTGCGGTGTCGTAGACATCATAGGGCGTAAGGATTACCTGCAGCGTTTGCGCGCCCCCACGCGCACTCTGCAGCGCCAGCCGCGCATAATGGTTGGTGCGATTGAAGAGGATAGCGACGCGAGATAGTCCGGGAACTATCT
>VAZM01000578.1:0-1589 GCA_005883135.1 Alphaproteobacteria bacterium
ATAGGTACGGGTCTGAGCATCGGCGGAATCGGATAATTGCCGCAGATGCACCGTATAGCGCCGCCCATCGGCCCCATACACGCTGGCCTCGGCCACCGAGTCGATCGCCGGCCGGATCGTTTCGGGAAGCGCGACCACCGCTTCGCGAGGGCCGGCCTTGGCGATCCGAACGACCGTCTGGCCGGCAGAGACGACCTGACCGACCACCGTTCCGTCCGCGTCTGCCAGCAGGACGGAATAGGTCGCCTCATTCTCGGCGACCCGCGCTTCGGCTTCGGCGGCGGCGAGTTGCGCGTTGGCTGTATCCGACGCGGCCTTCGCCTGCTCGTAGCGCTGTCGGGAAGCCCATCCGTTGCTCACCAGGTTGGCGTATCGCCGTTCATCCGCGTCCGTCTGAACGACAGATGCACGCGTTGCGGCAACGGCGTTGCGCTTCGCCGTGACCGCAAGGCCGAGGTCGGTTTCGTCGATCCGCATCAGCGCCTGACCGGCTTTGACCTGCTGACCCGCATTCACAAGCCGTTCCACGATCTTGCCGCCGACGCGAAAACCGAGGTTGCTCTGCACCCTCGCCCCTATGATGCCCGTGAAGCCGCGGTCGGATCCGGTCACCCGCGCTGCGGTCGCCAGTCTGACGATCGGTGGTTCCTGCCTCGGGTCGCTCAAGGCGGAGGCTGCCGGCGTGCGGATGGAAAGGGTGACTGCGCCCACCCCGAACACCGCGATGAGGAGGCCTCCCAGCACAACAACGCATCGCCTTTTCATGGCCACCGCCTCCTCTTGAATAGATTGCGTCCGAACGCTATATAGGTTATATAGATTTCGATCGCAAGCTAAAAATGGGAGATTGACGATGCGCGTGAGTCGCGTTCAGGCCGCGGAAAACCGCCAGACCGTGATCAACGTGGCGAGTCGCCTTTTTCGGTCACGCGGTTTCGATGGCATCGGGCTCAAGGATCTGATGAAGGGTGCCGGGCTGACCCAAGGCGCCTTTTACAAGCAGTTCGCGTCAAAGGAGGACCTGGCTGCACAGGCGTCCGGGCGGGCGTTGGAGAGCGCCTCCCGCCGATGGTCGGCCGCGGCAGCGGCGAATCCCAAGGATCCCCTTGCCGCGGTGATCGCGTTCTACCTCAGCGCGGAGCATCGCGAAGAAAAGATGGATGGCTGCCCGATCGTGGCGCTCGGCTCAGATGCCGCGAGGCAGGGCAGCGACGTAAAAGCGTCATTCGAAGCAGGGATCAGGCAATACATCGAGCTGCTCAGCAGTTGGGTTGGCGATGCCGACGCCGAGGAGCCCAGCGGCAGGGCCATGGCCATTCTCTCGACCATGGTCGGTGCGGTCGTCCTCTCGCGGGCTGTCAATGACGAGCGGCTGTCAAAGCAATTCCTGCAAGCGGCCGCCCAGAGCGTGCTGACGGGCTCGCGTGTCAGCCATGCCCAGCAAGGACCGTGCAATGTCGATGGAGCGAGAAACGATGCGGATAGCGCTCGCCGTCAGGCCCGCCGCAGCAGGCGACGGTGCAAACCGAAGAACATTGTATAGAGCGGCAAGGCCGCGAATTTTTCCCCGCCGAACTGTGGAGCAATAG
>VAZM01000578.1:1614-2027 GCA_005883135.1 Alphaproteobacteria bacterium
CGCATGCTTTTTTCACGCGTCTGGATGGATGTTTGCGCCGCGTCCGTACGCAGCACGCGAGCAGCCGCGATGCGATCCGTGCGGGCGAGATCATGGACCAATGCCGATGGGTCAGATATCGGGGGTCCCTCGAACGGCAGCGCCGCCAGATAGCCGCCCTGACCTACGCCCGCCGATGCCTCGATGTGTCCGCCGCCCCGGACGAAACTACCGAGGCGGGGCATCATTCGTTGCGACCATGGTGTGGGCGCATTCAGTCGCGCAAGATAATCCGGACCGCCGACGACATCGGCACTCTCCAGCTCATAGAGAATGAAATAGCGCCGTTGAGGTGTTCCGATCGCACGGAACAAACGCATGGCCAGAAACCCTTCCACACCGACGCGCTCGGCTGCATGCTCGCGCGTCATCCA
>VAZM01000578.1:2207-4758 GCA_005883135.1 Alphaproteobacteria bacterium
GGTTCGGACCATTCAGGATCATCAGTGTGCTGCCTTCGGCTTCGCCATCATGTCTTCCGCGTGTTGAAGTGGCCCGACGGATTCGCTCAGCCCTTGTAGCCCACGAGTTTCGGCAGCCAGAGAACCGTCTCCGGCAAGGCGGTAATGATCGCCAGCACGACGAGTGCCATGACAATGAACGGCGCAGCCTCGCGCACGATCGCCGACAATGGTTGCTTCGTCATGTTGGCGATGATGAACAGCAGCAGACCGTAAGGCGGCGTCAGCAGCCCGATCATGATGTTGACGACGACCACAACGCCGAAATGGACGAGGTCGATGCCGAGCGCCTTCGCGGTCGGGATGAAGATCGGCACCACGACCAGCAGGATGGTCGAGCCTTCGAGCAGGCAGCCGAGGATCAAGAGCACGATATTGACCATGAGCAGGAAGCCGCCGGCCGAAAGGTTGTATCCGCTCATCAGGGCTTGCAGCGACTTTGGAATGTTTTCACTGGTGACGACATAATTGAACACCAGCGCTCCGGCGATCAGGATGCCAACCGAAGTCGTGGCCTTGCCGCTCGCCAGGATTGCGTCATAGAGCTGCTTCCAAGACACCGCGCGATAGAGCACCGCCGAGGCGAACAGCGCGTAAGCGGCCGCCGCGGCGGCAGCCTCGGTCGGCGTCATCACGCCGCCGTAGATGCCGAACAACAGGATCACCGGCAGCATCAGCGCTGGAAAAGCGCGGATAGTGATCTTCGGAATATCGCGCATTGGGATCGGCGGCTCGATTGGGTAATTTCTGCGCCGCGCAATGACAGTGTTCATCACCATGAACCCGATCCCGAGCATGACGCCTGGCACGAAGCCGCCGAGGAACAGAAAGCCGATCGAGGCGTCCGAGATCAGTGCATAGAGCACCATGGGTATCGACGGCGGAATGATCGGCCCGATAATCGCCGCCGATGCCGTAATCGCCCCCGCATAGGCAGTGGGGTATTTCCCGCCCCTGGTCATCATGCCGATGATGATGCGGCCGATGCCAACTGCGTCCGCAATTGCCGAGCCTGACATGCCGGCAAAAATCATGTTGGCGACGACGTTGACGTGGCCGAGCCCCCCGCGAAATCGCCCGACCAGCACGAGACAGAACTGCAACAGACGATCGGTCAAGCTGCCGATGTTCATCAGATCGGCGGCGAGAATAAACAGGGGCACCGCAAGCAGTACGTAGCTCTTGAAAAGGCCATTGAGAAGCTGCTCGGCGGCGGTGCCGAGATCGAGGCCGGCGAGCAGCAGATAGAGGATGGACGAAACGATCATCGCGTGCCCGATCGGCAAGCCGAGCGCCGCGAGAATCGAGATCGAGATGATGCAGATGGCGAAGGGACTGAGCACGTCAGTCGATCAGCGCTGCGGGATCAGTGGCCGGCGAAGCGGCGCCCCGGAGCGCGCGCCATACCAGCCAACAATAACGGCCGATGCAAGCGGCGGCGAAGATGACGTAAATCGAATAAAGATAGTTGATCGGAACGTGCAAATAGGCCGAGCGTTCGACCTTCATGAAGGCCACGAATGAATAGGCCGCCGGCATCGACACGCCATAAAGAAAGATCAGCGCTACGCCAGTGATGATCGTGAAGACGCGCCGCGTGTTTTCCGACACTGCGCTATAGATGATATCGAAGCGGACTTCTTCCCGCTCGGAGAGCACGAACGCCGCGCCCCACAGCACGGTCCAGAGCCATGTCAGGATGCTGACCTCTTCGGTCCAGCCGACCGGATAGTTCAGCACGTAGCGGAAGAAGATCTGGATGATGAAGCAGACGAACATCGTGCCGAGCAGCGCGACGGCGACGTTCTCCGCACGTCGCCGCAGCCATCGGCCGATGGTGGCGAGACTGTCGAGCCCCATATGCACCCCGCGCTATCGGGCCGCCTTGAACCCACGGTCGCACACTTTGCGGCGCGCGCTAATTCACCGCGTTGATGCGCTCGAGCGCGCCCTTGGGCCAGTCGTTGCCGTATTTCTCGACGTATTTCTTCTGGGCGAAGGTGCGGAAGGCGGTCAGATCGGGCTCGTAGACCTTCTTGCCCTCAGACTTGAAGAAGGCGATGACTTCCTTTTCCTGCGCATTGAATTTCGCCGTGCAGTCGTCGATCGCCTTCTCGGCCGCGTCCTGGAATTTGGCCTGCTGCGCGGGTGTCATCGTGTCCCAGACTTTCGCCGTGACTGTCATGACGTCGTAACCGATGACGTGACCGGTCAGCACGAACTGCGACGTGACCTCGTAGAATTTCATCAGCTTGCTCGCGACCAGCGGATTGTCCTGGCCGTCAACCGTGCCGGTCTGCAGTGCCGTATAGAGCTCCGCGTATGCGACCGGCGTCGGATTGGCGCCGATCGATTCACCGAGGAACTGCCAGAATTCCCCAGGCGGCATGCGCAGCTTGACCCCTCCCAAGTCGGCTGGAGTTTTGATCGTTTTCTCGCCTCGCAGATTGACATTGCGTGAGCCGAAATACACCGGCACTAAAATCTGGATGCCGAGCTGATCCCGCGCCAT
>VAZM01000578.1:4824-5231 GCA_005883135.1 Alphaproteobacteria bacterium
AGGCCGAGGTCATCAGCGACCACGCCGGTACCTGCTTCGAGATATCAGCCGGCGCGAGGTTGCACATTTCCAGGTTGCCACGCTGCAGGGCGACGAGTTCAGTGCCCTGCTTGAACATCGTGTTGCCCCAGAACGGCTCGAGTTCGAAGTCGTCTTTGATCGCGGCGCCGAACGCCTTGTAGGCCTCGGCACGCAAATCCTGTTCGGTAAAAGCCGAGGAGAAGCGCAGCTTCTTCCTTGCCTGCGCGTTCGCGGGCCACGCGCTGCCGATTGCGAGCGCGGCGCCTGCGTTGAAGAGCGCGCGTCGAGTCATGTCTGCGGCCATGTTGTCCTCCCGTGTCCGCGCTTCCGTTCCGGGGGTGCGCGCGACCGACATACTCGTGCCCGTCAGAACGAAAATCAATATG
>VAZM01000579.1 GCA_005883135.1 Alphaproteobacteria bacterium
TGATCTTCTCCATGGGCGGGACCCATGCCGAGGCCTGCCGGCGCGAATGCGCCAACGCGTTGTCGGATGTGCGCCACAGCCGCAGCGGCAAATACGCCGAGGTCATGGTCGAGCGGCTCAAGGAGCTAAAGCTCGAGCACGGCCGCATAGGGCTCGTCGAGATCGACGCGCGGCACACCGATTATCTGCCGGTCAACCAGTACAATGTGCTGCGTCGGTCGCTGCCCGACGCTGAGCTCGTCTTCACCAAAGGCTTCATGCACGAACTGATCGTGATCCACAGCGAGGAGGAGCTGCGCTGCGTGCGCAAAGCCGGCTTGCTGTGCGAGCGCGCCATGCAGGCGATGGTGGCGCGCGCAAAGCCCGGGGTGGCGGAATACGAGCTGCGCGCCGCGGCCGGCGCGGCGATCCTCGATGGGGGCGGCGACATCGACTTTCTTATCATCGGATCGACGCCCATGGCCGATCCGGCCATGGTGTTCGGCAATCCGCGGCCGTCGCACCGCAAGCTCAAGAAGGGTGATATCATCAACATGGAGCTTGCCGCCGGCTACAACGGCCTCTCGGCGCAGATCGGCTCCCCGATCACGCTCGGCCCGCCCACCGATATGGTGCGTAAATTCTGGGACGAGATCACGCTGCCCGGCTATCGCAAGATCGTCGCTGAGATCAAACCCGGCAACGCTACAGACAATATGCGGCTCGCCAGCCGGTTCTTTCGCGAGCAAGGCGTGCAATCGCGCCCGACGCAGGTGCACGGCATCGACATCGTCACCGACAAGCCGCACGTCTTTGCTGAGCGAACCGAGGCCGACGAGATCGATAAGGTGCTCAAGCCGGGGATGATCATCATGGCCGAGCCCAATCCGATCACGGCGGACGGAATGTTCGGCATCTTCCTCGGGCACACCTTCATCGTGACCGAGGCCGGCCACGAATGCGTCGATGATTTCCCCCTCGAGATTGCGGTGGCGGAGTGCTGAGAGCCGATGTGCTGACCACGACCGAAAGCAAAACCACCCGGCGTGTTTCTGCCGCCGCGTTGCACGCGTTTCTCATGGACGCGATGCGCGCCTGCGACCTCAGCGAGGCCGACGCCGCCATTGTGGCAGGCGCGATGCTCGAAGCCGATCTCACCGGCTCGGATGCGCACGGCATTTTTCGCCTGCCGGGCTATGTCAAGGCGCTCAAACGCGGGGCGATGAACCCGCGCGCGAATATCCGGGAGCTCGAGCGCGGCCCGGCAACGGCGCTGATTGATGGCGACCATGGCATGGGCCACGTGGTCATGACCTACGCCGCGAACCTCGCCGTCGAACTCGCGCGCGGAGCGGGCGTCGGTTGGGTCGGCGCACGCCGCTCCAATCACGCCGGCGCCGGCGCGACCTACGCCGCCATTCCGCTCCGGCGCGCCATGGTGGGAATTTATGGCGCGGCCTCGAGCGTCAATCACATGGCGCCATGGGGCGGCAGCGAGCCCTTGCTCGGCACCAATCCGATGGCGGTGGCGATCCCGGCCGGGAACGAACCGCCCGTCATCTTGGATATCGCTACATCGCTCGCTTCAAACGGCGCGATCAGAACTTACGAGCTCGACGGCAAGCCGATGCCCGAAGGCTGGGTGCAGCATCGCCAGGACGGCTCCTCCATCACCGACCCGCGTCGCATCAACGAAGGCACCTATCTCCCGATGGGGGGCTACAAGGGGAGCGGGCTCTCGCTCGTCATCGGGTTATTGGCGGGACCTCTCAACCGGGCGGCGTTCGGCCGCGACATTCGCGATTTCGCCGCGCCGGCGGGCGGCGACGGCAATGTCGGGCAATTCGTCATCGCGCTCGATGTTGCGCGATTCGCACCGCTCGACATGTTCAAGGCCGAGGTCGATCGCCACATTCGCGAACTTGTCTCGTCGCGACGGCTGCCGGGCGGTGATGACATTCGTGTGCCCGGGATGGGTCGCGCGGCGCGCCGGGCCGAGCGGGAGCGCGACGGCGTGCCGCTCAATGCGGCGGTCCTGGCGCAGGTCGATGAGCTCGCGAAGTCGCTTGCCATCACCCCGCTCGGCGCGCGCGCATGACCAGGCCGGCATCGCCGTCCGCGGGATCGCCGTTCTGGCGCTTCTCGCTGCGCTTCTACCGTCAGCCCGAGGTCGCGGACGCCTGCATCACGCTGCAAGAGCAGGCGGGGGTCGACGTCAATCTTCTATTGTTTCTGCTCTGGCATGCGATTCACAAGCGGGCACTGTCGACGCCGGAGATTTCCGAGCTCGAAGCACGCATCGCACCTTGGCGCAACACGACGGTCGTGCCACTGCGCACCATGCGGCGCGCGCTGAAGTCGCCGCCAGCGTTGGTTGGCGGCGCGACCGCGGAGCTCTTTCGCACCAAGATCAAGGCGGCCGAGCTCGAGGCCGAGCGGCTGCAGCAGGAAGCGATGCACGAGCTTGCCGTCCCATCGCTGCTCGGAAAAGACGCTGCCTCGCTCG
>VAZM01000571.1 GCA_005883135.1 Alphaproteobacteria bacterium
CTGCAAGTATGATGCGGACTTCTGAACCGCCACACTAGGGCTCTCGACGGTCGCCGCCAATGCTTTATTCTCTCCTGCAACAGGTCGGGTCAACCGATCGCCAGTGGGCCGAGAAGGGCTTATCGATGGAGGGACCCCATGAAGACTTTCGCGTCGGTGGTATGTGTTCTGGCGCTGCTGGGCACCGGTGCCGCCGCACAGACATTTGATGACCTCAAGAAAGACGGCAACGGAGGCTCGACTGACAACATTCTCACCTATGGCATGGGCTATCATCAACAGCGCTATAGCCCGCTCAAGCAGATCAACAAGCAGACCGTAAAGCGTTTGGTGCCGGTGTGGAGTGTCAGCCTTGACAACAATTGGGGCGAGCAGGCGCAGCCGATCATCTACAACGGCGTGATGTACGTCACCAACGCCAAGGCGACCGTCGCAATCGACGTCGCCACCGGAAAACAGATCTGGAAGCAGACGCTCGATTGGCCGCCGGAGACCCCGCGCGTCATCTGTTGCGGCGTCTCCAACAAGGGCGCAGCGATTTACAACGGCAAGGTCTTCCGCACCACGCTGGATGCTCACGTCGTCGCCTACGACGCCAAAGACGGTAAGGAGCTGTGGAAGTCCAAGGCGGCGGAATGGAAGGAGGGATATTCGCTTACCGTTGCGCCGTTGGCTGTGAACGGCGTGTTGGTGACCGGCATCTCGGGCGCTGAGTTTGGCATTCGTGGCTTCATCGACGGCTGGGACACGGAGACCGGCAAGCACCTGTGGCGGCGATATACCATCCCCGCCCGCGGCGAAAAGGGCAACGAGACCTGGCCGCAAGACAACAATGCCTGGGAGACCGGCGGCGGCTCGGCCTGGATCACTGGCTCGTACGATCCCGAGCTGGATTTGATGTATTGGGGTATCGGCAATCCGGCGCCATGGGCATCGCAGAGCCGCGACGGCGATAATCTCTACACCTCATCGGTGCTGGCGATGCGGCCGACCACCGGCGAGATCGTCTGGTACTACCAATTCACGCCAACTGACGCCTACGACTACGACGCCTGCTGGGAAATGATCAACGCCGACATCGACGTTGGCGGCCAGAAGCGCAAGGTGGTCATGCAGCTCAATCGCAACGGGTTCCTCTACGTGCTTGACCGCACCAACGGCAAACTGCTGGCGGCAAATGCGTTCGAGAAAGTGAACTGGGCGAGCCACGTCGACAAGGAGACCGGTCGACCAGTCGAGACCGAAATCGCCAAGAGCATCCGCGCGGGTAACGCGACCGAGCATTGGCCCTCGACACGCGGCGGGAAAAACTGGCCGCATGCGGCATTCAATCCCGAGACCGGCCTGCTCTACGCCAACACGCTGCACGAAGGGCGGATGTACAAACATCTGGAGACTCGCGCGGGCGGCCGACGAACCAATCGGCCACATGGAAGCGATCGATCCGCTCACCGCGCAGAAGAAGTGGCGAACTCCGCTGATGGATTTCCAGATTTGGTCGGCGATGCTGGCGACCGGCGGCGGCCTGCTGTTTACAGGGAAGGAAACGGGCGAGTTCATCGCCGTCGATGCCGACACCGGCACAATCGTTTGGCAGTTCCAGACCGGGTCAGGCATCAATGCAATGCCGGTCACTTACACGCATCAAGGCCGTCAATACGTCACCGTGCTGTCCGGCATCGGCGGGCTTTACTGGAACATCGCCCGCGAGCGGCTCAAGGACAAGGTGCCGCAAGGTGGATCGGTCTGGACCTTCGCGCTGTTGCCGGAGTAAAGGCCGAACTTTGCCTCATCACTCAGCGTGTCATCGGCATGCGTTCTGTCGTGAAACGTCGGGGACGGACTGTGATGTCCGCCCCGGCGGGCATGCAGCGAGCATCGAAGTTCCTGGCATGAAGCGAATGGCGTTACCGATCGTCCTGGCATGTCTCGTTATGAGCATACCGGCCGGTGCCGAAGCGCAAAGCTTCTCCAAGGAGCAGATCGAGACCGGTGCCGAACTCTTCGCCATCAACTGCTCGCCGTGTCATGGCGCGCACATGCAGGACCCCGGCGCGGCATTCAATTTGCGGAAATTTCCAGCCGACCAGCACGAACGCTTCGTCACCGCGGTGACTCGCGGGAAGAACCAGATGCCGCCCTGGGGAGATTTCTTCAAGCCCGAACAGCTTGAGGCGTTATGGGCGTATGTCGTGGCGGGGGAGCGATGATGTATTCTAGCTCGCTGAGCAGCATCCTGCTCAAAGACGCCCACCTCGGGGAGGCGCGTCGGCACGAGGAGGGTGGGACGCGAGCGTTCATAGTTTTGCGCGCATCCCCACATAGACCGAGAGCGGCTGCGCCGGCGTGACCATGCGGGGGTCGTTCAGCACGTTCGGTATCGCGACCGCGACCGTCGATTGCGTATCGAAGAAAGTGCCGACGGTCGCGAATTTGCGATTGAACAGATTGTTGATGAAGCCGTAGATCTGGACATCCTTGGTGAGCTGATACGAGCCGTGCAGGTTCGCGACCCAGTAGTCGGCGAGCTTCGGGTTCTGGTTGGCGTCATCGCCAATAAACCATTGGCTACTGACCCAGATGACGTCGGTGCCGAGTTTCAACTCCGGCGTAAACCAATAGTCGACGCCACCTTTGACCGAGTGCCGCGGTATGCCCGGAATCTGCTTGCCTGGCGTGACGAAGATATTTCCATTTGCGTCCGCGAACGGATTGTTCGGTGATGCCAGCTCTCCCGAGAACTGATAGGTGGCATCGATGAACGCGTAATTGGCGTAGAGGAGATATTGTCCTGTCTGGTAGTTGGCACCCGCCTCCACCCCTTGGCGGCGTGTAAGCGGAACGTTCTGGAACACGC
>VAZM01000084.1 GCA_005883135.1 Alphaproteobacteria bacterium
AGCAAGACGCAAGACATTCACGTCGCCTTCAAAACTTTTGTCCAAATGCGAGTGCAGGGGCTGCTGGTTGGGGGTGACCCCTTTTTCAACGGCAGGCGCGAGCAACTCGTCACGCTCGCAGACCACTACGCCATTCCAGCGATCTATGAATTGCGCGAGTACGTCACGGCCGGCGGTCTCATGAGTTACGGAACAAGCCTTCCCGATACTTATCGTCAGATCGGCATCTATACTGCGCGGGTTCTCAAGGGCGAGCATCCCTCCGACCTGCCGGTCGTGCAGCCAACCAAGTTCGAATTCGTCATCAATCTGAGCACCGCAAAGGTGCTGGGCCTCGACGTGCAGCCGACGCTGCTCGCCCGCGCCGACGAGGTGATCGAATGAGGACGCGCCGCGAGTTCATCACGCTGCTCGGCGGCGCTGCGGCCACCCCGTCGCTTCTTTGGCCGCTGGCGGCGCGTGCTTAGCAGGGAGTACGACGGATCGGCATTATGATGAATCTCGCCGCGGACGATCCCGAGGGACAAGCCCGCGTCGCGGCATTTCTACAGGGGCTGCAGGAAACCGGCTGGGCCGTGGGCCGCAATGCGCAGATCGACATTCGGTGGGGAATGGGTGATCCCGAACGCATCCGAAAGAACGTCACGGAATTGATCGCACTTACGCCGGATGCCATTTTCGCTACCACTTTCCCGACAGTTGTGGCGTTACAGCAGGCGACGCGCACCGTGCCTATCGTGTTCGCAGGACTGTTTGATCCGGTGGGCGCCGGGTTGGTCACAAGCTTGGCACGGCCGGGCGGCAACACCACCGGATTTGCGTCGTTCGAATACGGCCTGAGCGTCAAGTGGCTCGAACTGCTCAAACAAGTTGCGCCGCGCGTGACGCGGGTGGCAGTTCTTCGTGACTCCCTCACACCGGTTGGGATCGGCCAACTGGCCGCAATCCAAGGCGTGGCCC
The DNA here is from genome assembly GCA_005883135.1 of Alphaproteobacteria bacterium. GTDB lineage: Bacteria > Pseudomonadota > Alphaproteobacteria > Rhizobiales > Xanthobacteraceae > VAZQ01. Next base: position 961 of record VAZM01000084.1, read on the forward strand.
CGTCGTTCGGAGTGGAATTGACCCCAATTGTGGTGCGCGACGCCGCCGAGATTGAACCAGCAGTCGCAGCATTCGCGCGCAGTCCAGACGACGGCTTGATCGTCACAATTGGCACATTGACTGATGCTCACCGCGATATCATTGGCGAAATCGCGGCCCGACATCGCCTGCCCGCGGTCTATCCGTTCCCATTCTTCGTCAGGAGCGGCGGCCTGATCTCCTACGGAACCGACATCACAGATTTGTACAGGCGCGCCGCCGGCTACGTTGATCGTATTCTCAAGGGCGAGAAGCCGGCCGACCTCCCGGTACAGCAGCCGACGAAAGTTCAGTTGGCCATCAATATCAAAGCTGCCAAGGCGCTCGGGCTCGAGGTGCCTCCGGCATTACTCGCCCGCGCCGACGAGGTGATCGAGTGATCTCCCGCCGCAAGGTCATCAGCTTGCTCCCCGGCGCCGTCGCATCGCCGCTTGCAGCGCGTGCGCAGCAGCCGGCAATGCCGCTGGTCGGCTTTCTCAATGGCGGGTCGCCGGCAGCTTTCGCGGAATTGGTCGATGCCTTCCGTCGCGGCCTGCAGGACACCGGTTATCTCGAGGGTCAAAACGTATCGATCGAATACCGCTGGGCGGGAGGGCGCTACGAGCGGCTGCCGGCGCTGGCGGCCGATCTGGTCAACCGCCGTGTCGCCGTGATCGCCTCGACCGGTGGCCCTGACGTGGTCGAAGCGGCTGCGGCGACCACGTCGACCGTTCCGATCGTGTTCCTGGGCAGCGACAGCGTCCTGAAAAAGGGCGTCAGCACGAGCCTCAACCGGCCGAGCGGCAATGTCACCGGCATTGCCATGTCTGCCACCGCTTTGCTCTCGAAGTGCCTGCAGTTTCTCGACGAGCTAACAGCAAAAGACAAGCCGATCGGTGTTCTGCTCAATCCGAATAGCTCGACCACCGCTGATGATAAGGACGAGATCGAGGCTGCAGCCCGCCAGATCGGCCGGACGATTTTCATCGTCACTGCGGCCAACGAGAGCGAGATCGACACCGTATTCGCCACGCTCGCCGAGCGACAGGCCGGCGGCGTGGTCGTGCAGGGCGACATCCTGTTCACCAACCGGCGGGCGGACATGGTTGCCGGCGCCGCTCGTCAGGCCATCCCTGCGATCTATGTCTGGAGCGAGTTCACCGCCGCCGGTGGCCTGATCGCGTATGGGAATAGCCTGGCGGAAGGGTATGCCCAGGTCGGCAATTACACCGGACGAATTCTGCATGGCGCTAAACCGGCCGACCTGCCGATCATGCAGCCGACGCGTTACCGGTTCACCATCAACCTCAAAACCGCCAAGGCGCTCGGTCTAACGATACCGGCATCGCTATTGATCCTGGCTGACGAGGTTATTGAATGAAACGACGCGATTTCATCACGCTTCTCGGCGGCGTGGCCGCGTGGCCGCTCGCGGCGCGTGCGCAGCAGCCAGCGATGCCGGTGATTGGATTTCTGCGGACCGCAGCGGCTGCCGGCTCGGCACATCTTGTCAGTGCATTTCGGCAGGGTCTGAATGAAGCCGGATTTGTAGAGGGCCAGAACCTCGCTGTCGAGTATCGCTGGGCAGACGATCAGCCCGAGCGTGTGCCGGGAATGGCGGCCGATCTGGTCCGGCGCCGAGTGGCGGTCATTGTTACGAACGGCATTGCGGTGCCGGCCGTCAAGGCAGCGACAACGTCGATTCCGATTATCTTCCTGACGGGTTTCGATCCGGTCAGAGCCGGCTTTGTCACCAGCCTTAGCCGGCCCAGCGGAAACCTCACAGGGGTGGTCTTTACTGTTACTGATTTAGTCGCCAAGCAGCTGGGGCTGCTGCACGAACTGGTTCCGAAGGCCGCCGTTATCGCCGTGCTATTAGATCCGAACCAACTCGAATCTGATATTGAATTGCGAGAGGCAGAAGCGGCAGGTCGCGCCATCGGCCGGCAAATCCTGATCGTAAAGGCGCCAGGTGAACGCGAATTCGATGCCGCCTTCGGGAAGATGGTGCAGTCCCGCGCGAGCGCGTTGCTTATCGGCGGGAGTCCAGTCTTCATTAGCCGACGTCGGCAACTCGTGACGCTGTCGGTCCGCCACGCGCTACCTGCGGTCTATACCACGCGCGAATATTCGGAGGCCGGCGGTTTGATGAGCTACGGACCCAGCCTGACCGATGCCTATCGGCGCGCTGGAAACTATGCCGGTAGGATTCTCAAGGGCGAGAGGGCGGGCGATCTGCCAGTCGAGCTGGCGGCAAAATTTGATCTCATAATCAATCTCGCTACAGCGAAGGGTATGGGCCTTGAAATTCCACCAACGCTGCTCGCCCGCGCCGACGAGGTGATCGAGTGATGAAACGGCGCGAGTTCATATCACTCATCGGCGGTGCAGCGGCAGCGTGGCCGCTCGTGGCGCGCGCGCAGCAGCCGGCGATGCCGGTGATCGGCTTCCTCGGCCCTACCTCGGCCGACGTGTTCGCGGACCGCCTGCGCGGGTTTCAACGCGGCCTCCAGGTGGGGAACTTCGTCGAGGGCGAGAATTTGACCATCGCCTATCGCTGGGCGGAGGGGCGGTTCGATCGGCTGCCCACGCTGGCGGCCGAGCTGGTGAGCCGCCCGGTCGCCGTCATCGTCACCGGCGCGACGTCGGCGGCGTTCGCAGCCAAGGCCGCCACCACGACCATTCCGATCACCTTCATTACCCCCGAGGACCCGGTCGGTCTCGGTCTCGTTGCCAGCCTCGCCCGGCCAGGCGGCAACATGACCGGCGTCAACCTGTTGTCGAGCGAGGTGACGGCGAAGCGGCTGGAGCTGCTACGCGCGCTGCTGCCGGCCGCTCGCCGCGTTGTCGTCCTGGTCAATCCCGCCGACGCCACCACGACCGAGTCGACATTGCGCGACGTGGAGGCGGCCGCCCCCGCCGTCGGGCTGGATACCCATGTCGCGCGCGCCAGGACGGCCGGCGAGATCGATGCCGCCTTCGCGGCTTTCGCGCAGGAGTGGCCCGACGCGCTGTTCGTCGGCGCCGATCCGTTCTTCACCAGCCGGCGCGTGCAGTTGGCCAACCTGGCGTCACGCCACGCGCTGCCGATGACTTCCGCCACCCTCCCGATGCCTGGCGCCAGGTCGGCGTCTACGTCGCACGGCTGCTCAAGGGCGCCACGCCCGCCGACCTGCCGGTCGTGCAGGCGACGAAGCTCGAGCTCGTCGTCAATGCGCAGACCGCGCGCACGCTCGGCCTCGAAGTGCCACCGACGCTCCTTGCCCGCGCCGACGAGGTGATCGAGTGAGGACGCACCGCGCATTCATCACGCTGCTCCGGGGCGCGGCCGCGTACATACATGGACGCTAAGGTGGGCGCGAATAGGCGCAACAGTACCGTGGTTACAAAATCGCTGCGCGAAGGCCGTCGATACCGGAAGGTTGGCGAAATGCACCGACGACCATTTAGTTAGTGCAGCCAGAAGCACCGCACACTGGCGCGTTCGGAAGGCAAAATGAAACGTGTGCTATTTATCGCGGCAGCGCTTGCCATTCTGTCTATCGGCGCCCACGCGCGCGATGATGGGCTACCGGCAAAATTCGTTGGGGACTGGTGCTTCGCCGAGCATATCGCCGACCATTTGGCATTCTATCGTCGCGGTCGATGCGCGAATCTCGAGGTTGACGATTGGCTGACAATCAATCCCGATAGCTTCGACGTACACGAGATGCATTGCAAGCTCGTCGTCGCTCGCGCAAACAAACGCGGCGACTATCTCGCAAAGTTCCGGTGCAACGACGATCTGATTCAGAACTATTGGTTCTCGCTGTTCAATGATCGCCTCTACATATCCGGGACCGACAGAGACCCGTGATCAATCTCCTCTGGATCGCGTTTGGGTCTCTGCGTTGCTTTCTGGGAACTGTTCCTGGTTTCCTTCTCGCGCATGGGCCGTTCTGGCACGGGCCTCGCAGGTCGCCCCTGCGTCGCCTCTGAACACGACACCGTAGTCGGGAAAACAACACCAACAGTGGCCTTCCGACTATATATGGCTTTCCTCTAGTGGCGCGCGACGGCGTGCTGATCGCATATGGTCCAGATCCGGTAGCGATGTATCGCGGGCCGGGTTCATACGTTGCAAGAGTACTGAACGGCGAGAAACCGGGCGATTTGCCAGTCCAGCAGCCCACGAAGTTCGAACTAGTTATCAACCTCAAGACTACGAAAGCGCTCGGCCTTGCTGTGCCGGATAAGCTGCTAGCGCTCGCCGACGAAGTGATTGAGTGAGGTGCGACAGGGCGCGCCGTTAAGTCCTTATCAACCGCTCGCGCTGCACCGTGCGCGCTCGGGCGGCGCCTTGATGTGCCGGGGGTCCTCGATGCGCACATGGGGACGCGCGTCGGTGCCGCCCGAACCACAAAGAAGAAAGCCCCGCCCGGAAGGGTGGGGCTGAGTAACAAGGGAAGCCAATAGGCTGTCGGATAGGTGCGGCGGTTTGTGGTGGCCCCGCGCGAATAGCAAAATGTTTCTTTGAAAGCAGGGGATCGAAATTGACGCGCCAGCAAGGGCGAGCCACAATCACGGCGTTCGGACGAAGGGGACGGGGAAGAGACGTATCCCTTCGCATCCCGAGCCACCAAAGCCCCGCTACGGTCACCCCGCGGCGGGGTTTTGCTTGGGCGGCTGTTAAGCGGTCGCGCTGCACGTGCCGGCTTCGCGTTAAAAGCCGTCGCAGCGGGACCGCCGTCCGAAGTCTCATTGTTCTTCCCGCCGCTCTCCGCGGCGGCGCTCGCGCAGCCTTTGGATGAACCATCCGATCACGAACACGGCAGACAGGAACGCGATGATCACGCCGATGTCGGTGACCACATACGCGAGAACAATAGCGGCGCCGCTGTCGATGCGCATCCGCCCGTAGTCGGGCGGATGGCCTTCTCGGTTCAGCGCTAGTCATTAAATGTTGGCAGGAATTTGCGCCCGCCGCGCTGATAAGTGACCCTCTCAACAAAATTCCCCAACTTCTCCGAGGCTCGGCCGTCCGTCAGGACAGCCTCGCCATCAGTAGGACGAGGAGCCCGCCGACGAAGGCGCCAAAACAGCCGGAGCCGACAGCGAGCCATAAGCAAGATTCAGGCATTGATTCAATCGATGAGCGGCCGCACCCCAGCCTCGACTCGGGCGGCCGCACCGCCAGCCTCAACTTCTTCCTGAGCACGATTCCAGCAAGGGTCCGCGGTTTGGGCTTACCAGCCGTTAAAATGCACCGCGGAGTTTTTTGGACGGGATACCGCACAGGCATGTGTTGGCGACGCGGAGCCCCCATCCGCTCATATCCCCCGTGACGGTTCTAAGGGGTTCTCGGAGCCCCGCCTTTCCCTTTCCGGCGGGGTTCCCGTGTCGGCTGCACAGGCGCGTAATTGACTTTGGGCGGCAATAGGCGCACCGCCCCGTCACCCAGTGCCGCTGCTCGACTGCGCCCCGAGCATGCCGAATTCGGTGGATCAAGCCCCAGAAACAGGCGCGCTACCACTCGTCAATCGAGCGCCGAATCACGTAAGTCGGGGTGAAGCAGGCAGGGGACATTTGCGTTGGCGCTCTCTCGGGTAATAGAAATTGGTGAGCAGGCTGTGGCTGCCGTAGCAGCAAGCCTCGCTGGCAACGGGACAGTGGTTAGAGGCCAACTGATAGCCTGCCGATTTTACGAAGCATTGCAGCGTGAGTTGAAGCGGTTACCGATGCACGACAGCAAACGAGCCGCCCTGATAGCCGCCAGCGACCGATGTGAGCGCATCGCTGCCGCAAGCATCAATCCTACCGCCCTGCTGGATGAACTTAGAAGCGCTGTTGCTTTGCTCACCGACGAACATTTATCGGAACCGGCCCCAGTAAGGGGACGGCCGGTACTGCGGCTGATCGAAGGCGGACTTTCTACCTAGCGCGATTTTTCTTCCTTGGACGTTCGGATTCGCTGCCGCGCGCCTTGGCGGATTGGGCTTGTCGTTTCGCTGACCCACCGCGCTCCGTTTCCACGCTTCGGCGTAGCGCATCCATCAGATTAATGACTTTTGCTGGGGTGCGCTCTTTAGGTGCTTCGATCTTCTAACCAGCCTGCTTTTTCTTCAGCAGCTCCCTAAGTGCGTCCTCGTATTGATCTTCAAATTTTTCAGGCTCGAAGTGGCCCGATTTCGTTTCGACGATATGCGAGGCCAGCTCCAGCATGTCTTTTGGAATCTTTTCATCCGAAATATCATCGAAGTATTCATCTTCTTTGCGGACCTCATACGGGTATCTCAGCGTCATCCCGAGAAGCCCCTTACCGCGCGGTTCGAGTGCGATGACATGCTCGCGAGAGGTGAAGACAACCCGCCCGAGCGCCACCATTCCTTCCTTGCGGATTGCTTCGCGGATGACCGCGAATGCCTGTTGGCCGACCTCGCCATCAGGAACAAGATAGTAAGGGCTGTTTAGATACAGTTCGTCGATTTCTTTCTTCGGCACGAACTCGTCGATTTCGATTGTGCGCTTGCTCTCAATGGCAATCGCCTCAAGCTCTTCTGGCTCGATCTCGATGTATTGACCTTTACCGACCTCGTAGCCCTTGATGATGTCGGCTGAATCGACGTCCTCTCCGGTCTCAGCATCTACCTTGCGGTACTTGATCCGGTTACCGGTTTTTTTGTTGATCTGATTAAAGCTGATTTTCTCTCGCTCGCTGCTCGCCGGAAACAAGGCAACAGGACAGGATACTAGCGAGAGTTTCAGGTAGCCTTTCCAATACGCGCGCGGGGCCACGATATACTCCACCTACCCGGCGGAGCCGTTCGCTGGTTCGACACGAGGCCATTGCGGCCGGCCGGCCCTGGCTATGGCAACAACATGGATGACAGCGCCGAGCGTCATTATACCGAGGAATGCCAACAAACTTAGAAAGCCCAAGCAGCAACTTAGCGGGACTGCAACAGCGAGCAACAAGAGCAGGTTCATGGCCCAAATGTGTCTGTCGCTGGCTTCGCCCCCGACCTATTCTAGCCCGCCTCGT
>VAZM01000572.1 GCA_005883135.1 Alphaproteobacteria bacterium
AGTGGGCTACGGTGCGTAACCTGCTGATGGCATGGGTGTTGACGCTGCCTGCCGCCATCACGCTTTCGGCGACTCTCTACGTCCTCTTTGTCAACGTGTTTTGATGACCCCGCCGCGCTTGGGCGGTTATGGCACATCGGCAGTCGGCGCCATCGCAGCGCGCGGACTTTGTGGAGGAACTCATGAAAGCAATGGATGTGATGGTCCGCGACGTCGTGACCGTGAAACCGGAGACCGACGTCGCCACGGCGATCAAGCTTCTAGTCGAAAATGACATCAGCGCGCTGCCGGTGGTCGACCAGACCGGCACGGTGGTCGGAGTGATCAGCGAGGCGGACCTCGTCCGGCGCACGGAAATCGGAACGGACAAGCAGCGGCCGTGGTGGCTCGCGGCATTGACCCCGGGATCTCTTCTGGCGGAAGAATTTTCCAAGTCCCACGGGTGGACGGTCGGCGAGATCATGTCGCCGCACGTCGTTTCGGCGCCCGAAGACGCCTCGCTTGGCGAAATCGCCGCGCTCTTGGAAAGGCACCGCATCAAGCGCGTTCCCATCATCAAGGACGGCAAGCTGGTCGGTATCGTGAGCCGATCGAACCTGATTCAAGCCCTGGCGTTGGCTTCGCCGCCGCGGCCTGATCCGGCCGCACAGCAAGACCGAAACATCCGGCTGGAGCTGCTGTCGCGCTTGAGCGATCAGAAGTGGACGGACTTTGGTTCGCGAAACGTCATTGTGACCGGCGGCGTCGTCCATCTGTGGGGGCTCGTAGGCTCGCCCGAGGAGCGAACCGCGCTCGTCGCTCTCGCCGAAGGGGTGCGCGGCGTCGTCGGAGTATCGGATGAGATGATTCCATCCTACGCCTGACTATGGCGGCGCCTTCGTGACCTGGTCGGCTCAGCGCAGATATCCGGCTTGCGTGAACCAGGCGATCGCATCGGCAATCGCTTGCCGATAGGGTCGGGACGCGTAGCCAAGCTCCCGGCGGGCTTTGGCGTCGTCGAAGAACATCAAGTGGCGCGCCATGCGCAGCCCGTCGCGGGTGGCAAACGGCGCCTTTCCGGTCAGATGCGCCAGCCATTCGGCGCCGAGCGCGATGGGGTAGAGCGCGGCGATGGGAAACCGCAGCGTCGGGGGGCGGCGGCCGACGAGCGCGGCAATGTCCGCGAGCATCGTGCTAAACCGCACGTTTTCCCCGCCCAAGATGTAGCGCTCGCCGAGACGGCCGTGCCGCAAGGCCGCGAGATGCCCCGCCGCCACGTCGTCGACATGCGCGAGGTTGAGCCCCGTCTCGACGAATCCCGGCATGCGGCCGCAGGCGGCCTCGACGATGATGCGCCCGGTGGGCGTCGGCTTGACATCGCGGGGGCCGATCGGGGTCGAGGGATTGACGATGACGGCCGGTAGGCCCTGCTGCTCCACCATCGCCTCGACCAGGCGTTCGGCGATGACTTTGCTCTTCTTATAGGCGCCGACCGCCTCGCTTGCGGACAGCCGCCGGGTTTCGTCGGCCGGCGCACCGTCGCGCAACGCGAGCGTCGCTACGCTGCTGGTATGGACGATGCGCTCGACGCCGGCCCGCAGCGCCTCCTCCATGACGGCGCGCGTACCCTCCACATTGGTGCGGATGATGTCCTCCGGGGCGGGGGACCAGAGCCGATAATCGGCGGCGGCGTGAACGAGGTAACGCGCGCCGCGCAGCGCCGCGGCAAGGGAAGCGCGATCGCAGATGTCGCCGAGGACCACCTCGTCGGAGGAAGCGATGTTGGTACGCGGGCTTGACGCTCGCACCAGCACGCGCACCCGGAAGCCGGCTTCGCGCGCGGCGTTGGCAATGGCGGAGCCGACGAAGCCGCTGGCCCCGGTGATGAGCAAGACATCGCCGGGGTTCGATTCCGCCATGTCTTCTGCTGCGTCGTCTTCTACTGCGTCATATGCCGCGAGGGCGACATCGCCGCGCGTGCTCTCTCCCGCCCTACCGCCCGGCGGCGTAGCCCTGCATGCCGCGCGGATTGGCGGCGGCGCGGCGGCGACGGCCCTCGCGCGCGGCCGCCGTGAGGCGTCCCTCGCACCAATCGGTGTCGACTTCGACGATGTGGCCGCGGCGCTCCAATTCCTTCACCGTCGCGCCCGGCAGCCGACCCTCGACCACCAATACGCCCGGCCGCGCCGTGCGCGGCCAGAACGAGATCGGGAAATGCTCCGAGTGCCAAGCCGGAGCGTCGATCGCCTCCTGCAGATTCATGCCGGCATGGAGGTGGCGCATGAACAGCTGCGTGGTCCATTGATCCTGCTGGTCGCCGCCGGGCGAACCCCAGGCGAGATAAGGCTCGCCGTCACGCAGCGCGAGCGTGGGCGAGAGCGTGGTGCGCGGCCGCTTGCCCGGGGCGAGCGCGGCGGGATGCCCCTCCTCCAGCCAAAACATCTGCGCGCGGGTGCCGAGGCAGAAGCCGAGCTCCGGGATGACCGGCGAGG
>VAZM01000085.1:0-4990 GCA_005883135.1 Alphaproteobacteria bacterium
TGCGTAGAGCGTGACCTCATCGGGATCGAGGCCGGCGGCGGCGACCACAGCGCGGAAGGCGTCACGATGGCGCGCACGGCGGGAATGCCCCCAGCTAGAACCATCAGCCCTCGTCAGCAGCGGCGCATCAAGCGGTCGCTCCTTGGCTTGTCGTGTGAGCAACGCCGCCAGGCTGGCCGGGATTGGTACCGGGCGGCGCTCGATCTTCTTCTGGCCGCGCCCCTTGCGGGAGGAGGGCATCATGACGCGTGGGTCAGGACGATCAGCCTGCAGGTCGCCGGCTTCGAGCCGCCCTAGCTGAGAGAGCCGCGCGCCCGTCACCGCCGCCGCCTCGACCAGAAGGCCCAGCTGGCGATCGGCGGCATAAGCCGCCTCGACCAGCCGGCGCACGGTTGCGTCATCGAGAATGACGTTCCGTGCGCGGTGGCTGTCAGGTAGGCCGGCGAGACCAACCCGCCAGGCTCGGGTGTTTGTAATGCGGTGATCATGTGCAGCGGCGAGCTCGAGGGCGGCGCGCAGGCAGGTGCGCGTGCGATTGACGGTTGCCGCGGCAAGGCCCTTGTCAGTGAGGGCGTCCCGCCACTTGCGCAGCTCAGTGACCCCGAGCAGCGCGACCGGCTTGCTCGCCAGCGCGCCGGTCATGTGGGCTCGTGCGCGCCGCGCGTTGTAGATGTCGCCGCCGCGCGACTGCAGATCAGCCTCGTATCCCTCGAGCGCCTCGGCAACAGTGAGAGGCCGGCCGTCGTCCGCCCCAGCCTTGCCGCGGGCGAGCGCACGAGCACGGTCCTGCGATGGGTGCCGTCTGCCGGCTCCTGGTCGTCAGCCAACGCGATTCTCTTGATCCAATCAGTTCCGTGGCCATCTGTGGTACGCACTGACCACGTGCCTGCGCCCTGATTTCGGCGGTAACCCAACGCGATGCCGGGCGCTACCGTGGCGAAGTAGGGCTTCTTCCTAACCGAGAGCCTACGCCGCGCTGTCGCGTTCTCGAGCTTGGAGGACCTAGTCGCCATCGTTGTCTCATTAGTGTCCGGCTAGTATCCCGAACATAGGAGTGGAAGACCGTTGATGCCAGTAGAGCGCCAGAGAGAAGGCGGCAGCAGTGGCAAGGCGATAGCTAAATTTCCATAGACCTACGTAGAGCTCCATGGAGCCACGGTTTGCCTTATCGCGGCACCGCGCAGTCCACGCTCGATCTGCTCGAAGGCCGCGTCGAGATGCAGTTCGGGACGATCCCGCCGGCGCTGACGCATATTCGCGCGGGCAAGCTGCGGGCCTTGGCAGTGACCAGCGCGGCGCGCAATCCGGCTTTGCCCGAGGTACCGACGCTCGCGGAATCGGGGTTGCAAGGTTACGAATGTTTGCTGTGGCAGGCGATCGTCGCGCCGGCGACTGCATCGCCCACGCTGATCACGCGGCTAAGCCGCGAGATTGGCGCCGTTCTCGACGATCCGGAGCTGCGCGCCGCATTCGCGAAAAACGGCATAGAAGCACAGGCGAGCACACCCGCGGAGCTGGGCGCGCGCATGAGCGCCGACGCAAAGAAGTGGCGCGACGTCATCGCCAGCGCGGGGATTACCGCGAATTGACGGATTTTGTCCAAGCTGCAAACTGCCGTCGAGTTTGGAATCGGCTTAAGCGCCGCACGTATCGCTCGCATGCGATCTGCAATCAATCCGCTTTCGCACCCGAGGCACGGATGACCTCGGCCCATTTCTTGGTCTCCGCCGCCATGAATGCCGCGAAATCGTTGCCGAAGACCGCGCCCGGGTCCGAGCCGAGCTCGCGGATACGCGCGATTACGTCGGGCACCTCGAGGACCTTGGCGACGTCCTTGCGCAGCTTCGCAAGCACCGGCTCCGGCGTCTTCGCCGGCGCGACGAGGCCGTACCAGGAGGAGGACTCGAAACCGGGAAGTCCTTGCTCGGCGACCGTGGGCACGTTGGGTAGCGCCAACGGCCGCTTCGCTCCCGCGTTGGCGAGGGGGCGCACGTTGCCGGCGGCAATTTGCGGCAACACCACCGGCATGAGATCGAAGAACATCTGGACGTGCCCTGCCACGAGATCGTTCATCGCCGGTCCGGCGCCGCGATAGGGAACGTGCACGATGTCGATCTGGGCCATACTCTTGAAGAGTTCACCGGACAGATGATTGGTCGTGCCGATTCCCGCCGAGGCAAAATTGATTTTGCCCGGCTGCTTCCGCGCCAGCGCGATTAGCTCCTGTACGTTGTACGCCGGCAGGCCGGGATTGACGATCAGCACGATGGGCGCGGTCGCAAACAGCGCGACGGGAGCAAAGTCCTTCGCCGGATCGAATGGAAGCTTGCCGTAAAGGGTCTGATTGACGGTGAGCGGCCCGGGCGCCGTGAATAGGAGCGTGTAGCCGTCGGGCTCCGATTTGGCTACGAAATCGCTGCCGGTATTGCCACCGCCGCCGGAACGGTTCTCGACGATGACTTGCTGGCCGAGAGCCTCCGTGAGCTTCTGTGCCAGAATTCGCGCCATGACGTCGACCGATCCGCCCGGCGGATAGGGATTGACCATGCGAACGACGCGATCCGGATAGTTCTCCGCGGCTGCGTGAACAGTGGGCACGAGCAGTGACAGCACGGCGATAAAGACGAAACGTAAGACCTGCGACATCCGCGTACCTTCCATGCGCTTCCATTCTGGCCCGGCAGCCGAACCTACGTCATTTCGCCCAGGGCCAGCCAGCGCCGAAGTCCTACCATGTGGTGCGGCTGCACCGGCTTGACAGCACTCGAGGCTCGCGACAGCGTCAGCTTAGGCGACCGATCCGTCGTTGCCGGGTCCAACTCGGCGATCCATGGTCTGACGACAGAATATGCACGCCGGCCAAATCCGGCGCAGGACGTCGGCCCCGGACGAGGAACCATGCCATGAGCAAGCTGCGCCTAACCTTCGCGTGCGGCCCCTACGACCGCACGCTTGCGCTGCGCGATGGGTCGGTACAACCCGAGGGGATCGAGCTCAATTACATTGCCTCGCAGCCTGCCGATATTTTCTGGCGTATGTTGCAATTCAACGAGTTTGAGATCTCGGAGATGTCGCTGTCGAACTACGCCACGCTGGTGAGCACCGGCGAAGCGCCGTTCATCGCCATCCCGGTGTTTCCGTCGCGCGTGTTCCGCCACGGCTACTTCTTCATCAACACGGAAAAGGGGATCAAGACACCGGCCGACCTCAAAGGGAGGCGCGGCGGAGTTCCCGAATACACCATGACTGCAGCGGTCTACATGCGCGGTCTGCTTGAGCACGAATACGGCGTGAAGCCGAGCGACGTGGAATGGGTCCAGGGCCGCGCTGACCGGCTCGGCCGCAAGCTGCCGGCAAACATCCGCCTGACCCAGGCGCCGCCCGGCACCGAGCTTGGCGACATGCTCGAGCACGGCGAGATCGACTTCATGATGACCGCCAATAATCCGCTCGCTTTCCGGCGCGGCTCGCACAAGGTGCGCCGCCTATTTCCGAACTATGCCGAGGTGGAGAAGGACTACTATTGGCGCACGAAGATCTATCCGATCATGCACACCGTGGTGATCCGAAACGGTGTGTACAAGCGCGATCCCTGGGTGGCGCTCAGTATGTACAAAGCTCTCTGTCGCGCCAAGGAATACGCCTATTACCTGTTGGCGGACATGGGCTCGCCGAAGGTCTCATCGGCTTGGCTGCAGCCGCTGATCGAGGAGGAGAAGGCGATCCTCGGGCCGGACTGGTATGCCTACGGGATCGAGCCGAACCGGCCGTCCATCGAGGCGCTGCTCCAGTATACCCACGAACACGGGCTGACGGACCGTCGCGTCAAGCTGGAGGAGCTGTTCGCCCCGAGCACGTTACGCGACATTCCGCTGAGCGAGGGCCAACACGTGTGACGAAAAGCGAGGAGGAGATCGATGACCATTCCTCAACTGATGCCATGGATCGGTGGGTCGGTGAAGTTCGAAGCCGGGCTCTCCCCACTCGTGTGCCCCATCGACGAAAGCGTGGCTTCGCACATGATCGAATCCGACGCGAACGTCGTGGATGCGGCGGTCAAGCACGCGCATGCCGCATTTCTCAAGCATCAGGATGCGACCACCGCCAAGCGAATCGAATGGCTGTTGGCGGCGGCGGACGCAATCGACAAGATCGAAGGCGAACTGGTCCGCTCGCTCATTCGCTTCATCGGCAAGCCACGCCGCGCCGCGACATTCGAAGCCAAGCGCGTGGGAACATTCATGCGCGCCTGTGCCGCGCAAGTGCCCCATCTCATGGGGGAAGTGCTGCCGCTCGACGTGACGGCGGCAGGCGCGGGCCGCTTCGGCTTCACGACGCGCGTGCCTTATGGCGTCGTGGCCGCGGTCACGCCGTTCAACGGGCCCGCCAATCTCCTCATTCAGAAAGTCGCCCCGGCGCTCGCGGTCGGCAATGCGATCGTGGTCAAGCCGTCCCCGCCCGGCACCGAGGTCGCACTATTGATGGCGCAAGCGATGAAGGCGGCGGGCATACCCGACGGACTTTTCAACGTTGTTCCCGGCGGGCGCGAGACGGCCAGGCTCCTCGCCGCCCATCCGCTCGTCGCGGTCGTCACAGTCACCGGCAGCACCGCCGCCGGCAATGAACTGGCGCGAGCCGCGGGCGCCAAGAAATTCGTCGGCGAACTCGGCTCGAACGCGGCGAATATCGTCTGCGCCGATGCCGATCTCGACGATGCGGCCACGCGCATCGCCGGCGCGGCATTCGAGGCCAGCGGGCAACAATGCATCTCGGCGCAGCGCGTCATCGTCGAGCGGCCGGTATTCGAGCGGTTTCTCGAATTGTTCGTCGCGGCCGCCAAAAAGCTCAAGGTCGGCGACCCCGAAGACGCTGCCACCGACGTGGGGCCGATGGTCCGCAGCGCGGCGGCCGACCGGGTTGAAGAGATGGTCAAGGACGCCGTTGCCAAAGGCGGCAAGCTCGTGCTCAAGCCCGAGCGTCGCGGCGCCAT
>VAZM01000085.1:5155-13371 GCA_005883135.1 Alphaproteobacteria bacterium
CATTCAAGGTCTCCCGCAAGCTTCGGGTCGGCTCGCTCTGGATCAACGACGCCAGCCGCTTCCGGCTCGACACCTACCCCTTCGGCGGCGTCGGCGCGAGCGGCTTCGGGCGCGAAGGCGTGCGCTACGCGATGGAAGAGCTGTCGCAGTGGAAGTTCACCGGAATGCGGCTGAACCCACGGTGATCGATGCATGACCGCGATCGGCCTGATCGGCTGCGGTGGCATGGCGCAGGACGTGGTCGCGGCCCTGCGCGCCGCCGACGCGGCACGCGGGGTGCGCATCGTCGGTGCGCTGGCCCAGCCGGGGCGCAGCGCGGCGGCACGGGCGAAACTTGACGGCGTGGACATCGTCGAGGCGCTCGATGAGCTGATCGCGCGCAAGCCGACGGTTGTCGCCGAGGTTGCGAGTCAGGGGGCGGTGGCGGACCATGTCGGTCCTGTGCTGCGCGGCGGAATCGACTGCCTGATCATTTCCGTCGGCGCGCTCGCCGATGCGACGCTGTTCGCGAAGCTCAAATCAGCCGCGCGTGACGGCAACAGCCGCATTTTATTGCCCGCGGGCGCCATCGGCGGCCTCGATGCCATCGCCGCCATGCGCCTATCCGGCTTGACCTCTGTGCGCTATCGCTCGCGCAAGCCGCCGCTCGCCTGGCGCGGCTCGCCGGCGGAGCGCCACGTGGACCTCGGCAAGCTCGCAGAGCGGACCGTGCTCTACAAGGGCACGGCCGGGGAAGCCGCACTGCTCTATCCGCAGAATGCCAACGTCGCCGCCGCGGTAGCGCTCGCCGGACTGGGATTTGAAGCTACGGCGGTAGAGCTGGTCGCCGACCCCGATGCCGGAGGCAACATCCACGAGATCGAAGCCGAAGGCGCAACCGGGCGATTTGCCATCCAGCTGCAGGGTAAGCCGTCGCGCACCAATCCCAAGACCTCTGCCTTGGCGGCGCTGAGTGTCGTGCGGGCGCTGCTCAACGAACAAGCCACGATCGTTATCTGACATGGATCAAAAGCGCAGGACCAATGTCTTCATCGGCAGCGCGGTCGAGCGGGTCGAGGATTTTCGGCTGCTGCGCGGACGCGGCCAATTCGTCGACGATCTCGCGCGCGAAGGCCTCCTGCATGCGGTCATCCTGCGCAGTTCGGTGGCGCACGGCCACATCCGCTCGATCGATGCCGCCGCGGCGCGGTCACGGCCGGGCGTGCACAGCGTCATCACGGCGGCCGAGATCGGCGCCACCATCCCCACCATTCCGCTGCGGCAGGATTCGTCCCCGGCGTTCGGGCCGTTCGAGCAACCCGTGATCGCCCACGACAAGGTGCGCTACGTGGGCGAGCCGATCGCGGTCGTGCTGGCGGAGACGGCCGGCGCCGCAGAGGACGCCCTCGATGCGATCACGCTCGCCATCGAGCCACTGCCGGCGGTCGCGAGCAGCGCCGCCGCCTCGAGCGATCATTGCCTGCTGTTCGACGCCGCGGGGAGCAACCGCGCGCTCACGCTCACCGGCGTGCGCGGCGACGCGGCGAGCGCCTTCAAGGACGCGCCTTACGTGCACCGCGAGACGTTTTCGGTCCAGCGGCACGCCGCGGTGCCCATGGAGCCGCGCGGCCTGCTTGCGGAATGGGATGCCGCCGGCGGTCGCCTCACGGTGTACGGCGCGGCCAAGGTCGCCTTCCTCAACCGGCGCATTCTGGCGAAGCAGATGCACTTGCCCGAGAGCGCGATCCGGATGGTGGAAAACGACGTCGGCGGCGGCTTCGGCGCGCGCGGTGAATTCTACCCGGAGGATTTTCTGATTCCGTTCGCGGCCCGCTTCACCGGCAGGCCAGTCAAATGGATCGAGGACCGCCGCGAGCATCTCGCCGCCACCAATCATGCCCGCGAGGCCGAATGCGAGCTGGAAATCGCCTGCGACGAGAACGGGACCATCCGCGCGCTGCGCGGCCACGCGTTGACCGATCAGGGCGCCTACATCCGCACCAATGGGCCGACCGCGGCACGCAATATCGCGCAGGTTCTCAGCGGGCCATATCGCATTCCGCACGTCCGCATCGACGTCTCATTGATGATGACCAACAAGACGCCGGCGGGGACCTACCGTGGGCCAGGGCGTTATGAAGCCGACTTCTTCCGTGAGCGGCTGTTCGATATTGCAGCAGCGGAACTCGGTCTCGATCCGGTCGAGTTTCGCAGGCGCAATCTCATCAGCGAGGCCGAGATGCCGTACCGGCTCGCTACCGTCGAACCCCTCGCGATCGAGACCGCCACCGACAGCGGCGATTACACATCGACGCTCGCGCGCTGCCTGAAGGAAATCGATTGGCCCGCGAAGCTAGCCGTGCAGGGCAAGCTGGTCGAGGGGCGCTACCGCGGCAGCGCCGTTAGCTGTTACCTCGAAGGCGGCGCATCGGGGCCGCACGAAACCGCGCGGCTGGTGCTCGGATCTGACGGCAAGGTCGCGGTTTACGTCGGCTCCTCCTCGATCGGTCAGCGTCTCGAGACGGTGTGCGCGCAGATCGCGGCGGACGCGTTGGAACTGCCGATGGACGAGATCAGCGGCGTGTTTCACGGATCGACCGATCACGTGAGCGATGGCTGCGGCTCCTACAGCTCGCGCGCGGTGGTGATGGGGGGCAGCGCGATCCTCGCCGCCGCGGCGCAGCTGCGCGACGACGTGCGTGCGGCGGCGGCCGAGCGCTGGGGCTGTGCGGCCGACGAAGTCAAGATCGACGCCGGCGCGGTGCACGGCCCGAGCAAGCAAGCGTCACCGCTGGCTAGCTTCGCCGGAATGACGGCGGAAAACACCTACGCGAGCAACAAGCGCACCTACAGTTACGGCGCGCACGCGGCCCACGTGGCGGTCGATCCCAAGACCGGCGGCGTGGAGCTCCTCGACTATGTCGCCGTCGAGGATGCCGGTCGCATCATCAACCCGCTGACGTTGCACGGCCAGGTCGTGGGCGCCATCGTGCAAGGCCTCGGCGGCGCCTTCCTGGAGCATTTCGTCTACGATGACGAGGGGCAATTGCTCACGGGATCGCTCGCGGATTATCTCATGCCCACGGCGAGCGATTTTCCCAATGTCCGCGCGATCGCGCTCGAGGAACGCCCCTCGCCGAACAATCCGCTCGGCGCCAAGGGCGCGGGCGAGGGCGGCATCATTCCGGTCGCGGGCGTCATCGCCAACGCGGTGGCCGCAGCTCTCGTCTCGCTCGGAGTAACACCCCGCGAACTCCCGCTGTCGCCGCCGCGGGTCTGGCAGCTGATCCGCGAGCGGACTGCCCCGCGTTGATCGGCTTCTTCGCCACCGGATCGCCGCGCCCCAGGATCCTCACAGCGTCGCCCCCGCCCGGCTGATGCCCAGTGCCAAGATGCGCTGGATCAATTCCGGATACTCGAGCCCGTCGTGCTTGGCCGCCGAGGCGAACTCTTCGCTGCGGGCAATCTCGGCGTTGGGATTGGCCTCGATGTAATAGGCAACGCCCTCGGCCGACAGACGAAAGTCGATGCGAGCGTAGCCGTCGAGGTCGAGCGTGCGGTAGATGCGCTTGGCCGCGCGCTTGATCGAGTCGGCGAGTTGCGGCGGGATATCCTTGGCAGGACCGACGGCGATGTTGTGACGCTGCTGGTATTGCAGATCGTGCTTGACCTTTTCGGTGGCGATGAGCCGGGCGACTTGCGGCATGCTGCCGAACTCGAGCTCCCAGATCGGGAACACGCGAAGCCGCTCATTGCCGAGCACGCCGACGTAGAGCTCGCGGCCCTCGATAAATTGCTCGGCGATGGCCGCGGTGCCTATGCTGTCGTGGATGAAACTCACGCGCTCGGTAAGCTTCTCGTCGCTGTCCACCACCGATGCCTGCGCGATGCCCCACGAGGCATCCTCATTCAGGCTCTTGACGATGAGCGGAAAGGCGAGGCGCGACGGGCGGCGGATCTTGCGCCGCAGCGGGAACACGGCAAACGCCGGCAACGGGATGCGATGATAGATCAGGAGCTTCTTCGACAAATCCTTGCCGCGCGAGAGCACGAGCCCACGCGGATTGCAGCCGGTATAGGGGACTCGCAGCAATTCGAGATAGCTCGCGACGTTCTGGTCATAGACGGCTTCGCCGTGAAACTGCTCGAGCAGATTGAAGACGACGTCCGGCTTCCAGCTCTCGATCTCGTCGCGGATCGGCTTGAGCTCGTTCTCTACCCCGAGCGGCCGCACCTCGTGGCCGGCGGTACGCAGCGTGCTCACGACATCGTATTCGGTCTTCCATTCGTTTATTTCCTGCTCGCTGTGCCCCTTGAGCGTGTCCGGAGGCACGAGTTCCGGATGCACGAGCACCAGGACCCGGAGGCGCTTCATAATGCCAGCCACTGTCGTCGTGACGGACTGTAGAGCGAGTGCACCGTCTTTGCCGTCAATAGGACGATGAATTCTATTCTCAGCTGTCGCTCGGAGCCGACCGCACGCAGCTTCAGCTCGCGGCAGCGGCCGATCATATCATCGAAAACCGAGTCCAGCGTCAGCTGATACTCGCCCGTCCACTTCGAAACGACTTGCCTGATCTTGGCGCGGTTGCGGCGCAGAAACGTCGAAGCCGCCGGCGAGCGGCGATGCCTCGGGTCTGCGGAGAAGATGCGGCGAAGATCGCGGTCGTAGATCTTGGGATAATCGATCGCGTAGTGAGTGCGTTTCTGCTCATAGTGCTCGGCCAGGGTTTGCGTGAGCTGGGTCAGGGGATCGACCCGTAGCCGGCGCGTGACGACCGGCTTCTTCGTAGCAATCTCGGCCATCAGCTCGTCAACGTATTCCAGCTTCTTCAGCGCCGGCCATCCGGCGTAGCGCTTGCGCCAGTTCGAGCGCGGCGTCAGCCACACCGCGAAGGTTTCGGCGAAGTCCTCGTCCGGATGGCTCTGCGCGTACCACAGCGGCAAATGATAGACGTAGCGGCGACTGGCCGGGTTGGGCCGATAGTATCTCGGGTAGCGCGTCGACGACGGGCCGAACAGCTCCTGCCACCGGCGCCGGCGATGCAACTGATAGGACACCTGCACTACGTGCCCGGCTTCGTGCCGGAGAATGCGCATGCACTCGGGCACGGTGCCGCCCTCCACGTCGATGATCATCTTGCGCTCGAGCCGCATCAGGCGCGGATGAGCGAGATAGAATGGAATCGCGATGCCCGGCGTGTCATCGGGGCTGAACCACTCGTTGGACACCCAGGCGTGCGGCCTGATGCGAAGCCCCCGCTCGGCGAGCTCCGCATAGAGCTCGTCCAGGCACCGCTCGAGCCACGTGCCTGGGATGGCGACCTTGAGGTCCTTGAAACGCAGCTTGAGGAGTTCGTCGTCGGGCAAGGAGGCCCAGGCAAACCTACGCGGCATGGCGCTTCGAACCCCGAGAAACGATGACCAATGTCTCGGCCAGATGATTCACTCTATTCCGTCAGGCCCGCGCATAGCGCGTCCTAAGACGCGCGTAAACGCGCTTATGTCACTGGCGTCCAGTTTAGTGGGTCGAATGCAGACCTGAATGGCCGGGCCCATGGGCACACCCCGCCGAGAAGGGCAGCCGGGTACCCTGCCCCGGCCGTGACGCGCTTTCCTGTGTTGCACTGGCGCCGGTGGGAGGACCGCCGGGTAGCCTCCACAGCGGTCGCGGGAGACTGGAGGTCGCGCGCCGCCGTTCGCAACCCGCCAAGAGCATGCCTCAGACTGCCCAGGCTTGAGGTCACGTTGACCCGTCCGTCGCGGCGATGATAGGTACGCGCTTGTTCGTCGCGTGCCGAAGGATCCGCCCGGTCATGAAACTGCCGCCCTTCGACTATGCCTGCCCGACGACGCTCCCCGAAGCCGTTCGACTCCTCGCTGGCCATGACGGGGAAGCCAAAGCTCTCGCCGGCGGACAAAGTCTCGTGCCGATGCTGGCATTCCGCCTTGCACAGCCGGCGCTGCTCGTCGACCTTCGCAAGCTCGCGGATCTGCGCGGGATCAGGATTTCCGAGAACGGCGTCGCTCTCGGCGCCATGGTGCGCTGGCGCGAGATCGAAGACGACGAACGGCTCGATGCCGCGCATCCGCTGCTCAAGGCGGCGATCGCGCATGTCGCGCACTATCAAGTCCGCAACCGCGGCACCGTCGGCGGCAGCCTCGCCCATGCCGATCCGGCGGCGGAAATGCCGGGAATCGCCATGACCTGCGATGCGGAAATTGCCGTGGTCGGAAAATCCGGCGCACGCGTGATCCAGGCGGCGGATTTTTTTCAGGGGGCGCTCACGACCGCACTCACTCTGGACGAGATCATCGTGGAGGTCCGCCTGCCCGCCTGGCCGGCGAGGCGACGTTGGGGCTTTGAGGAATTCGCGCGCCGTCGCGGCGACTTCGCAATGGCGGCAGCGGCCGTGTTCTACGATGAGAGCGAGGACGGCAAGGCGCGTAACGCCCATGTCGGCGTCATCGGCGTTGCCGACCGGCCACTGCGGCTTCCCTCGGTGGAAGACGTGCTCAACGAACGAACGATCGATGAAGCAACCATCGCCGACGCCGAGACCGCGGCCAGCGCCGCGGTCGATCCACAGGACGACATTCACGCCAGCGCCGCCTATCGCCGCGCGCTCGTCGGAACGATGGTCGAACGCGCGCTCAAACGCGCGGCCGCGTGAGCAGATCATGACCGAGCAAGGCGATCGGCGATCTCCCGTGTCGGTGCGATTTCGCGTTAACGGCCGAGAGGTCGACGTGGACGTCGAGCCGCGGCTCACGTTGGCGGATTGTCTGCGCCATCATCTTCGACTGACCGGCACACATGTCGGCTGCGAACATGGTGTTTGCGGCGCCTGCACGATCCTTCTCGACGGCGCGGCCGTGCGCTCGTGCCTGATGCTGGCGGTGCAGGCCGAGGGCGCCGAGGTCGTGACCGTCGAAGGGCTATCCAACGACGCCGACCTCACGCCGTTGCAAAAATCCTTTCGCAAGCACCACGCGTTGCAATGCGGCTTCTGCACGCCCGGGATGATCACGACCGCGCACGCGCTGCTCAGCGAGGAGCCGGACTGCGACGCTGCGCGCGTGCGCGAGGTGCTCTCGGGCAATCTCTGCCGCTGCACCGGCTATATCCCCATCGTCGAGGCCGTGCTCGAGGCGCGCGCCGCGTATCGACCGAAGACGCAGGCAGGCGATCGCGGCGGGGATCGCGCATGAGAACGGTCAACTCGCTCATCGGCAGCCCGATCGAGCGGCTAGAGGATCTGCGGTTTCTGCGCGGGCGCGGACAATACGTCGATGATCTCGCGCGCAAGGACATGCTGCACGCGGCGATCCTGCGCAGCTCCGTTGCCCATGGTCGCATCCGCTCGATCGAGGTGACGCGCGCGCGCGCCTTGCCTGGCGTACACACCGTGATCACGGCCAAGGAGATCGGCAACCGCGTGCCGCGCGTCCCCATGCGGCTGCAACCTTTGCCGGAGTTCGAGCGCTTCGGACAGCCGGTGATCGCCGAGACCAAAGTGCGCTACGTCGGAGAGGCGATTGCGGTCGTGCTCGCCGACACTCCCGGCATAGCCGAGGACGCACTCGGCCTGATCGAGACCGAGATCGAACCGCTGCCGGCGGTCGCCGACCGCCGCGCGTCGGCGGACGATCAATCGCTGCTCTTCGAAGAGGCGGGTACCAATCTCGCGATGAGGTTCCGCGCGGTGCGCGGCGATGCCGCCGCGGCATTTGCCGGCGCGCCCTATGTCCGGCGCGAGCGCCTTCGCACGCAACGGCACATGGCGCTGCCCCTCGAACCGCGCGGGCTGCTGGCGGAATGGGACGCGCCGCGTGGGCGGCTCACCATCTATGGTGGCGCCAAGGTCTTGTTCTTCAATCGACGCACGCTGGCGAAGCAGTTGGGACTGGCGGAAGCCGCGATCGAAATCGTCGAGAACGACGTCGGCGGCGGGTTCGGCGCGCGCGGCGAGTTCTATCCGGAGGATTTCCTGATTCCCTTCGCGGCCCGCCTCACCGGCCGGCCAGTGAAATGGACCGAGGACCGGCGCGAGAACCTCATGTGCATCAATCACGCGCGCGAGGCGGAATGCGATGTGGAGATCGCGTGCACACGTGACGGGACGATCCTGGGGTTGCGCGGGCATGCGTATGTCGACGTCGGCGCCTATATGCGAACGAACGGCGCCGTCGGCGCCCGCAATGTCGCGCAATTCATGTCGGGGCCCTACCGCATC
>VAZM01000585.1:0-290 GCA_005883135.1 Alphaproteobacteria bacterium
TGCTCTCACTCGTCGATGTTCCGATCCACTGGCTCGCCTTCGGCTTCGCGCACATGATCGCATTGGGACTAGGGCCGAACCTCGTGCAGCTGGTCATGCAAGGCATTTTCGCCGGCGCCGGTGCGACCTATCTCTTCACGCGCTCGGTCGTGCTGCTCGGCGCAGGTCGCGCCGCGGTGTTTCCCTCGCTAGTGCCGGGCTTCACGCTGCTGATCGGCTTTCTCGTGCTCGGCGAGGTGCCGAGCCTCGCCCAGCTCGCGGGGTTTGCCCTCGTCCTCGCCGGCTTCCGC
>VAZM01000585.1:309-2829 GCA_005883135.1 Alphaproteobacteria bacterium
TATACCCGCGCATAGGGCCGTCAAACTCCGCGGAGTGCGCGCCGCGGCAGGTAGTGCAACACGCGCTGCTCCACCAGGATTACGGCAAGATAGGCGATCCCTCCAACGACGGTCAGCATGACGATGGCTACGAACACCATGGCCGTGTTCGCTTGGCCCTCGCCGAATGCCAGCAGATAGCCGAGGCCGAGATTGCCGCCGACCAGCTCGCCGACCACCACGCCGACGACAGCGAGCGTCGAGGCGATGCGCAGGCCTGCGAACAACGGCGGCAGCGAGGCTGGGAATTCGATCTTCCAGAAGATTTGCGCGCGCGTCGCCGTGAATGCCCGCGCGAGATTGATCAGGTCCGGATCCACGGTGCGGATCGCGGTGAGCACGTTCACCATAACGGGAAAAAACACGATAAGAACGGCGACCAGGATCTTCGGATAGACGGTGAAGCCCATCCAGAGGATGAAGAGCGGCGCGAATGCGACCTTGGGCGCGATCTGCAGCGCAAGGATGTAGGGCGACAGCGCGAACTCGGCGGTCGGCGACATGCCCAGTACATAACCGAAGAACGCGCCGAGCAGACTCCCGAGCAGGAAGCCGGCGAGCACTTCGGCCGCGGTGATGCCGGTATGGGTCGCGAGCCCGCTCACCGCCAGCATACGCAGGAATTCGTCGAACACGGAGGACAAGGGCGGGATGATGAAGACGGGAATGCCGAGAACGCCCGGCCCCCATTGCCACGCGGCCAGAAAGGCGAGCAGCAAGGCCACGCTGACAGCCGTTCCCCTGCGCGCCAGCGAGGAGTTCGCCGCGACCTTCACGCCGATGCCCCCGCCTCTGGTCCGGCGTGACTGATGTCGAGTTGATCCATCAAACGCGCCACATAGTCGTTGACCCGCGGTGCCTCCCGGCGTGCGATCGGATCGTCGCGCTGCGGCAACTCGACGCGGATCTCGTCGATGATGCGCCCCGGCCGGCGGCTCATCACCAGCACGCGGTCCGACAGCGTGACGGCTTCGAGGAGATCGTGCGTGATCAGCAGCGCCGTCTTGCCGGCGCGCTTGAGGCTCTGCGCCAGCTCCCGCTGCAGCACCATCCGCGTCTGCGCATCGACCGCCGAGAACGGCTCGTCGAGGAGCAACACCGAGGGATCGACCGCCAGCGTTCGGGCGAGCGCCACCCGTTGCCGCATGCCGCCGGACAATTGGTGCGGGTAGTGACCGGCGAACTCGGCCAGGTTGAAATTTTCCAGCAAGCCCAGCGCGCGCCGCCTGCGTTCCGGCAGGGGAAGACGCTGGATTTCCACGCCGAACATCACGTTTTCGAGCACGGTACGCCAAGGCAGCAGCAGATCCTTCTGCAGCATGAAAGCAACGTGGCGGTTCGGGCCTTGCACGCGCGCGCCATCGACCAAGGCTTCGCCTTCGCTCGGCGTGTAAAGGCCCGAGCCGATGTTGAGCAGAGTTGATTTGCCGCACCCGCTCGGGCCGATCAGCGCAACGACTTCGCCGTCGCGCACGGCAAAGCTCACCTCCGCAACTGCCGCAAGCCCTTTGCCGGAAGTGGCCATGAAGCGCATGGTCACGTTGCGGAATTCAAGCCGTACGACGTCCGACATCGCCAAAACTCGTCCGCGCAAGCCGCGTCTTGCCCGCGCATTCGTATTGCAGAACGATAGCATGGCGTATAGTGGCAGGGAGCGAAACCAGCGCTAGTGTCCCGATTCCGAAGTTCGCATCATTGTGCCGCAGCCTCGTTTGCGAACTTCGGAATCGAAGGACACTAGCAACTTATTGATCTAGTGTGGCTTTGGTTCAGAAGTCCGCATTTCGCACTCGCTGCAATAATGATGCGGACTTCTGAACCGCCACACTAGGGCGGCGAGCTGCGATCACGCGTCGAGGGAGAGGATGAGATGTCCGCAGATGCGATGAGAATATCCCGCCGCCTGCTGATCGCCGGCGGCGGCGCCTTTGGTTTGGAACTGCTGCGCGCGCCCGCCTTGGCGCAGACGCCGGAAAAGGTCACGTATCTGTTTCCGGCACCGCCGATTCTGCCGGCATTCGGGCCGATCCAGCTCGCCCAGGGCAAGGGCTATTTCAGCTCCGCCGGCCTGGATGTGAGCTTCGCAGTCGGCCGTGGCGGCGTCGACGTAGCCAAGCAGGTGGGCGCCGGCAATGCGCCACTGGGCGGCATCGTCGCAGACGGGCCGATCATGGTCCGCGGCAACGGCGTGCCAGTGAAGATCGTGGCCGTGTTCGGCGGCAAGGGATTCATGCAGCTGGTCGTGCGCGAGGATTCCGGCATTGACAAACCAGCCGACCTCAAGGGCAAGACCATCACGGTGATGTCGTATCAGGACACGACCTTCTACGCGCTGCTGGGGCTGCTCGCGAGCGCGGGACTGACCCAGAACGACGTCAACATTCAGTCGGTAGGCCCAACCGGCGTATGGGAATTCGTGGCCACCGGAAAATCCGTAGGAATGGCCGGGGTGCCGGACTGGATACCGCCGGTGCAGGCGGC
>VAZM01000585.1:2888-3300 GCA_005883135.1 Alphaproteobacteria bacterium
CGCGGTATCCGATCAGATCATCAAGGACAACCCGGAGATGGTGCGCAAGTTCGTGCATGCGGCGCTGCGCGGGATGAAGGACATCATGGATGATCCCGACAAGGAGGCGGACAATTTCGTGCGCTTCGTGCCGGAGTGGAAGGGAAAGGAAGGGGCGGTGAGATTCGCGTTCACCATGTACGCGCAGCTGGTCTACCCGGGACAGAAGCAGCTGGGCGAGGTCAACGCCGAGCGGCTCGCCAAGCTGCAGGACTTTTATTTGGCCAAAGGCTTCATCCAGAAGGCGACGCCGGTCGAGGAGCTCTACAGCAACGAATTCATCAAGTAAGCATCGCACCAACCCGCTTCGCGCGGATATGCGCCGTCATGCCGGGCATGGCGCGTCGGAAGACGCGCGTGAACGCGCTTATGC
>VAZM01000586.1 GCA_005883135.1 Alphaproteobacteria bacterium
ATTGAGGCTACACAGACCGGCGTTCGTCGGTCGGATCGTCTTACAGCCAGAAAATTATCACCCGGTAATTTTGGACTTTTACAACAATATCGGCACAAAGCAGACATATCTCGGTGAGTTGGCGCATGTCCGCTTTCGGAGCGAAGCGGATACGCCGCGAACGTCGATGTCCGTTGTGGTGGCATCCACGCCTTAGATTTTGTCGTACCAAAGACCCGAATGCCCGCGACAACCGCGGGCCTTGGCCAGAGGCATCCGCGGGCCTAAAGTCTTATGCGCACAAGCAACCGTCGCATAAACGTTTGCTGGCCAGAATAAAGGGAGGGAAAAATGCGAGCACTAAAATATCTTGTAGCGGCGTCTTTGCTAATGATGTGCCTGACGGCCCCTTCCCCCGCCGAGGACATCGTCATTCTGACCGGCGGCACCAGCGGTGTCTATTATCCCCTCGGCCTGGCTCTGCAAAAAATCTTCGAACGGGATTTACCCAACTCGAAAGTCTCGGTCATTTCCACGCAGGCCACCGTGGAGAACTTGAATTTGCTTCAGCAAGGAAAAGGTCAGTTGGCCTTGGCGCAAGGAGACATCCTGACGGATGCATGGAAGGGAAATCCCGAGGCCGGTTTCCCGAGCTCCCGTACCAAAATTCGCCTCGTCGGGGCCGCGTTTCCGAACTACATCCACATCATCGCGCGGCGTGACGCAAATATCGCCTCGGTGCAAGATTTGCGCGGCAAGCGCGTTTCGGTTGGAGCCGCTCGCAGCGGCAACGAGCTCAACGCTCGCGCACTTCTGAGCGCGGCCGATATGAGCTACGCCGATCTGCTGCAGGTGGAGTACTTGGCCTACGGCGAGAGCGTCGACTTGATGGCAAAGCAGCAGCTGGATGTTGCGATCATTTCTGCAGGGTTAGGTGTTGCAGCGGTCAACAACGCGGTATCGCAGATGCCGATCGCCTTCGTGCCAGTGCGACGCGACCTGATCGACAAGACGCGAGACATGTTCTTTGCCGCGGACATTCCCGCCAATACGTATAAGACGCAGTCCTCGGATATCCCCACCGCGGCGCTGAACAATTTCTTTGTAACGACCTCCGACGCATCCGAAGATACGGTGTACCGGATCACCAAGTCCATTTTCAGTAACGTGCAGGAATTGCAAGCGGCGCATCCTGCGGCCAGGGTGCTCAATAGGGAAAAAGCGCTCGTGGTGCGGCCGATCGACATTCATCCCGGTGCGGCCCGGTACTTTCGTGAGGTCAACTTGCTTCGTTGAGAGCTGTTTCGTGATCAGCGGACTCTGCATAGCGCTCGTGGGCATCGCTGGCGCAGTCGTGCTCCCAACGGACACGGTTACGTTGTCGTGGATCCACACGGTTGAGGGCACGCCCTGGGAGGAGGACTACACAATCCGTGACGGCGCGCTTGCCCTGACGCGGGCACGCGTGAAGAGGAGCGGCGCCGGCATGGATGCCCCAGACGGCGCCGTCTGGGCGCAGGGGTGGTGGCATTATGCACCTTTGCTCCCGCCGCTGCGCGAGGTCGTGCTGGCCAACTCTTCGTTTGCTCCGGGATACACAGTGTGCTGGGTAGGCCAGTGCCGGGCGTTGAGCGCTATGATTGCGGCCGGCAGTCCCGTGAGGCTTGCCACGAGGACGTGCCATTCGAATAGCCAGCAACCGTCCGACTGATCGAATATGCTCAACCGCCTGCCGATCGGAATAAAGGTTTTCATCGTTCCAGCCATTATTATCGGGTTGATGCTCTGCGTCATGCTGGTTGCCGAGCTGGCGATCCGGCGACAACAGGCCGCATTCCTCGAAGTCGTAGGCGGCCCGCTGACCACCTCGACGGCGACTACGCGCTTGCTCCTCGCCGTCGCCGAGGTGCAGTCGGAAATGCTCCGATTTGCTCAGCTGCGGCAACGCCTACCGGCCGAAGACAAGATTCTCGTCGATCTGCGCGGCTCGATCATTTCGAAATATCAACTCGTCGACAGCCTTTTTGAGAAAGTGAAATCGACTTCCGGCGCGGGCGAACGGGATGCCGTGTCCAATATCTCGGATTTCTTGACAATCCATCGTGCGGTTTCGCTTAGGATAGTTGACGGCGCAGCCATCAGTAGCATGAC
>VAZM01000587.1 GCA_005883135.1 Alphaproteobacteria bacterium
AGAAGCACACCGATGATGCCAAGCTGTTGCCATAGCGTCAGCTCGGTATTGGTGGCCTGCGCCAGGAAGATTGCTGCCATGGTCAGATAGATGCAAGTACCGTCAAGGTTGAAGGAATACCCAGTCGGAATCACCAAGCCGACGACCGACTCCTTGCAGCCCAAGTTCTCGAGCTTGGCGATCATTCGTGGGAGCACCGCTTCGGATGAAGACGTACCCAGGACAATGAGCAGCTCTTCCTTGATGTACCTTATGAACTTGAGGATGTTGAATCCCACAAGCCATGCAATCGCGCCTAGTACGAAGACTACGAAGATCACGCAGGTGATGTAGAAGGCAATCATCAATTGCGCGAGGGACAGCAGCGTCCCCGCACCATACTTGCCGACCGTGAACGCCATCGCGCCGAAGGCGCCGATTGGCGCCGCCTTCATGATAATGCCGACGATCCCGAAAAAAGTGTGCGAAATGATGTCAATGAAGGCCAAAACGGGTCGCCCGCGCTCACCCAACATGAACAACCCGAACGCGAATAGGATCGCGAAGAACAGAACCTGCAGGATCTCGCCTTCCGCGAAAGCGCCGACCACCGTGTTAGGGATGATATGCATTAGGAATTCGACCGTTCCCTGCTGCCCGGCCTTGGTCGTGTAGATCTGGATCGACTTGGTATCGATCGTTCTGGCGTCAACATTCATTCCAGCGCCCGGCTGTAGGATATTGACGACGACTAGGCCAACAATCAGGGCCAGAGTGGTCATGACCTCAAAATAGATCAATGCCTTTAGCCCGACGCGGCCGACTTTCTTCATATCCTCCATGCTGGCGATGCCGTGCACGACGGTGCAGAAGATGATCGGTGCGATGAGCGTCTTAATCAGTTTGATGAAGCCGTCGCCGAGTGGCTTCATGGCCTCGCCAATGTGCGGGTAGAAGTGACCCAGCAGGGCACCGATCACGATCGCGGTGAGCACCTGCACATAGAGATGAGTGTAAAACGGTTTGTGCGGAATATCGGCAGCCGTCGAAAGTGCCGTATCCATGGCCTCCCTCCATGCTAATCGCGCCGGTTGGCGCCCTGGCGTCACATAATGTTACGCGATCTACGGGTGGCTGTCTCCAAACGCGTCTCATTCCCTGCATCATGTCTGATGCGCCCGCTCCATTCGGCAGCATTGGGAGCGGGCAATCAATGGATTCGACATCGAAGCGCCAGCAAGAAGGGGGCCATGTTTCAAGACGCCGGACGCTAGCTCGTTCGTTCAGAGAGCGATCGGACGGCACGTGCGATTTATCGGAAAACCTGGGCGCGCGTTGTCCGGTAATCCGGCCGTAGCCAGCACTCCCGCCGCCGCCCAACGATTTGGATTTCCGGACATTACACACGTGGTCGTTCCGAATTTTTGCACGAGCAAATAAACCTGAAATACGCGGTGCACAAAGAATGCTTGCAGTTGCAGGGCGTTGGGCGCATTAGAAGAAGGCCAGCTCCTTGGCACGGATCCTGCCAGACCTGGCCCAACCAATAATGGCCGAGGAAACGCCAAGGGGAGGACCAAATGGAACGCATGCAGGATCTTGACCCAGTCGAAACTGGTGAATGGGTCGACTCGCTGCGCGCAGTTCTCCACCATGAAGGCTCGGCTCGCGCGACCTACCTGCTCGAGATGCTGGCTGAGGAGGCACGGCGCGCGGGAATCGTCCAGCCTTCGACGCTGAACACGCCCTATGTGAATACGATCCCGCCGGAGCGCGAGGAACGCGCCGACTGGGATCGCGACATCGAGCATCGCATTCGGTCGATCATCCGCTGGAATGCCGTCGCCATCATCCTGCGGGCCAACAAAGAATCGTCCGAACTCGGCGGCCACATTGCGAGCTTCCAGTCAGCGGCGACGCTCTACGATATCGGTTTCGGGCATTTCTGGCACGCGCCGTCGGCCAATCACGGGGGCGACCTCATCTATATGCAGGGACACTCGGCTCCGGGCATTTACGCGCGCGCCTTCCTGGAGGGACGCCTTACGGAACAGGAGTTGCTTGCTTTTCGCCAGGAGACCGGTGGCCATGGCCTCTCGTCCTATCCGCATCCCTGGCTGATGCCGGATTTCTGGCAGTTCCCCACGGTCTCGATGGGACTCGGGCCGTTGATGGCGATCTACCAGGCGCGATTCCTGAAATATCTGCACGGGCGCGGCATCGCCGATACCGCCGCTCGCAAGGTCTGGGCCTTCATGGGCGACGGCGAGATGGACGAGCCGGAATCGCTCGGTGCCATTTCGCTTGGCGGCCGCGAGCAGCTCGACAATCTGATCTTCGTCATCAATTGCAACCTGCAACGGCTCGACGGCCCGGTGCGCGGCAACGGCAAGATCGTGCAGGAGTTGGAAGGCATGTTCCGGGGCGCTGGCTGGAACGTCATCAAGGTGCTGTGGGGCTCAGGATGGGACCAGCTGCTCGCCAAGGATGCGTCCGGCATGCTGCGCAAGCGCATGGAGGAGTGCGTCGACGGGGAATACCAGGACTTCAAGTCGAAGAACGGCGCGTACGTGCGCCAGCAGTTCTTCGGCAAGTATCCAGAAACCGCCGCGCTCGTGAAGGACATGAGCGACGACGATATCTGGGCGCTGCGCCGCGGTGGCAGCGACCCGGTAAAGGTCTATGCTGC
>VAZM01000588.1 GCA_005883135.1 Alphaproteobacteria bacterium
CCCAAAACCCTGCTGCTGGCAGGGACGCGCGGGACGGCTGGTCGGCAAACCCGGCGAGCCGCAAGGCGGACCGCCAACCGGAGAGAGCTTTTGGATCTCGCAGCAAAAAGCGAGCTTGTTGCAAGCCTTGGCGAGGTTTTCAAAACCACCAAGGTGGTCGTCGTTGCGCATTATTCGGGCCTGACCGTCGCCCAAATGCAGACACTACGCCGGCAAATGAAGCAGGCGGGTGCGAGCGTGAAGGTGGCGAAGAACCGGCTCGCCAAGATCGCTCTCGAAGGTTCCGACGTGGCGTCAATCGCGCCGCTGCTGAAGGGCCCGGCGCTGATCGCCTTTTCCGGCGATCCGGTCGCGGCGCCAAAAGTGGCGGTGGATTTCGCCAAGGCCCACGAGCGTTTCGTCATTCTCGGCGGGGCGATGGGCCCGACCGCGCTCGATCCGAACGGCGTCAAGGCGCTTGCCGCCCTGCCGTCACTGGATGAGCTGCGGGCCAAGATCGTCGGGCTGATTTCAGCCCCGGCGACCAAGATCGCCCAGGTGGTCAACGCGCCGGCGGCGAAGCTTGCCCGTGTGGTGCAGGCCTATGCCAGCAAGACGGAAAGCGCGGCCGCTTGATGCGGCCAAATGGTTAGAACCGAAGGATAACAGACATGGCTGATCTGCAGAAAATCGTGAACGACCTTTCCAGCCTCACCGTGCTCGAGGCGGCGGAACTCGCCAAGCTTCTCGAAGAGAAGTGGGGCGTCTCGGCCGCCGCGGCGGTGGCGGTTGCCGCGGGACCGGCGGCAGCGGGCGCCCCTGGAGCCGCGCCGGCGGAGGAAAAGACCGAATTTACGGTCGTTCTCGCCAGTGCCGGCGAGAAGAAGATCGAGGTCATCAAGGAGGTTCGCGCCATTACCGGGCTTGGGCTCAAAGAGGCCAAGGACCTGGTCGAAGGTGCGCCGAAGGCCGTGAAGGAAGGCGTCAGCAAGGACGACGCCGGCAAGATCAAGGCGCAGCTCGAAAAGGTCGGCGCCAAGGTTGAGCTTAAGTAAGTAATGCTTACTTACGGGAAATCCCCGCGCGA
Organism: Alphaproteobacteria bacterium; assembly: GCA_005883135.1. Taxonomy (GTDB): domain Bacteria; phylum Pseudomonadota; class Alphaproteobacteria; order Rhizobiales; family Xanthobacteraceae; genus VAZQ01. The sequence goes on from VAZM01000588.1 coordinate 1,067, forward strand.
GCGGAGCAACAGCCGGGGATCCCAACAAGTGCAAAATGCGCCGGCCGGTCACCCCGGTCGGAGGGTGCGGCAGAGTATCGAGGCGATACGGCGCTTTGGGCCGGATTGCCTCAGTAGGGCGGAATAATACGGCGAGTGACGCCTGTCCCGACGGTCGCGATGGATTGCGGCCCTCTGGAGAGTCGTCTTGATCGCCTCGCTGCCTCGGAACGGCGGGCGCAAATACCTTCGCGGTATCTGTCGCCCTTACGTCGAGGCGATGGTTCGAATGCCGGCTTTGCCGCCGGCGTTTCGAATCCGATGGTTCGATTGAGCGAGAGGATATGATGGCGCAGACGTTCATCGGTCGGAAGCGCGTAAGAAAGTTTTTCGGAAAAATCGAAGAAGTCGCGGAGATGCCGAACCTCATCGAGGTTCAGAAGGCATCCTACGACCAATTCCTGTTGGTGCAGGAGCCGCAAGGCGGCCGGCCCAATGAGGGCCTGCAGGCCGTCTTCAAATCGGTGTTCCCGATTTCCGACTTCTCCAACACTTCGATGCTCGAATTCGTCAAATACAAATTCGAGGCGCCGAAATACGATGTCGACGAGTGCCGCCAGCGCGGCATGACCTATGCGGCGCCGCTCAAGGTCACGCTGCGCCTCATCGTGTTCGATACGGATGAAGAAACCGGGGCCAAGTCGGTCAAGGACATCAAGGAGCAGGATGTCTACATGGGCGACATGCCGCTCATGACCGACAACGGCACCTTCATCGTCAACGGCACCGAGCGCGTCATCGTCAGCCAGATGCACCGCTCGCCCGGCGTGTTCTTCGACCACGACAAGGGCAAGACCCATTCCTCGGGCAAGCTGCTGTTCGCCGCCCGCATCATTCCCTATCGCGGCTCCTGGCTCGACATCGAATTCGATGCCAAGGATATCGTCCATGCCCGCGTCGACCGACGCCGCAAGATTCCGGTCACCTCGCTGCTCTATGCGCTCGGCATGACCGGCGAGGAGATTCTCAACACCTACTACAAGCAGGTGATCTACAAGCGCGCCAAAGACGGCTGGCGCGTGCCGTTCGATGCCAATCGTTTGCGCGGCTACAAGGCGATCAACGATCTCGTCGACGCCGACACCGGCAAGGTGGTGCTCGAAGCCGGCAAGAAGCTCACAGTCCGTCAGGCCCGCCAGCTGGCCGAAAAAGGCCTCAAGGCGCTCCGCCTCTCCGACGACGAGCTGATCGGCCACTACATCGCCGAGGATCTCGTCAATCCGAAGACCGGCGAGATTTACGCCGAAGCCGGCGAGGAAATCATCGAGAAATCGCTCAAAGCGCTGATCGCTCGCCGTAGACAAGAACATGACGCGCGAGGACGCGCTGTTCGACGTTTATCGCGTGATGCGCCCGGGCGAGCCGCCGACGATCGACACGGCGCAAGCGATGTTCCAGTCGCTGTTCTTCGATTCGGAACGCTACGACCTGTCAGCGGTCGGCCGCGTCAAGATGAACATGCGGCTCGATCTCACGGCCGAAGACACCGTGCGCGTCCTGCGCAAGGAGGACATCCTCGCGGTGATCCGCACGCTGGTCGATCTGCGCGACGGCAAAGGCGACATCGACGACATTGATCATCTCGGCAACCGCCGGGTCCGCTCGGTCGGCGAACTGATGGAGAATCAGTATCGCATTGGGCTGTTGCGCATGGAGCGCGCCATCAAGGAGCGCATGTCATC
>VAZM01000293.1 GCA_005883135.1 Alphaproteobacteria bacterium
CGCGCTCGCGGCTGGAAACGTCACCAGCGCCAGGCCCTGAGCGACGGCGGCAGCATAGACCACGCCGATCTCGGTGCGGCTTGCCATCGCCGTAGTCACGCCGTGCACTCGGTGTGTTCCCCTCCCCCTTGCGGGGAGGGGTTAGGGGTGGGGGTCCGAGTTGGCAGACACGGCGCGCACAACAACAACGACCCCCCTCCCCACCCCTCCCCCACAAGGGGGGAGGGAGCAGACCGAGTTCGCCGCTTGCGCTGATCCCAGCTCACCTGAACCCCTAGCGGCGTATTACGGCTTTCCACAGCGCTATCCCGAGTCGGCTGCGCCCCCTCAACCCAGTCGCTGCAACAGGTGATCGCCCACGCGGATCGCGTTGGCAATCGCGGTGAGCGACGGATTGACCGCGCCGATGCTTTGTCGAGCTGATGCGCCTTGCAGTTGACGTCGAGGACGGAGCTCTTGGGATCGCGGCCGAACCGGCAGGTGCCGGCCTGATGGGCGCAGCCCGCAACCGGAATGTCCGTCTTCATGTATAGGTTGCGCGGAATCAAGTGATGCGGATGCATGCCGAGCTCGGTCAGCATCGACTTGAGCTTGTCGTAGAGCTTCTGATGAGCCACTTGATTGTTGGGCTTATAGCTCAGCGTGACCTTGCCGAAATTGTCGACCGTGACGCGATTGTCGGGCTCGGGCAGGTCCTCGGTCGTGAGCCAAAAATCGACGGAATGGCGCGCGAGATTTCTCAGTAGCCCCATGGGCAGCAGCGCGGTCTCGATCGGCTTCTCGCCTCTATACATGGGCGCGAGCGACTTGCCGGTCATCTGGATGTTGCCCATCGGGTATTCGAACCCCTTCATCCCGAAGTAGAAATCATTGAGCGCTATGGTCTTCTGGAACATGGTCGGATTGGGTTCGCGCGAGATCGCGAGCACGGCCTGGCTGTTGTGGAACATGTAATTGCGCCCCACCTGATCCGAGCCATTGGCGAGCCCATTGGGGTGCTTGTCGTTGTGCGACATCAGCAGCAGTTTCGCCGAATTGAGCGCGCCGCATGACACGACCACGATGTCGCCGCGGAAGACCTCTCTCTCGCCGGCGACGTCGGCCACGACCTGCGTCACCGCCGTGCCCGCGGCGTTGGTCTCCAGCCGCACCGCCTTGGCGTTGCGCAACAGCGTCACGTTACGGAACTCGAGCGCGGGACGCACCGCCACGACCTCCGCGTCGGATTTGGCGTGCGCAAGGCAAGGAAAGCCGTCGCAGGTCTGACAGCGAATGCAGGTGCTGTAGGCCATATTGGCCTCGTTCAGCATGATCGCGCAGGGCGCCGGAAATGGGTGATAGCCGGCCGTCGTGAGTTGCTCGAACAGTTCCGCGATGCGCGGCTCATGGGAAACTGGCGGGCACGGATAAGGTCCGCTCGCGGGCGGCTCGGTCGGATCATGCCCGCGCAATCCGTGCACGTGATACATGTCCTCGGCCTTGGCGTAATAAGGCTCGAGCTCTTCGTAGCCGATCGGCCAAGCCGGCGAGACGCCATCGTAGTGCTTGACCTCGCCGAAGTCCTGCTGCCGCAGCCGGTAGAGCGCCGCGCCGAACATCTTGGTCGCGCCGCCGACGAAGTAGTGTACCTGCGGCTGAAACGGCCGGCCGCGCGCGTCGTACCAGGTCTCGGGCGAGACGTAGCGGTTGTGCACGAACACCGCCGCGGCATCCCAGTTCTCCGCCTCGCGCGTGAGCCAATCGCCGCGCTCGAGGATGAGGATGCTCTTTCCCGAAGGCGCGAGGTGTCGCGCCAGGGTACCGCCGCCCGCGCCGCTGCCGGTGCTCAATGCACGCCGCACACTCGGTGTGCTCCCCTCCCCACCCGAACTCGGGCTTGCCCGAGTTCGGCATTCTTAGTGGCCGAAGTCAGGTAAACCCGACTTCGGCTGGGGAGGGGTTGGGGGTGGGGGTCGATCAGTTGAGGCGCGGCTCGAGCGTCACCGCGGCACCCCCACCCCGCCCGCCTACGCTTCGCTACGGCGGGGCGACCCTCCCCGCAAGGGGGAGGGTAGGACCGAGTACGCTGCACTGATTTCACTCCACACGAACACGCACAACTTAGAGCCCGACGCTGGCCTGCATGATGCCGCCATCGGCGAATATCGTGGTGGCGGTCAGATAGCTGGCGCCGTCGCCGGCCAGGAAGGCCACCACGCTGGCGATCTCCTCCGGGCGCGCCATGCGCCCGATCGGTATGGCCGCATCGAGCTGCGCGAGCTTCGCCGGATCGTTCATGGTGCTGAGGTTGATCGGCGTCGCCACGGCGCCAGGACCGACCCCAACGATCAGAACGTTGTGCTTGGCGAGTTCGACCCCGGCGGTGCGCGTGAGCATGCGCATGCCGCCTTTGGCGAGGCAGTAAGCCGTATTGCCCGGCATCGGCCAATCCTCGTGCACCGAGGTGATATTGATGATGCGGCCTCCGCCGCCCTGCTTGATCATCTGCCGCGCTGCGATTTGCGTGCCGAAAAACGCGCTCTTGAGGTTTATCGCCATGACCCGGTCGTACTGCGACTCCGTCGTGTCGAGCACGGAGGTGCGCGTTTCGACGCCGGCGTTGTTGACCATGATGTCGAGCCGGCCGAATGTTTTGACTGCCGCATCGACCATTTTCTGCAGTTCGGCAACCTTGCTCACGTCGGCCTCGACTCCGCTGCACTGACTTCCGAGTTTCGCGATCTGCTGCTCCAGCTTCTCGGTCGCCTCCGGATGCACCACGTAGTCGATGACGATGCTGGCCCCCTGGCGTGCGAGTTCCAGGACGATCGCCTGGCCGATCCCGCTGTTGCCCCCGGTGACGATCGCAACCTTGTTCTTCAGCGACATGATTCGTGTCCTCAATGACTATTGCGCCGCTCGAGCGGCCTTACTCACCCTTGAACCGGCTCAGCCGGCACCGGTTCCGTCGGCGTGACCTGAGCAGCGTGTTCGTGCACGAGCTGACTGATCAGATTTGCCACCAGCCCGGTCCAACCGGTCTGGTGCGAGGCGCCGCAGCCCCGGCCGTTGTCGCCGTGAAAGTATTCATGGAACAGGATGTAGTCCTTGAAATGGGGATCGGTTTGAAATTTTTCGTAGCCGCCGAACACCGGGCGCCTGCCGTCGGCGCCGCGCTGGAACAGCTTGAGCACGCGGCGGCACAACTCATCGGCAATCTCGTCCAGCGTCAACATGACGCCCGAGCCGGTCGGACATTCAATTTTGAGCCCGTCGCCGTAGAACATGTGGAAGCGGCGCAGGCTCTCGATCAGCAGATAATTGACCGGCATCCAGATCGGTCCCCGCCAATTCGAGTTGCCGCCGAACAGGCCACTCTCGGATTCGCCCGGTTCATAGTTCACGCGGTAATGGGCCCCGTCGCATTCGAAATCGTAAGGATGATCGAGGTAGCTGCGCGACAAGGCTCTTACCCCGTAGGGCGAGAGGAATTCGGATTCGTCGAGCATGCGCCGCAAAAGGCTGGTCATGCGGAACACGCGCGCCAGTGCGATCAGGCGCCGTCCTCCCGCCCCGACCTCGTTCCAACGTGAAACGAGCTTGACCAAGTCGGCCCGCTGCTCGCGGTAGAGCTCGAACTTACGCCAAAGCTCGGGCCGCTTCTCAATAAGATCCCGATCGATGTAGCCGACGGCATAGAGGGGAATCAATCCGACCATGGAACGCAGGCGTAGCGGGACCTCGTCTCCCGACGGCAAAAACAGCACGTCGTAAAAGAACTTGTCCTTGTCATCCCAGAGACCGAAGCCCTCTTTGCCCATTTCGGTTATCGCCCCAGCGATGTGCAGGAAATGGTCGAGAAATTTGATCGCCATGTCCTCGTACGCCCGATCGCGCAGGCTGAGCTCGAGCGATATGCGCAGCATGTTGAGGCAAAACATCGCCATCCAGGCCGTGCCGTCGGACTGCTCGATGTAGCCGCCGGTGGGCAACGGCCGTGAGCGGTCGAACACGCCGATATTGTCCAGGCCGAGAAAACCGCCCTCGAAAATATTCATGCCTTGCGGATCTTTTCGGTTCACCCACCAGGTGAAGTTGAGCAGCAGCTTGTGGAACACCCGCTCCAGGAATTCGAAATCGCCGCTGCCGCCCGTTTGATTGCGGTCGTTCTCGAACACGCGCATCGCCGCCCAGGCGTGCACCGGCGGGTTGACGTCGCCGAACGCCCATTCATACGCCGGCAGCTGACCGTTGGGATGCATCAGCCACACCTCGCAAAGGAGCAGCAGCTGCGCCTTGGCGAAATCCGCATCGATCAGTGACAGCGTGGCGCAGTGAAACGCGAGATCCCAGGCGGCAAACCAGGGGTATTCCCATTTGTCCGGCATGGACATGATGTCGGCGGCGATGACATGCGCCCAGCCGCTGTTGCGGCCGTGCTTGTGCCCCTCTGGCGGCGGCGGTTGGCCGGGATCGCCGTTGAGCCACTGACGCACGTTGAAATCGTAGAACTGTTTGTTCCACAGCATGCCGGCGAAGGCCTGCCGCTGGATGCGGCGCATGTCCTCGTCGGTAATGTCCTTCTGCATCGCGGCGTAGAAGGTGTCCGTCTCTCCCTTGCGCTGCGTCACGATGTCATCGAAGCCGATGAAGGAATCCATGCGCGGCTCGCCCGCGCGCAGCCGCAGGCGGATGGTGATGCTGCCGCGGGGCGGGATCGCGCGCACATAGAGTCCCGCCGCTTTGGTGCCTTCGCCCGCCAGGTTGACCGCCTCGTTGCGGCCGTGGATGACGTACTCGTGGAAGGCGTCCTTGCAGTAGCCATGCGCGCCGCTCACCCCGAATACGCGCGCGAAGTTGGTCTCGTTGTCGCAGAACAGCAGGCGATCCGGCCCCTCGAACGCGATCGCGTAGACTCCCAGCTGCTCGTGCTCAACACGCACGCGGGAGCCCCGCTGCTCCTGCAACACCGGTCGCTTCACCCCCTGCGACCAACTCCAGATGTTGCGGAACCAGATTTGCGGCAGCACGTGGATCGACGCGAGGTCCGGGCCGCGGTTGTGGACGGTCAGCCGCATGAGCACGTCTTCCGCGTCCGCCTTGGCGTATTCGATTTCGACGTCGAAATATTTGTCCTCGTCGAAGATGCCGGTGTCGATCAGCTCGAATTCCATCGCCGTGGAACCGCGGCGGCGCGCGTTCTCATCGATCAACCATTCGTAGGGGTATGCGGCTTGCGGCAGCTTGTAGACCATGCGCGCGTAGGCGTAGCTGGGGACGGCGTCGAGGTAGTAGTAGAGCTCCTTGACGTCCTCGCCGTGGTTGCCTTCTTCGTTGGTCAGCCCGAACAGCCGCTCCTTCAGGATCGGATCGCGGCCGTTCCAGAGGGCGACGGAGAGGCAGAGGAACTGCCGGTCGTCGCAGAAGCCGGCGATGCCGTCCTCGCCCCAGCGATAGGCGCGGCTGCGCGCCTGGTCGTGGGTGAAATAATCCCACGCCGTGCCGCCGGGGCTGTAATCCTCGCGCACCGTGCCCCACTGCCGCTCGCTTACGTACGGGCCCCAGCGCCGCCAATTCTTCGTACCGGCGCGACTTTGCTCGAGACGGCGCCGTTCGGGGTCCATCGTCATCGGTGATCCGCTCCCAACGCGCCCATCAGCCTACCTCAGATGCCGTGTCCGGCCTGACGCAGCAACCGCCAGGCATCGAGCGTGCAAGCAACCGACCACGCCTGCGCCGGCGCGCCGCGCGGCTGGTGCGGAGGATCTCCGTCGAAAATCTCGCCGATCGTTCCGACCCCTTGGTCCTCGAGCGCATCGCGCATCCCCACCAGCAGATCTTGCGCCGCCCTTGCGTCGCCGGTGACGCGATAGCTGGCGAGGCAGAACGGGCCCAGCAGCCAGGGCCACACCGGCCCTTGGTGGTAGCCGCCGTCGCGCTCCAGGACGCCGCCGCCGTAGTGCGCATGGTACGCGGGACTTCCCGGCGCGAGCGAGCGCAGGCCATATGCGGTGAGGAGATGGCGCCGGCACGCCTGCACGACATCGGCCTGATCGGCCGCGGCGAGCGGGCTGTGCGGCAGGCTGACCGCAAATATCTGGTTCGGCCTGATGCTGGCATCATCCCCGTTGGGACCATCGATCACGTCGTAGAGACCCTCGCCGTCTGCGCGCAGGAAGCGTGCGAAGCTTCGTTTTGCCGCCTCCGCCGCGGCGCTGAAACGATCGGGCGCTCCCAGAGTTGCGGCGAACGTGCTCATGATGCGCAAAGCGTTGTACCACAGCGCGTTGATTTCGACCGGCTTGCCGATGCGCGGCGTCACTACCCAATCGCCGACCTTCGCATCCATCCATGTCACTTGCACGCCGGCAACCCCGGCCTTGAGCAAGCCATCGGCTCGATCCACGGCGATGCCGTAGCGCGTCCCCTTTTCGTGCCAATCGATCATGTCCGAGAGCACCGGGAATACCGCGCGCAACGCGGCAACATCCTTGGTCGCCTCGAAATAGGCGCGCCAGGCTTCGAAGAACCACAGCGACGCATCGGCGGTGTTGTATTCGGCGCGGTCGCCGGCGCCGGGGAACACGTTGGGGAGCATCCCCTGGCTGACGAAGCTCGCGAAGGTCGCAAGGATGCGGTGCGCCACCTGCGGCCGCCCGGTCGCCAGCGTCATGCCCGGCAAGCTGATCATGGTGTCGCGGCCCCAGTCGCCGAACCACGGATAACCGGCGATGACCGATTGCCCGTCGGGCACGCTCGCAAGCGGCCGGGCAAAGATGAAAGCATCGGCCGCAAGTGCAAGGCGGGCGATCCATGGCGGTGCGTCCCGCATCGCGGGGCTGCTCGCGATCGCACTTGAGACGACACGCCGGTCGTGATCGAGACGGCGCCCGAGCGCCGCCTCGAGATCGGCCGCAGGGTCGCCGTTAAGACTCGCACCGATGCCGCACCATTGTCCCGGCAGGAGCGGCAGCGTGACCTCGCCCACGCACAGGTGATTGTCGATCGCATCGAGGCCGCGCTCGGCCTCGAGCGCAAGCGCGAAATCCCGGTACCACTCGCGCTTGGGCACGATGCTGCCGCCGGGTGCACGAATGCTCAGCGCAACGCCTGCCTGATCGGTGAGCGACAGCCGCTCGCCCTCGACGGCGATCTCGGGCGCAAATCCCCCCACCGCCATCGTGCCATGGTGGTCGCGGTCGTTGGCGAGCAGCGTCACGCGCAAGGACAGCGCGTGTTCCGGCTGCGGCCTCGGCGACAACCGCCACGCCGCATAGACGGTGTGGGCGCCCGGCTCCATCCAGATGCGCGCCTCGATGCGCTGGTCGCCGAGCTCGTAGGTCCAAACCGGGGTCGAGTAATCGAGATGAAAGCTGCCGATGCGAATGTGGCCCGCCGGCGAGACGACGCCGCCCTTCCATCGGTTGGTGAACAGCGGCCAGGAGCGCGCATCCGCGACCACGGTCGCATCGGCCTTGGCGAGGATGAGCCGCCGTCCGAGCGGCGATGCGACCGGCGCGATCAGCAGCCCATGATAGCGCCTGGTCAAGCTGCCGGCGACGGTGCCGCCCGCGTAGCCGCCGAGACCGTTGGCGAGCCACCATTCGCGCCGCTCGGCTTGAGCAAGATCGCCGCAGATCGCCCGCGTGAATCGGATCGGAGACGGAAGCGGAATGGCGCGGCCGCGCGGCCCGTCCGCCGCGCCTGCATCCGCCCATGCCTTGGGCGGCGCAGCCTCGCCCCGGTTTGCTTCCGGCTCTTTCATGGCGTGCGCCCTTGTCGCGCTTATCGCGGCTTCAAGGAGAAGGCGTCACGCAGCGACGTCATCCCGGCGCACCCAGCCACGTAGAGAAAGCCGCCGGCGAGCCCGAAATTCTTGAGGAACGGCCAGAAGTTCTGAGACCATTCGTTGCTGTTGAACGGGAAGCTCCAGAAGTTGTGGAACAGAACGGCGGTGACGATCACGTAGAACACGAACAGCAGCGCTGCCTGGCGGCGATAAAAATCGAGCAGAATGCACACCGGACCGAACACCTCGAGCATGCCGCCGAGCACCAGCAACAGCGCGGCGAGCGAGGGCGGCAGCGCGATCAAACCATGGCCGGCCTGGGCCATGGCCGATTGGTGATTGATAATCTTGTCGAGCGCGCTGAACGGAAAGATCAGCACCAGACACAGTCTGGCGATGAAATCGACGACCTTGCTCGCTTGGCTCATTGCTTCGCTCCGCCGCGGGAGGCTTTTCCAGGAGGGATTCGCCGCTACTCCTCGACCAGCCGCAACGCGTGTCCGTTGGGGTCGCGGATCATCACCGCTTTCTTGAAACCGAACTTGGCTTGCGCCTCCGGCGGTATGGACACCACGCTGGCGCTGACGAACTGCACGCCCGACTGGCGCAATCGGCCGGCGAGGGCCTGGATATTGTTGCTCACCAGCGTCGGCTGCCAATGCCAGAGGTCGCTGGCCTTGGTCTCGGCCGGCATCAAGCGGCCGCCGGGCGGACTCTTATATTCCAGGAACTCGACGTGCGCCGGCACGGCGGGCGGCATCATCGCCGTGACCAGGCAGGTATCGTTGATCAGGCCGTCCAGCACATCCTGCGTCGTTCCGCTGTTCAAGGTGGTGACGCCCACCGCAAAGCCGAGCGCGTCACGGTAGAACGTCACGCCCTTGTCCGTGCTGGGCACCGTCATGGCGGTATGGTCGATGCCGCGAAAGAGCTTGTTGCTCGGCGCCTGCCACGATGGGTCGCCCTTGCCGGGCGGAAAGTAGATCAATTCGAGCGGATGACGTTCCGGGTCGTGAAACTTGATCGCCTTGATGCCGGCCGCTCCGGCGTTGGACTGCGGGATGGTGATGGGATGCGAGGAGATCTGCCGTACATTATTGTCTTGCAAGATTTTGTAGGCGGCATCCATGTCGCTCACCACGATCGCCATGTGCTGGAACCAGGCGTCGTTGCTGTTGGACCATACCGGGATGTTGCGTCCGGTGGTCGGCGAGACATATTGCGTGAGCTCGATGATTTGCTCGCCCAGTTTCAACTGCACGATGTGCAGATTGGAGTTGAACACGCCGGTCAGCGCGTCGTACTCCGTGCCGACGACGCGGAAATCGGCGATCTTCTCGAACTGCAGCACGTTGGCGAAGAAATTCGTTTCACGCTCGACATCGGCAACGGTGAAACCGATCGTTTTCACCCGCTGCACGCCTGCTGCGCGATCCTGCGCCTGGGCGAGGTGCGGCGATACGAACAAGAGCGCAACCGCCGCCGCCGCCAGCAAGGCCCGGGGCACCGCATCGCGCGCAGGCACTGGTTTGCGCATCGGAAACTCCGTTTAACACACGCGCGACGGGACGCAGCTCGCGGCACCGAACGCTATCGAGATATCCATCGAAACCCCCAGCGCGGGTGAGTCTATATTAACCTCGCCGGGCAGCGGTTATGAACTGTCATGACGGGGATTCATTCCGCAGCGTCGGGCAGCGACACGTTTCCGGAGCGCTGCTCGCACGGCTTCTCCGCCCGATCGAGATTGTGCGCCGTATTGACCAGCGCGATGTGGGAAAACGCCTGGGGAAAATTGCCCAACAGCCGTTTGCCGACCGGGTCATATTCTTCCGAAAGCAGGCCAAGATCGTTGCAGAGCGTGAGAAGGCGCTCGAATAGCTTGCGTGCATCATCGCGCCGACCGAGCAGGATATAGGCGTCGGCCAGCCAGAAACTGCAGGCCAGGAACGCCCCCTCTCCGGGAGGAAGACCGTCTTTTGTCGCGCCGGTGTCGTAACGGAGCACAAATCCGTTCGTCATGAGCTTGCGCTCGATCGCCTCGACCGTGCCGGCCACGCGCGGATCGCCGGGCGGCAAGAAGCCGACCACGGGAATCAGCAGCGCGCTCGCGTCCAAGTGCTCCGATCCGTAAGACTGCATGAACGCGCCGATCTTCGGGTTGAACGCCTTCTCGCAGATCTCCGCGTGGATCTGCGCCCGCAATTTGCGCCAATGATCGATCGGCCCTTCGAAACCGTAGGCCTCCGCGCTCTTGATCGTTCGGTCGAAG
>VAZM01000589.1 GCA_005883135.1 Alphaproteobacteria bacterium
AGTTTTGTCGGATTGCATCTTTGCCCGCTGCCGAAAGTCGGGGTGTTTGGCCCGTGCCCGGCGGCGGAGGAGGCAACATGATGGAGCGCGATGACTTGGTCCCGTAAACCGAAGCACGGCACGCCATGCAATAGCTGCGGTTGGGTGTTGCATGGTGAGGCGCTGCGTACTGACTACCCGCCAGCCATATTCGGCTGCCAGACTGACCCCGAGCTGAACGCGGCCCGATTAATGCAGATTACTGGAGCAGCGCCTCGACGGCCGCGTCGTCACTTTTCGCTACCGGCGCGATTTTGAGGTGGTGGATTAGGTCCCCGACGACATCTATCTGGTCCACATCGTTGTCCGTGAATTCCACGGTAGGAAATTGAGCTTCAATCTCAATCATTAATTCCAGGCGATCGAGCCAGTCGGCCCCAAGATCATCAGCGAAATGCGCCTCATCCGTGACTCTTTTGACATCGACGCCTAGCTGGTGCGCAATGAGAGTACGAACATCTTTGGCGCCAAGGACTTCTTCCCTAGCCGTTGCGTTTGACTCGATTTTCAAGCTGGCGATGGTCATGACAGGCCCCCCGAATCGGTCGAACGCTCGCAGCGGACCACGAAACTCGCCCCGCAATGTGGCTTGGGTTTCCTGCCGCCTACCGCCCGACAACTATGTGCGGTTATGAATCTGCAAATCGTCGAAGGAAATGGGCATCTTACCCCGCGGTATGTAGCAAACCGGCCACACTGCTGGGAAATTTGGATTGTACGACGAAAAGTTGCAGTGTGGGCGGAACTTGACCAAGCCACTACATTTAACTGGTCAACTGGTTCGGGGCTGGGGGCGATACCACTCCCGAATACTCGATCGATGGGCGGCGAATCCGGTGCGCTTGGAAGACGCCAGCGCGGAAGAGGCTGTGCCCTTCCCAAGCGCTGTCCGTTGATCCTTCATTCTTCGTTCGCTGCGCTTAATCCGCAAAGGTTTCAGGGGGCACAAATGAACATCGATCTAGACAGTTGGGAAGCAGGCTATGCGCACGGTCAGCAGGGAGGTCCGCCTCGATGCGCGATTGATTTCGACCAAGTGTCATATTTGAGCGGTTTCTGCCATGGTCGCGCGTGGCGTGCGCAGCCGCACACTAAGAGCCCATCCCTCCCCAGATCGCTTGCAAAGCGCGCTGATCCGTTACGGTGGAAGGGGCCTCGATAATTTTGTCTCCGTGTTGCTGTTGCGGGTTGGGGGAGCACTGATGCGTATCGATCCGGTATTTACCGTTGTCTTCGCGATCACGCTGGTCGCGTTAGCGGGTAACCATAGCGACGGTTCTGGCTTAACGGACCGAGCCACACGATCAGCTCGACTGAGCCAGCTCGCGCAGACGCCGAACTCGCCCCCGGCTGG
>VAZM01000294.1:0-9739 GCA_005883135.1 Alphaproteobacteria bacterium
CTTGTCGGTGCCGACGACGCGATATTGGCCGTCCTTGAACTCGATGTCCGCCGCGTCTGCCTCCATCAGCGCGGCGGCCAGCTGCTTGCCCTTCGCAATGATGGCCTCGCTCGCCGCCTTCAGCGCATTGCCTCCGACGATCGCGCTGCGCGCGCCGTAAGTACCGCGGCCGATCGGGACCTGGGCGGTATCGCCCTGCACATAGCGGATGTCTTCGAGCGGAACGTCAAGCCATTCGTGCACGAGCTGCGCGAACACGGTCGCGTGCCCTTGCCCGTGCGAATGCGTCCCGCCCAAGATGGTGAGCGTTCCGCCGGGATCGAAGCGTAGATCCATGCGATCGTTGAAGATGCCGCCGAACTCGATGTAGTAGCTCACCGCGCGGCCGCGCAACTTGCCGTTCTTTTGCGAGGCTTTTTTGCGCGCCGCAAAGCCCTTCCAGTCGCTGAGGTCGATGCACTTGTCCATGAGGCGCTCAAACTCGCCGCTGTCGTAGTTCCACAACGTAGGCGTCGCATAGGGCAGCTTGCTCGGCGGGATCAGGTTGCGCCGCCTGATCTCGGCGGGATCCATGCCGATCGTGCGCGCTGCGTGTTCGATGAGCCGCTCGGTGAAGTAGGCCGCCTCCGGCCGTCCGGCGCCGCGATAGGGCCCCGATTGCGAGGTGTTGGTGAACAGGCCCTGCGACAAGATGTGCATGGTCTGGATGTCGTACGCCTCGGGAATAAAGCGCACCGAGAATGCCCCCGCCGCCAGCGCCGCGCCGACGAAATAGGCGCCCAGCTGGAACAGGCATCTCGCCCGCAGCGCCAGAATCTTGCCGTGCTCGTCGAGCGCGAGCTCGCCGTAATACACCATCTCCCGGCCGCAATGGTCGGTGAGCATGCTCTCCGACCGGCTCGCCACCCATTTCACCGGACGGCGCAGATGCCGCGCCGCCCATAGCGCCAGCGCGTCGTCGGGAAAGGTGTTGCCCTTGAGGCCGAAGCCGCCGCCGACATCGGGCGAAATCACGCGGATGCGGTTTTCCGGCACGTGGAAGATGTGCGACATCTCCATGCGCACGCCGTGCGGATTTTGCGAGGTGGTGTAGAGCGTATAGGACTCCTCGGCGACGTTGTAATCGCCGATGGCGGCGCGCGGCTCCATGGCGACCGGGGAAAGCCGATTGTTCTCGACCCGCAGCTTCACCACATGCTTGGCCTTGGCGAAGGCGGCGTCGGTCGCGTCTTTATTGCCGAACATCAGCCGGAAGGCGACATTACCCTGCGGGCAATCCTCCCAAACCTTGGGAGTGTCGTCCTTGGCGGCGTCTTCGAGATGCACCACCGCCGGCAGCGGCTCATAGTCCACCTCGACCAGCTCGGCGGCGTCGCGCGCCTGGCTCAACGTCTCGGCGACGACGAAAGCGACGCGATCGCCGACGAAGCGCACCCTCTCGGCGTTGAGAAGCGGCTGGAACGTGCGGTGCCCCTTGGGCGCGCCGAAGTCTTCGGGCATCAGATGCGCGGTGAAGCTGCCGAGCTTCTCCGCCGCTGCGTCGGCGCCGGTGAGCACGCAAAGCACGCCCGGCGCGGCTTTGGCCTTGGCGATGTCGATCCGTTTGATGCGGGCATGGGCATGGGGCGAGAGCAGCGTGACGGCGTAACATTGCCCGGGCAAGCTGATGTCGTCGACGTAACGTCCCTGTCCGAGGAGGAAGCGCCGGTCCTCCACTCTGCGCACAGCTTGTTGCCCTCTGTTCCTGCCGCGATGAGGTCCGGGGTGATGTTAGTGGAGAGGCGGGGCGCATGCCAGCGCTGTCGCTTGCAGCGTGCAACGGAGAGCTCGGGATTGCCGCGCGGGCGAGCTATTGATTGAGCCAGCGCCGCATGAAGCCGAGCAGGCCTTGCGGCATGAAGATCACCATGGCGATGAAGATCACGCCTACGGGAATGAGATAGTACTCGGTGAAGAACCGGGAGAACGCCTCGCGCAACAGCAGGAAGAAACCGGCGCGGACGATCGGTCCCACCAGGGTACCGATCCCGCCCATGACATTGAAAATCACCGTCTCGCCGGAGACCAGAAAATACACGAAATCCGGCGCGGCGAAGCGATTTTGCAGGGCATAGAGCACGCCGGCGAGGCCGGCGAACAGGCCGGAGAGCATCACCGCCGTCATCTTGTAGCGCTCGACCGCGTAGCCGATCGCGCGGGTGCGTGCCTCGTTCTCGCGGATCGACTGCAGCACCATGCCGAAGGGCGATTGCGTGATACGCCGCAGGATCAAGTACGACGCGGTGACTACGGCGAGCACGAACCAGTGCAGCGTCTCGGACGAGAACGGCACCGAGAACAGGCCGGGAATTTCCAGCGCCGGGCGGCGAAAAGTCAGGCCGTTCTCGCCGCCGGTCACCTCGGTCCAGGTGAAGATGATGACGTAGAAGATCTGCGAGAAGATGAGTGTGGTGATGGCAAAATAGATGTCGCGCAACCGGGTGCTGAAATAGGCGACGAACAGCGCGATTCCCGCCGAGCCGACGAGGCCGTAGAGGATCGCGAGCCACAGATTGGGCGGCCTCACCATCAACAGCGCCGCCGCCGCGCCGTACATCCCCAGCCCGAAGAACGCCGAATGCCCGAACGACACCATGCCGGTGTAGCCGATCAGGATGTCGGACGACATCGCCAGCAGTCCCCAGACCAGGATCTCCGTCAGGAACCGGCGCCAGAACTCCGTCAGCACGAGCGGCGCGACGATCAACAGCGCCAGGATGATCGAGAAACCGATCCAGTAGACGGTGGCGGAGCGCTTGCTCATTTCGGTGTCGCGAAAAGGCCGGTCGGCCGGAACAGGAGCGTGAGGATGAGAACCACGAAAGAGACGATGACCGCCTGCGCCGGGCTCACCCAGATCGAGGCGTAAGCCTCCAGCAGACTGATGAAGATCGAGGCGACGATCGAGCCGCCCAGATTGCCCATCCCGCCGACCACCACGACGATGAAGGCCTTCAACACCCAGTCGAGCCCCATCGCATGGTTGACGCCGACCAGCGGTCCGAACAGGACGCCGCTCGCGGCGGCCATGCCCGCGCCGATGCCGAAGACGGCGGTGTGCACCCATGACACCGGGATGCCCATCGCCTCGGCCATGACCCGGTCCTGCGTCGTGGCGCGGATCCAGATGCCGTAGGTGCCGTATTTGAGAAAGAGATAGAAGCCGCCGATGATCGCCGCCGAGAGAACGGCGATCAGCACCCGGTACCAGGGATATTCGAGGTAGAACAGCGTGAACTGGCCGCTGAAGGGCTCGGGGATCTTGCGCGCCACCGGACCGAATTGCCACAGCGCGTAATTCTGCATCACCAGCGAAATGCCGAAGGTGGCGAGGATCGTGGTGAGCGGATCCCGGCCGAGCAGCGGACGCAGCGTCGTGATCTGCAACGCCGCGCCGATCAGCGCCACGATCAAGGTGGCGAGCACCAGCGCCAGCCAGAAGCTGCCGGTGGCGGAGATCACGACCACGCCCATATAGGCGCCGAACATGAACAGCTCGCCGTGGGCGAAGTTGACCACGTCCATGATGCCGAAGATGAGCGTCAATCCGGAGGCGATCAGCGCCAGGATCATCCCGGTGACGATGCCGTTCAACGTCTGGATGAGCAGCGCCTCGTAGGGAATCGCCTGGAGCAAGCCCAACATGGTGCTCATGCTACACCCCCAGATACTGCTGGATGAGCGGGTCGCCGATTTTGAGCGCGGACGCCGGGCAGTGATGGCGAACCGCGCCTTTCTCCATGATGTAGACGCGCTGGCTCGCCTCAAGCGTCAACGGGACGTTCTGCTCCACCAGCAGGATCGCGACGCCCTCGCGGTGCAGCACGTCGATGATTTGCCGGATTTGCGAGACCATGCGCGGCATCAGCCCTTCGGTGGGTTCGTCCAGCAGGATGATCTTGGGCTCAAGCATCATCGCGCGGGCGATGGCGAGCATCTGCTGTTCGCCGCCGGAAAGCGTGCCGCCGGCCTGGTTGCGCCGCTCGGCGAGCACCGGAAAATAGCTGAAGGCCTTCTCCAGGAGCTCCTGTTTTCTCGCCTCCGTCATGCCGTGGCGGTCGAGGCCGGTGCGAAGGTTCTCCATCACCGTCAACAGGCGAAAAATCCGGCGATCCTCGGGTACGTAGCCTATCCCGAGCCGCGCCAATTTATGCGCCGGCAGGCTGGTGATGGGCTTGCCGGCGAACAGCACTTTGCCGCGATGGGGATGCACCAGGCCCATGATGGTCTTGAGCGTCGTGCTCTTGCCGACGCCGTTGCGCCCGAGCAGGCCCACCACCTCCCCGCTGTCGACGTGGAGCGAGACGCCGTGCAAGATGTGGCTCTTGCCGTAGTAGGTGTGCACATCCTCCACCGCGACGAGAGGCTCAATGGGCGTGGCATCGGGGGTCATGTCTTGAGATAGACCTCGAGCACGCGCGGGTTCTGCTGGATCTCGTCCGGCGTGCCCTCCGCCAGCAGGTCGCCGTAGTGGAACACGCTGATGCGCTGCGCGAGCGCCATCACCACCTGCATGTCGTGCTCGACGATGAGGATCGTGAGATCCTTGGCGATGCGGCGCACCAGCTCCATGGTGTCGTGGGTCTCGGCCGCGCTCATGCCGGCGGTGGGCTCGTCGAGGCAGAGCAGCTGGGGCTCGGTGGCAAGCGCAATGCCGATCTCGAGGTTGCGCTGCTCGCCGTGCGAGAGGTTGGCGGCGAGCTCGCCCGCCTTGGCGCCCAGACCGACGGCGTCAAGCACGCCTTGCGCCTTGTCGATGATGTCGCGATACGCGCTGTGGTGCCGCAGCATGCTCCAGCCGTGCCGGCGCGATTGCGCGGCGATGCGGACGTTCTCGAGCGTGGTGGCGTTGGGCAGGATATTGGTGATCTGGTAGGAGCGGGCGATCCCTTTCTGCGAGATCAGGTTGGGCGGCAGCCCGGCGATGTTCTCGCCGTTGAACAGAATGCGCCCCGAGGTGGGACGAAGCACACCGGTGAGGCAATTGAAGAAGGTGCTCTTGCCGGCGCCGTTCGGGCCGATGATTGCGCGAATTTCGCCGCGCCGAATCTCGAAATCGACGTTATCGAGCGCCGTCAGTCCGCCGAAGCGGACGGTGAGCCGCTCGGTGCGCAGCAGCGGGGCGGCTGCGCCTTCCCGGACTGGGGCCGGGAAGGTCGCATCGATAGACAGCGCGGACGCCACTTAGGTCGCGGCGAACTTGCAGTCCGGCGGGAACATCGTCTTTTCCTTGGGGACCACCTCGAGGATGCGGAACTTGCCGTCCTTGATGTCGAAGAGGAACTCGCGGATGAACGCCTGGTGGTCCTCCTTGCGCAGGACCTTGTCGCCCTGCGGGAAGTCGTCGCCTTCCTTCATCTCCAGCCCTTCCAGGGCCTCGATCAGCTTCATGGTGTCCTCGCGGCCGCGGAAGCCGGACTTCTCCATGCCGATCTTGAGCGCATTCATGGCTTCATAATTCGACTGCACGTAGCGGTCGGGGAGCGGACCTGAAGGATCGATCTGCTTGAGCCGCACGACGGCGTCGTCCATGAACTTCTTGTGGTAGGGCGTGTTGAGCACGCCTTCCAGGACCGGCACATAGCGATTGATCCCGACGAAGCCCTCGATCTTGTTGCCGAGCGCCGGAAGGTTGGTGGATTCGGCGATGGCGCCGTCCCCCGCCCATTTGTACTTCTTGGTCATCCCGAGGTCGTAAGCCTGGTTGCCGACGGTCACGCCGTCCTTGCCGAAGAAGATGCCGAACAGGCCGTCAAAGTTGCCGCTGATCTTCGACAGGAACGGTGTCATGTCGGCCGTGCCGAGCGGAATCCCGGTGGTGCCGACCACGTCGCCACCAGCCTTCTTGATCTGCTGGACATAGGCATCGCGCGTCGACTGTCCCCACGCGTAGTCGGCATACGCGATGTGCCAGGTCTTGCCCAGCTTGTTGACGAGATACGGCGCGAACGCCACCGCCTGCGCCGGCGCGTAATCGAAAGGCCGGAACGTATAGCGGCTGCATTTGGTGGTGGTGAGCGTGGTGTCGAGGCACACGCCGATCATATTGACGACCTTGTATTCCCCGAACAACGGCTCGCAGGCGAGGCAAACGTTGGAGAGAAAGCCGCCTTCGTGCACGTCGATATTGTCTTCGACCAACAGCTTCTCGGCCTTGCGGCGGCCCACGTCGGGCTTGGATTCATAATCGGCGACGATGAGCTCGATGGGCCGGCCGTTGATGCCGCCGGACTTGTTGATGCGATCGACTGCCATCTGCGTGCCTACGAGCGCCGTCTTGCCGCCGGCGGCGGCCGCGCCGGAGAGCGGCTGCAGCGTGCCGATCTTGTAGGGCTTCGTCGCCTGGCCGAAGGCGGCCTGCCACGGCGCCGGCACCAGCATGCTCGCGCCGAGCGCGCCCGCGGCTGTGCCGTATCCGATCAAGCGGCGGCGCGTGAGCTTGCCGCGGTACCAGAATTCCTCGCTCCAATTTTGCGTTTTTGTGTCGTCGGTCATCGTCTGTTCCTCCCAGGTCGGCTCCTGCGGCGCAGAGGCGCAGCATGGGAGCTGGCGGTTTAGGCGGGCGTGGCGCAGCCCGCATGCTTCCCTTGGCCAAGAGATACTCTTGACATGTTGTAGGATACTTCAGGACATGCGGCCCTACAACGCGGCGACGGTGTCGCGGGGGGACGCAGGCCCTATTTAAGGCACGCGAGCGGTGGACGTGCCCGTGCTCCATGCGCTCGCTGATGATAAGATAGGCAGCCGGTGCCGGCATTTTCGGCCCGCCCCCAAGAGGAAAGCGCCATGTCGGTTCTTGCCACGGCTCGCAGATCTTCTCTCCTCCCGCAGACCGGCCGCGACGCGCGGCTCGCTACCCGCGCAGGCGGTTTCAAGGGCCAGACCGCCGGCGTCGCTCCGGGTTACGTGCAGGGCAATCTCGCCATTCTGCCCGGCGACGTCGCCGGCGACTTCCTGCGCTTCTGCCAGCTCAATCCCAAGCCGTGCCCGCTGCTCGCGGCTTCGGCGCCCGGCGATTTTCGCCTGCCGACGCTTGCCGACGACCTCGACATCCGCACCGATCTGCCGCGCTACCGTGTGTTCCGCCACGGCGAGCTCATCGACGAGCCGACCGACATCCGCGGCCATTGGCGCAGCGATCTCGTCGCTTTCGTGCTCGGCTGCTCCTTCTCCTTCGAGGAGGCGCTCATTGAGGGGGGCATCGAGCTGCGGCACATCACCTTGAACGTCACCGTGCCGATGTATCGCACCTCGATTGCGACCATGCCCGCCGGCCCGTTCCACGGGCCGATGGTTGTCTCCATGCGGCCGATGAAACCCGCGGATGCGATCCGCGCCATCCAGATTACGACGCGCTTTCCCGCGGTACACGGGGCGCCGATCCATGTCGGCAAACCCGAGTTGATCGGCATCGCCGATCTGATGAAGCCGGATTACGGCGATCCGCTGCCGATTGGGGCGGATGAAATCCCGGTGTTCTGGGCCTGCGGCGTGACGCCGCAATCGGTCGTGGCGACGGCCAAGCCTGAATTCTGCATCACCCATTATCCCGGCTGCATGCTGGTGACCGACCGCCGCAACAGCGAGTTCGCGATCATGTGAAGGGGCGACGCGCGCTCAACGCCGGTGGCGTTGCGTCCAAATCTTTGCCTGCTCGTAGGCGGCCTGCTGGGAAATGCCGAAGTGCTCTCCGATTTGCCGCCATAGCGCGCCCGCCCGGTGCGCTCGCGACATGGCTTGGCCCCGGTGCATGCCGCGCGCCATAGCGCGTGCCAATTCGCGCAGCGCCTTGCGCTGCGCCTTTTGCCGGGCCTTCATCCGCACCTTGGCTTCCTCGGATCGCCGCGCATTGGCGCGCGCCCAGCTCTCGATGTCAGAGCGGTAGACGATCCCGCGCAGCCGCCGGGAGCGGCCGATTATCGCATTGCGCGATACGCCCAGCGACTTGGCGATCTCGGCGGCGGTGCGTCCTGTGGCCTGTTGCGCCAACAGCCGTTTGTCGCGAGCTGACGTCCACTTCGACTTCATGGCGGTACGATCTGCGTTTCCGAGACGCGGCCTGCCCGCGCCGTCACATGCTATCACACTGCCGCTCGCACCGCTATTGAGCCCGAGACTGGAATCAGCGTGGCGGCGCTAACCTTTTTGAACGCCACGGCTGGCGGGACTGGTCCTGTGATATGGCGGCCGGGCGGCCAAGCCGCAGCCGATCGCAGCAGGGCATTTGCCGGTATCAAGCCCGTGGCTCGGCATCGAGCCGTACCACCCAGCCCTCCAGGCCGGCTTTGGCCGCGGGATAGCGCAAAAGGACCAACGGATCGTGCCCGGGGACCACGTGGTTCGGCGAGGCGGCGAGCGTTTTGAGCCTCTCATAACCTTCCACCACTTCGGCCACGTTGTAGGTGATCGGGAAGATGCGGCCGGTCTCCACATGGGCGTAGAGGTGCGCCGCGTCGGCGGCGAGTACCACGGGGCCGCGCCGGGTCTTCACGCGCACGCTCTGCAGGCCTTTCGAGTGGCCGCCGATATGGTGCACCGTGACGCCCGGCACGATCTCGCCCTCGCCGTCATGGAAGGTGACGCGGCCGGCGAACACCTTGCGCACCATCGCGACCACATCGTCGGCCTCGAACGGCATGCGCAGCGCCAGGTGGCACATGCAGCGGCCCGTGGCGTAGGCCATCTCGCAGTCTTGCAGGTGATAGCGCGCGCGGGGAAACAGATCATAGTTGCCGACGTGATCGTAGTGCATGTGGCTGACGATGACGGTCGCGACCTGATCCGCATCGATGCCGATCTTTTGCAAGCCTTCGCCCACCGGCTTGATCAACTCGCGCTGGCGCTTCTTGCCCATGGCCGCGTCAAAGCCGGTGTCGAGAATGATCGGGCCGGACGGCCCGACGATCGCCCAAACATAGAAGTCGAGCGGTTGCAGCATGTCGTGCGGATCGCCGCCGATGAAGTTTTCCGAGGACTTGCGATCATGATGTCCGTAGCGGATGGCGTAAATTTCGTGGGTGTCGTCGCTCATTCGTCCTCTCCATCGGGAACTGCAGACGGCGGAAGATAAACTGGGCGGGGCGAAGTGCCGCGCGAACACGCCGTCACTTCGGCAACGCCGCGCTGGCGCGCGGGGCGCGCACCTCGACGCCGGCGCGGCGCTCGACCGCCTGCACGACGGTGGTGAGATCCTTGTCCGGCCCGTTCTCGTCGCAGGCGATTTGCAGGAGCCGCGTGACGGCCTCGGCAACTTGCATCGGCACGCCGAGCGCCTTGCCTTCGCCGAGACACAGCTTGAGATCCTTGGTCATCAGTCCGACCGTGAAACCGAGATTGAAGGTGCGGGGCAGCACCACGCGCCCGAACTTGTCCTCGGTCGCGGTATTGCGGCCGGTCCCGGAATTGATCACGTCCAACATGATGCGCGGATCGAGCCCCGCCTTGACGCCCATCACCATCGCCTCCGACGTCGCAGTCATGGCTGCGGCGGAGAGGAAATTGTTGCACAGCTTCATCGTTTGGCCGGCGCCTGGCCGCTCGCCGATGAAGAACATCTTTCCGATCGCGGCCAGCGCCGGCTCGATCGCGGCGACCTCCGCGCGCGGGCCGGAAGCCATCAGCGCCAGCGTGCCTTTCGCTGCCCCGGTGACGCCGCCGCTGACCGGGCAATCGATCTGCACGATGTCTTTTGCTCTGAGCG
>VAZM01000294.1:9812-13659 GCA_005883135.1 Alphaproteobacteria bacterium
CGTGGGCAGGCTCACCATCACGGTTTCGACCGCATCGGCGATCTCACGAACGGAGCCGGCCGCTTGCGCTCCGAGCGCGGTGAGGCGGTCGAGCGGCTCGCGCCGGGTGTCGAATACGAGGAGGCGGTGGCCCGCCTCGACCAGCCGACGCGCCATGTGGAAGCCCATTTGGCCGAGCCCGATGAAGCCGATATCCATCGCGATGCCTCCCTGCGAGCCATTGCTTTCATCTGGGCCAATCTATCACGAAGCCGCGGCGCGGGGCGCAGGCGCTGCGCCCGGCTTGGCAAGGCGCTTGAGGTGGCGGTGCGATGCGCGCATCATGCCGCGCGCCGCCGCGTCCGAGGCGCGGGGTCGTCCATTGCTCGCGGCCAAACGCGGTAAGCCAACGCCTGCCGAGACCGGAAGCGTGAATGCCGAGTACAACTGATGCCCCGGATATGCCGAGGCTCGACGTCCTCGACGAGGAGTTCGGGGAGGACGCCGCCGCGCTGGCGCGGTCGCGCCGCCGCCGCACCGGTGCAAGACTGTTGATGCTTGCCGGCGTGGCGCTAGGGCTGGGCGCCATCGGTGCGCTTGCCTTTGCCTGGTCGAATGCGGACGGCCGGCTGCGGTTCGAGCTGCAATCGGCGGCAAGCCCACCGAAAAATGCGCAACGCGCGGCGGCGGAGGAGGAGATCGACCGACTGCGGCGCCAGATCGAGGCGCTCCAGGATGACGTCAAGGAGCTTACGGAGGCGCAGCGTCAGGCGGCCTACACCATCGCCACGGTGAAAGCGGCCGAGCAGGAATTGCGCCGCCATGCTCCAGGCCCATACTGGTATTCGAACCCGGAGGCGCTCAATCCTATCATCGCCGGAAGGCCGCAATCGGCCGCCGCTACGCCGCTCCCCCGACGGGCGCCATCCTCGCCGTCGCCTGCCCGCTAGGGCTTCCGTACCGACGTTGCCATCTTCGCGCCATGGCGGCATGGTCGTGAGCGGGCGGCCAGAGGATGTCATGACCCCGGACCACCTGGTCAGGCTGCTGCAGATGACTGGAGCGGCGCTCGCGATTCCCGCGGCGGCCGCCGGCACCTTTGCGGCGTATCAGAGCTATTTCTCGACCGACGTGACGTGCCAGAAGCTGCGCAACGACATCATGGGCATTATGGAAAGAAACGTTGACCCCAACACCAAGCGCAGCCTGCTCAAGAAGGACGTCACGGAATTCGACAAGCTTTGCGGCGAAGTCGACCCCGACGCGCGGGCGATTTTCCAAGCGGCGATGAGCGAACATCCCGCCCAGGCCACCCATGCGGCTGCGACGTCGCCGCCGGTACCTATCGGCGCGTCATCGCCGCGCGCGCAAACCGCCGCGCTTGGCGTTTTTGGTGCGCCGGGGTCGAAAGATCGCTACGGTTGGGTCGCGCTCGCTCGTCGCCAATCGGGATCATGGGAGCCGCATTTCAGCGGCTATGCCATCTCGGACACCTCGTTGCCGCCTGCCGGCACGGTTTTATCCGCCAAGACGATGCTGCCGGTCTGGTCCGAGCCGCAGGCCGGCGCCAACGATCAGAGTAAGCTGCAGAGCCGCCTGCCGCGCGGCGCCTGCGTGCGCGTCCTCTCGACTCGCGGCGGCAGCGGCCGATTGTGGGCCGAAGTCGCGCCCGCCTCGTGCTCGTGAGCGAAAGGCTATCCACGTGATTGCTGGGTTGAGACGCAAGGCGGGATGCCGGACTTGCCGCGCTAAAGCAGTTTGAGCTGACGTTCCTGCGGCTTGGCACGCGCGGCGTACGCGGGCTGGTGCTTCACCAACTCCGCTTCGATGTCGCGCAGGAACGGCGACGGCTCGCGCGGGCGCACGCGGCCGCGCCACAGACGCTGGCGCGCATGGCTGAGGATCAGCCGATCCTTGGCCCGCGTCATGCCCACATAAAATAGGCGGCGCTCCTCTGCCATCTCCTCCTCGTCTGCTTCGTCCCAACGCAACGGCAGCAGCCCGTCCTCCAATCCGACAATGAAAACCACCGCAAACTCGAGTCCCTTTGCCGCATGCAAGGTCAGGAGCGACACGCGGTCCGCGCGCGCATCCCAGAACTCCGCGTCGCTGGTGAGCGCGGCGAGGTCCTTGAGGCGGATCCGATCATTGCTGCACGATCGAGCGAGCGCGGTAAGGCGCTGCAACGCGATGGTCGCGCCCGCATCGCCGCGCTCGGCCAGCCGTTCGGCGGCCGTGCGGAGATCGTCGGCAAGCGTCGCGCCCTCGTGGTCGCCGAGTTCCTGCAACAGCGCCTGCACCGATGGCTCGTCCGTCAGCGGTCGATGGGAGTTCTTCTTATAGGGGATGCCGGAACGCTCGAACGCCTCGCACAGCGGTGCCGCCTGGGTTTCGGTGCGGTAGAGAACTGCGAAGTCCGAAAAAACGCGCTGGCTTTGCCCCGCGGGCATGGCGCGGCCGCTGTCGATCGAGAAAAAGGTATGGCCGCCGATCATCTGTTCGATCGCCGCCACCACAGATTCGGCTTCGGCGCGCTCCGTGGCCGCGGTATGCACGGCGACGCGCTCGTGCATGTCGCGCACCACTTCAGCGATGGGCCCGCTCGGAGAAGACGCGATCACCTGCGCGGAAGCGGTGACGATGCTGCCGCTGGAGCGGTAGTTGCGCGCAAGCCGCACGAGTCGGGTAGCGGGAGCGGTAGTTGCGGCCAAGCCGCACGAATCCTGCCGGAAGCGCTCGAAGCCGGACGCATCGGCGCCGCGAAAGCCATAGATCGCCTGATTGGGATCGCCGATGGCGCAAAGGTTCGACCCGGCGGGTGCCAGCAACATGAGCAGTCTATATTGCTGCTCGTCGAGATCCTGGAATTCGTCTACCGAGACCCAGCGCCAGCGCTTGCGATAGTGCGCGGCGAGATCGGCATGCCGCGACAACGCGCGAACCGCAAGCGCTATGAGATCGTCGAAGTCGATCCAATTGCGCTCGGCGAGCGCGCCTTCGTAGGCGGCCGTGGCCTCGCCGGTACCCACGCCGCCACGCATGCGCTTCTCCCGCGAGATCGCACGCAAGACCCGCTGCGCTTCGCGCCCGGGGAGATCGAGCGTCGCGCCGATGAGGCCGGCGCGTTCCGCTTCGCCCGCGACGCGAAAGCCGGGGCGCAGCCCAGCCGCGTTTGCGTGTTCGCGAAGGATGGAAAGGCCGAGCGAATGGAAGGTGTGAACCGCCACTCGTTCGGCGCCATCGGGAAGGAGCGCCGCCAGCCGATCGCGCATTTCGGCGGCAGCGCGGCGGGTAAAGGTGATGGCGAGGCAAGCCTCGGCGGCAACCCCGCGCTCTGCGACGAGATGGGCGATGCGATAGGTCAGCGTACGGGTCTTTCCCGATCCGGGACCGGCGATGATCAACAGCGGCCCATCGATCGCTTCGGCCGCCGAGCGCTGGTCGGCATCGAGCTGCGCGAGGAGACCGGAGCCAGCGGTCGCCTGACTGCTCACCAGCCGCAATCGCGGCCGCGCCGGCGCAACGGCCTCGCCATTATCGGCTGCGGCCGTGCCAGGCACTTGCGGCTTTGCCGCTTCGGCCCGCCTTCGTTTCGAGATCGGCGCATCGAAGAGCAACTCGCCGGCGGTCAAGCGCGCGAGCTCGTTCTCTTCGAACAGGCGGATCACGCCGTATTCGCCGTCATACCCCGCCTCACAGATCACCTGTCCGGCACGCAGGCGAGTGATCGCCTCGGCGAGCAGGGGCGAGCCGCCGCGGGCGATGTCTTCCACGGGCATCGACTGCAGGATCGCGAGCTCCGGACCGAGCTTGGCGATCGCCTGACCGTAGCCGTGCGCGACCGTGCGCGATCCGGCCGCGCTGGCGC
>VAZM01000295.1 GCA_005883135.1 Alphaproteobacteria bacterium
AACGAACGGATCACCGCGTTGTCCTCGACCGTGACCCCGGGTCCGAACACCACGAAGGGCTCCACCACCACCTCGCGGCCGAACTTGGTGTCCGACGACAGGAATACCGTCTCCGGTGCGACCAGCGTGACGCCGTCCTCCATCGCCGCGTTGCGCAGACGCTGCTGCAACACGGCAGCGGTCTCAGCGAGCTGCGTATTGGTGTTGATCCCGCGCACGTCGTCCTCCTCGGTCTCGATCACGGTCGCCCTACGTCCCATTCCCCGGGCGATAGCCACCGCGTCGGTCAGGTAATATTCGCCTTTGCGATTATCGTTGCCGATTCGCTCGAGGATCTCGAGCGCGGTCGGACCGGCGAACGCCATGAGCCCGCCGTTGCACAGCGTGATCGCGCGCTCGGCCGCGCTCGCATCAACTTCCTCGCGGATTGCGACAAGCTCGCCGCCCTCGACCACGAGCCGGCCGTAGCCCGTCGGGTCCCGCGGCCGAAACCCAAGCACCACGACCGCCGCTCCCTTGGCGAGCGCTTCACGGATGCGGGTAAGAGTCTGCGGCCGAATAAGAGGTGTATCGCCGAAGATGACGAGCACGTCGTCGGGGACGCGCGCGATCGCGGCTTTCGCAGCCAGCACCGCGTGCGCTGTTCCGCGCCGCTCCGCTTGCACGAAGATTTCGGCATTGGGCAAGATACGTTTGGCTTCGGCCGCGACTGCATCGGCGCCGACCCCGACCACCACGGCGGTCGTGGTGCCTCCTGCCTGACGCACGGCATCGAGGACATGGTTGAGGAGCGAGCGGCCGGCGATGGCGTGCAGCACTTTCGGCCGCGCTGAGCGCATACGGGTGCCCTCCCCGGCCGCGAGCACGACAGCAAGGCACGTGCGTTGATTCGCCAACCGACCTCCTCCGCGGCGTTGAGCCGCCGCATGGCCGCCGCCGTCATATCCGAGTGCGCCGCGGCGGGAAAGTGGAATGCACCCGCGGACCTTTCCCGGCGATGCGACTTATCGCGGTTTGGATTTGCGTCTGCGCGCACGAACTCATGCCCGCCGCGCGGCCGCCGCCGGGTACCGTTGTCGAGCAAACACACGCGCGGCATACTGCATCGCGCATGCAACCCGCGCTGTTTCTGCCCACCGCCCGTCAAGTCAATTGGCTTCTGCTCGTCGCGTTGCTCTCGCTCGGTGAGGCGCTCTATCTTCGCTATCTGGCCATCGAATACGCCCCGGTGTCGCTCGCCTGCCAAGCTGGCCTCGACACCTGGCTGTGCGCCACGTTCCGCCTGACGATCTGGCTGTACAACCACTCGGTCTTCGGCTGGGTGGCGCTCGGCGCGGCATTGATCAACCTTCTGCGGCCGACGATCTTGCTCGTTGCGGTGGCGCTTGCAGCAAGCGCGTTCGGCTTGGTGTTGCACAACGCCAATCTCGCCGGCCTTGCGGCCGCGCTGCTGTTGCTCAGCCTGGCGCGTCCTGCACCTGCAGCACTGTAAAGGCGAGTGCGAGCAGAGCGGCTGCGAACCACACGGCCTGCCAGTTGGCGAAGCTTTCATTGCCAACGATGTAAATTGCCGAGACAGTCAGCGTAGCCGCTACCGCGGTCTCCGCGGCCGGCGCCTGCAAGCGCCGCTTCCATCTCCCGAGCTGCTTTTCTTTCATCGCGGGCTTCCAGCGTGTTGCGAGCAAGAGCGGGACCGTCGCGGCGGTAAGCGGCGCGAACAGAAAATCCCGGTAACGCGGATCGAACACCAGGCCAAGCGCCGCCTGTACTGCAAGGACGGCAAGCGCGATGCGCAGAACGCCAAGCCCCAGCGCGACGGGATCGCGCGGGCGTTGCGCTGCGCGGCCGAGAACGTGTGCGAAGGGCGGCGCCGTCGTCCCCGATGCCACGGCGGCCGCGGCGACCACCGGCGACACCAATGCTGCCGCGACCCAGGCGAGGGAGCGCAGCCAATCACCGACGGTCAAGCTTTCGAGCGGCACATTGGCTAGCGTCCAGCCGATCAGGATCCCTGGCGCCGTCGCAATCGCCGCAATTCGCAGCCACCCGGCGACATCACCCGTGACCTTCATGCGCCTGCCAACGGCCAGCGCGGTCGCGAAAATCACCGCCGCAAATGCGACGCCGCCCGCGGCCTGCCAATGCCACTGCGGATGATTTGAGACGACCCCACCCCAGGTGAACTTGGCCTCGCGTCGGTACGCGCCGAACAGCCCCCAGTGGCCGCCGACGGTCCCTTCGAGCTGGCGCTTCCAGGGCTGGTCGTACGCCTCGATCAGGTTGACCCGGTAATTCTCGCGTTTCGCGTGCTCGAGCACCTCATGCATGGTGCGCGCTTGGTTCACCGGCGAGGGTAGAGCGCCTTCGCGCATGCGGCCGGCGCTCGGCCACCCGAACTCTCCCACGAACACGTCTTTCCCGGGAAAGGCGGCGACCACCTGTGCGCGAATGGCGTCCACGTGCGCCGCCGCGTCCCGTGCGGGGATGGGAAAGTCCTCCCAGTAGGGTAGGATATGGATGGTAATGAAATCGACCGCGCTGGCGACATCGCGGTTTCGCAGCCAGAACTCCCACACATCGGCGTAGCTCACCGGCATGGAGACCTGCGACTTGACCTCGCGGATCGTCCGCATGAGGTCGGGTGCCGCCATTTCGCCCCGCAGCAGAACTTCGTTACCGACGATGACCGCCGCGATCACGTCCGGAAACCGCTTGGCCAGCGCGATTGCGGTCGCGACCTGCCACCGGCTGCGCTCGGGCAAGTTCGAGAGCCAAAGCCCTTGCAGTACCTTGATGCCGTGGCGCTTGGCGATTTCGGCAATCTGGTCCAGTCCGTAGTCGACGGAGTAGGTGCGCACGCAGTCCGTGATGTGTTTGAGCTGGGCCAAATCCTCGTCGATTTGCCTCGGGTCGACCGGAACCTCCGGCCCGAGGGGGCTCTGGCTCCCGCGAAACGGGCTGTACGAGACGCAATAAAGCTTCTCACCTGAGGCCAACGGGGACGGCGGCATTTGAACCGATGCGCCGAGCCACGCCCATGCCGCGACGACCGCCGCCGCCGCAATCGCGAAAAGCGCGCCCGCAATGCCCATTGAGGTCCCGGTCCCCTGAGCGAGGATGAGGCCTCGCCTTATCGTGCGGCAACGGCGGTGCCAAGCACCGCCGAATGGCATTGCTGGCGATTTTTTGCCGCCAACGCCTTTGCCATCTTGGCGTTACCTCTCCCGGCTGCTTTAATCGGGTCGCGCCGAGGCTTGCGCCCGCCGCCGCAATGCTGACGGAATGGGCCGCCATGGGAGAGGCGACCTACCGACCGGCACGGCCCAAGACACCAGGACAATGATGCAGCGCTCACGGACGCGTCTTCTTACCGCCTTACTCGGCGCGGTGATGCTTTTTGTCGGAGACCCGACATTCGCCCAGAATGCGGAGCAAAAGGCCGGGGACAAGGATAAGCCGCAGGCCAGCGACGCCAAGGAAGCCCAGAAAAAGATCGACGAATTTGCCGAAGCCGAGCGACTTTTGGGCGGGCCGGCCGCCAATCCGGAATGTCTGTGGCTGGGGCGTCGGGTCGTTAGCCTGCTCTGGCGCGATGATCTCGATACCGCTTTCCGCCACCTCGACCTTTACGACCGGTTCGGCTGCCCGGCAGGCCACATCCAGGCGACCTTCCGTTGCCTCGTGCGCCAGGGAAATATCGATCCGAAGGCGACCGACACGCTCAACAGCCGGGTGCACGGCTGCTGGATCAATCCCAATGCCGAGCCCCAAGGCACCGCGGCCGTGCCCAGTGGCACGACCAACCGCTAGTGTCATGATGCGGACTTCTGAACCGCCACGCTAGTCTGTACAAACATTCAGCGTCGAGGGCGCCAAGCTGTACAAACGTTCAGACTGAGTTGTTTTTAAAATTTTCTGGAACGATTTTTTTGTCGCGCTGTTGTTTGCCTTGCATCGGCCATGACCGATCGCTACTTGTCACGACGCCTCATGCTAAGGTACGTTAAACGATGCCTTAGTTGGACCTAGGGGACAGGTTCGGGTTTTAGCATTTTGCCCCGCGTGGTTGGCCTTCTATGCGCACCGTCGCTGCTGTGGTGGCGCTCGTCATCTGCGTGCATGCCGGCTTATGGACGCTCCTCCAACGGCAACAGGCGGTTGCCAATATTGACGCTCCGCTCGCCAGTATTTCCTACTCGCCGTACACGCGCTCGCAACATCCGGATTACGGCGACCGTCCAACGGCGGAGCAAATTCGCGCCGACCTGAAGATTCTCAGTCCGTATACTCAGGCGATCCGCACTTACACGTCGACCGGCGGCGGTGAGCTGGTCCCGGCAATCGCCGCCGAGTTCGGGCTGAAGGTCACGCTCGGCATCTGGATCGACAAGAACGAAGCCCGCAACGAGCGGGAAATACAAGCGGCGATCGCCCTTGCGCGCCGCTACAGCAACATCAACGCCATCGTCGTCGGCAATGAAACCACGCTGCGCGCGGAGAAGTCGATCGACGAACTCGTCCGGTTGATCCAGCGCGTGAAACGGCAAAGTCCTGTGCCGGTCACCACCGGCGAGATCTGGACGGTATGGATCGAACATCCGGAGCTTGCGTCCGCGGTCGACTTCATCGCAGCGCACATCCTGCCCTATTGGGACGGATTCACCACGACGCAGGCCGTCGACAAGACCATCGAGTTTTACGACAAGCTGCGGAGCGCGCATCCGGGCAAGCGCATCGTGATCGCCGAGTTCGGCTGGCCCAGCGCCGGCTACAACATGCGTGACGCCGATCCCGGACGGATCGAGCAGGCCACCGTGCTGCGCGAGTTCGTTTCCCGTGCCGAGGCTTACGGCATCGACTACAACATCATCGAAGCCTTCGACCAGCCATGGAAAACCGCGGAAGGCGGCGTCGGCATGTATTGGGGCTTGTTCGACGCCTCGCGCAACGCCAAGTTCGCCTGGACTGGACCGGTGAGCGATCCTGATCACTGGAAGATCGGGGCGATCGCGGTGCTACTCGGTTTGCTGCTGTCGCTGCCGATGCTGGCGCGCGGCGCCGTCACCTTCGGCGAGGCCGCCACGCTTGCTGTGGCGGCCAATGCGGCCGGCGCCTGGTTCGCGACGGTATTCGCGTTCTGGCAAACGCACTATTTCGTGCTCGGCGCCGCTTTCGCGCTCGGGCTCGGTGTCCTTCTCCTCGCTCCCCTGGTCGCGATCGCGCTCGCACGCATCGAGGAGATCGCGGTCGTCGCGTTCGGGCGTGGGCCGCGGCGGCTCATTGCCGCCGCATTGCCGGCAGCGGAGGGTTTTGCCCCGAAAGTATCGATCCACATTCCGGCCCATCGCGAACCGCCGGAGATGCTCAAAGCCACGCTCGACGCGGTCGCGCGACTCGATTATCCGAACTTCGAATGCGTCGTGGTCATCAACAATACGCCCGATCCTGCGTTCTGGCGTCCAATCGAGGATCATTGCCGCACGCTCGGCGAGCGCTTCAAATTCATCAACGAGGACAACGTCAGCGGCTACAAGGCCGGCGCACTGCGGCTCGCGCTCGCGCACACCGCCGCCGATGCCGAGATCATCGGCGTGATCGACGCGGATTACGTCGTGCGGCCCGACTGGCTCAAAGACCTCGTGCCGGTCTTCGCCGACCCGAAGGTCGGAATGGTGCAGGCGCCGCAGGATCATCGCGACGGCGATCGCACCGTCATGCATCATGCCATGAACGGAGAGTACGCCGGCTTCTTCGACATCGGCATGGTCCAGCGCAACGAGGCGAATGCCATCATCGTGCATGGCACCATGTGTCTGATGCGCCGCACCGCGCTGGTCTCGGTCGGCGGCTGGTCGAGCGACACCATCGTCGAGGACTGCGATCTCGGCCTGCTGGTGCTCGAACATGGGTGGCAGATCCACTACACCAACCGGCGCTACGGACACGGGCTCCTCCCCGACACCTTCGAGGCCTACAAGAATCAACGTCATCGCTGGGCCTACGGCGGTTTCCAGATTCTGCGAAAGCATTGGCGTCATTTGCTGCCGCGCGCCAATGTGCTGACGCGCGAGCAGAAGCGCGAATTTGCGCTGGGCTGGCTGAACTGGCTCGGTGCGGAATCGATCGGGGTTGCGGTTGCAATCCTCAATCTCGTGTGGGTGCCCGTCGTGGCCTTTGCCGACATTGCCATTCCCGACAAGATCCTCACCGTGCCGATTCTGGCGGCCTTCATCGTCACGCTCGCGCATTTTGTTTCGCTGTATTGCCTGCGGGTCGCGATTCCGCGGGGCCAGATGCTCGGGGCGGTGATCGCTGCGATGTCGGTACAATGGACGGTGGCGCGTGCGGTGGGTTGCGGCTTGTGGAAGGAGACGCTCCCCTTCATGCGCACGGCCAAGGGCGGCGCGACCCGCAAGGGCGCGGATTTTCCGGCGTTCTGGGAGGCGGTGCTGGGCGCGCTGCTGCTCGTCGGCGCGGCGGTGGTGCTGGCCACGAATTACAAGCAAATCCGCGAGCTCTACGTCTTCGCGGCGGTGCTGGTGGTGCAGAGCCTACCGTTCCTTGCCGCCGTGGCGATCGCCGTTCTGGAAGGCTCGCGCTTCAACGAATTCGCCTATTGGCGAAGTGTCGAGGCCAAGGTCGCGGCCCAACTGCCGCAGCCCGCCTCCGTCGCATCAGTGACCGACGCGCCGGCTGACCAGAAGTCAGTCCCTAATCCGTGATGAGGGAGCGCACGCCCGCTCCTCACCTGCGTGCGGATTACCTACTGCTCGACGCTTGCGCCCTGCTCACCCCGGCAGCGCCGTCTCAATCAGCTTGACCCAGTACGAAGCTCCGAAGGGGATCGCCTCGTCATTGAAATCGTAGGCCGGGTGGTGGAGGTTGGCGCTGTCGCCGTTGCCGACGAAGATGAAGGCGCCGGGACGCGCTTCCAACATGAATGAAAAGTCCTCGGCGCCCATGACCGGCGCGACGGCATCGTCGACCCGCTCGCGCCCGACGACTTCACCCGCGACGGAGGCGGCGAATGCCGCCTGCTTTTCGTGATTTCGGGTCACCGGATAGTCGCGCCGATAGGTGAGCTTCGCGCTGGCGCCATAGAGCCGCGCCGTTCCGGTCACCACCGCCTGCAGCCGCTGCTCCAGCAGGTCGCGCACCTCGGGAGTGAGGCTGCGGGCGGTGCCGCGCAGCAGCGCCGTCTGCGGAATGACGTTATCGGTCGTGCCGGCCTGAAACACGCATATCGAGATCACCGCGGCATGGAGTGGATCGACGTTGCGCGCGACGATCGACTGGATCTGGTTGATGATTTGCGCCCCCACCAGCACGGTGTCGACGGAGACGTGCGGGCGCGCCGCGTGCCCGCCGCGGCCTTCGATCTCGATAGTGATGCGGTCGGCGGCGGCCATCAGCGGGCCCGGTCGCAGCGCGAATTGCCCGACCGCAAGGCCGGGATAATTGTGCATGCCGTAGACCTCTTCGATATGGAAGCGGTCCATCAGGCCGTCCTGGACCATGGCCTTGCCGCCGGCGCCGCCCTCCTCGGCCGGCTGAAAAATGACCACCGCCGTGCCGGCGAAGTTGCGCGTCTCGGCGAGATAGTGCGCGGCGCCGAGCAGCATCGCGGTATGTCCATCGTGGCCGCACGCATGCATCTTGCCAGGTACCGTGGATTTGTATGGGAGGTCGTTTGCTTCCTGGATCGGCAGCGCATCCATGTCGGCACGCAGCGCAATCACGCGGCCGCTTCCCTTGCCGCCGCGGATCACGCCGACCACCCCGGTGCGTCCGATCCCGGTCACCACCTCGTCGCAGCCGAAGCTCTTGAGCTTGCCGGCGACCGTCGCGGCGGTGCGCTGCACGTCATAAAGGAGTTCGGGATGGGCGTGGATATCGTGCCGCCAGGCGCTGATATCGCCCTGCAGGGCGGCAATGCGGTTGACGATCGGCATCAGCTCACTCCTCGCGGCGCATGCGGCCGAACTGGGAAGATAAGCCGCCCCGGAACGCTTGCACAGGGCAAACCTGCGCCCGCGCCGCCGCCTATTGACCCCGCACAGGGCCGCCCGTACACACCCGCGCACCGGGCCCGTAGCTCAGTGGTAGAGCAACTGACTTTTAATCAGTAGGTCGTTGGTTCGATCCCAACCGGGCTCACTAGAACCTATCTCAAAATTGCTAGGCGGAGTCGATCGGCTATAAATGTCGGATGATTCGGCTAACAA